>NZ_JBIRCY010000037.1:0-78847 GCF_044326205.1 Mesorhizobium sp. IMUNJ 23232
AACGAGTATTCCCTTAGAGCCGTGGAAGACGACCACGTTGATAGGCCGGGTGTGGAAGCGCAGCAATGTGTGAAGCTTACCGGTACTAATAGCTCGATCGGCTTGATCGTTCTCATTCTCAATGCCCATCGCGATTGCGACAATCTTGATTGCGCAACGATGGCGGCACGAAAGACAACAGCTTCTCGAAACAACATGCTTTTCGCCGACCTGGTGGTTATGGCGGAGCGGCTGCACCCGATCCCATTCCGAACTCGGCCGTGAAACGCTCCAGCGCTGATGGTACTTCGTCTCAAGACGCGGGAGAGTAGGTCGCTGCCAGGTCTGCGAAACGCATGAAAAATCTTCTCCTAACGAACAGTCCGCCACATGGCGGCCAGGGCCGCGAAAGCGGCCTTTTCTGTTTGCAGGACAGTATCGCGCAGGCACAAGCCTGCCTTTGGTGGCGCGGGGTGGAGCAGCCCGGTAGCTCGTCAGGCTCATAACCTGAAGGTCGCAAGTTCAAATCTTGCCCCCGCAACCAAAACCTTTCCAGGAATGAACCTGCTGATGGCCCGCCTCCCGCGGGCTTCCTGCGTTCACCAGCAGACGAAGCCGCCATCGACGAGGAGGTCGAGGCCGGTGACGTAGGACGACGCACGGCTGGCCAAGAAGACGGCCGGGCCGACCATCTCTTCCGATTCCGCCAAGCGGCCCATCGGCGTGCTTTCGGCGAAAACCTTGTTGCGTTCGCCCTGGTTCATCGGTGTCAGCGTATAGCCGGGGCTGATGATATTGACCCGTAAGCCGTGGCCTACCCATTCCATGGCGAGGCTCTTGGATAGGTGAATGACCGCGGCCTTCGACGAATTATAGTGTGCCTGGGTGAGGCCGCGGTTGACGATCGAGCCGGAAATCGAGGCGATGTTGATGATCGAGCCTTTGTTGCGGGCGAACATGACGCGCGCCTGCGCCTGGCACGACAGGAAGACGCCCTTGACGTTGACGTCGTAGATCCGGTCCCATTTCTCGATTGGCATCGTGTCGGCCGGATCGGAACCGCCAATGCCGGCATTGTTGACGGCGACGGAGAGCGGGCCGAGTTCGCCCTCGATGCGGGCTATCGCGGCCGTAAGATTTTCTTCCGAGGTGACCGATCCGGTCAGCACGAGTGCCTTGCGACCGAGTGCGGTGATCCTTGCCGCCGTCTCCTCAAGCCCGCCTTTCGAAGCATGGCCGAAGCAGGCTACATCTGCGCCGGCTTCCGCCAGTCCAATCGCGATTGCCTGGCCGATACCGCTACCGGCACCGGTCACGACTGCCACCTCGCCAGACAGATCGAACAGATCCATGTCTCCTCCCGGCATTCCTGAATAGAGAGTCCAGCCCCCCGAGCGATGTCCACAGCAGAGACTAGTTCGAGCCTCCTTTCAAGCCCGAGGCGTCTGACATGATCGCAGTTGCAGTCCGACGTGCGATCTGCCGGATACCGGAAACGTGGCGGACGAAACTGTAAGCCTCGGCTGGCTTGGGTCGCTGGGCATGAACCGGCCGGTCGAGCCTACGGCGATGTCTTCGCCAAATTATTGTTGAATGAAATAGTCAAGAATGTTAATCCCCATTCGCGATCGATGCGCGCCGTCGGTCGTTTCGCGGGCTTCGTGCCGAAGCCGCGGCGCAGGATGTTCTCCGGCTCGGCCTATGGTCGGCGCATGATGGGATGGCCTCGATGTCCCGCTTGCCGCGCGGAATGCCGGAAGACGAGAGCGGGAGTCGAGTTTGGGATTCGTGAAGAGTTTTTCCTCTGGAAGCCGGAATGGCGTGCGCTTCTGGCACCTTGCGTCGGTCTTTCTGGTTCTTTCTCTCGCCGGCGGTCCGGCCGCGGCGCAGGAATCCGGGCAGGGTGTTTCGCCTGCCGTGACCGAGACCGCTCCGGCACAGGCGGCACCCGCTGCCGGGCCGGCGACCTCTCCTCAATCTCCATCACCCGACGCGCGGGCGCCTGGAGTGCCGGCGCAGGATGCGGCGCCCGGTGCCGCAGGCGGAATTGCGCTCGACCAGCTTGCGCCGCCAACGGATGGCGCCGACCGCTCGACCCTTCCGCACAATCTGTCGCCGTGGGGAATGTTCATGGCCGCCGACTGGGTGGTCAAGGGCGTGATGATCGGGCTTGCCTTCGCCTCGCTGGTCACCTGGACCGTGTGGCTGGCCAAGACGCTGGAAATCACCGGTGCAAGGACCCGGCTGCGCGGCGTGCTGCGCATATTGGGTTCGGCGCGGGGCCTCGATGAAGCAGTCGGCCAGGTCGGCCGGCGCGCCGGGCCGGGCGCGGAACTGGTCAGGGCCGCGGCGGACGAGGTCGGGCTTTCCGCCGAAGCGCTCGACCATGCGTCAGCCGACGGGCTGAAGGAGCGTGTCGCATCGCGGCTCGGCCGTATTCAGGCGCAGGCTGGGCGGCGGCTCGGCAAAGGCACCGGCGTGCTGGCGACGATCGGCTCTACGGCTCCCTTCGTTGGCCTCTTCGGTACCGTCTGGGGCATCATGAACTCCTTCATCGGCATTTCCGAGGCGCAGACGACCAATCTTGCCGTCGTCGCGCCGGGCATCGCGGAAGCCCTGCTGGCGACGGCGATCGGCCTCGTCGCGGCCATTCCAGCGGTGGTCATCTACAACGTCTTCGCCCGCTCGATCGTCGGCTATCGGCAGGCGCTGGCCGACGCGGCGGCCGCCGTCGAGCGGCTGGTCAGCCGCGACCTCGATTTCCGCACAATGTCACGCAAGCGCCAGCCGCTGCATGTGGCGCGGACGGCGGATGTTTCCCGCGAGGCGGCGGAGTAGGCGCCATGGCCGGCGGCGTCCGCGAATCCTTTGACGGCGACGAGCTCGAGGAGAACCACGAGATCAACGTTACGCCGTTCATCGATGTAATGTTGGTGCTGCTGATCATTTTCATGGTGGCCGCACCCCTGGCGACGGTGGACGTCAATGTCGACCTGCCGGCGTCGACCGCGACCGTTTCGCCGCGTCCCGACAAGCCGCTCTACGTCACGCTGAAGGATGACCTTTCTCTTTCCATCGGCAACGACACGGTTGGCCGGGAAGCGGTTGCCGCCGCGCTCGACAGCGCCACGGCGGGCGACAAGCAGCAGCGCGTCTTTCTGCGTGCCGACCGCGCCGTCGACTATGGCGAGCTGATGGACGTGATGAACATCCTGCGTGGGGCAGGCTATCTGAAGATTGCACTGGTCGGCTTGGAGACTTTTCCCGCGGACGCCGGCGCGGCCACATCTGTGCCCGCCGGGCGTGCCGAATGAGCGTGCAGGCCGAGCCCGGCCTTGTCTTGCGCCGCTTCGATCGCCGCGAGATCCTGCTGTGGTCGGCGGCGGCTCTCGTGGCGCTCGTGGCGCATGTCGGAACCGGCTGGCAGGCCTACCGATGGGGCAGCGTGGAGCCGCCGCCCGCCGAGGCGGCTCCCGCCGCGATCATGATCGATCTTGCGCCGGCGACGGTCCAGCCGGAAGCGGTGCCGTCCGATACGCCGGACACGGTCGACAGTTTCGATGCGCAGGCGGCCGACGAACCGGTCGAGGTGGCGGAAACCGTACCGGTCGCCGATTCGCGGGTCGATCAGGTCGAGGAATTCGACGAGGTCGATCCGCTGCAGGAGACGGTGGTCAAGGAAACCGCGCCGGAAACTGCGCGGCCGGTCGATCCGAACCAGAGCGAGCAAGCGGCGGTGGCGGAGGCCGTTGCGGAATCGGTGGAGGAAACATCCGAGGTCGTGCCGGAAATGGTCGAGCCGACGGCTGACCCGACGACCGCCGAGGCCGAGGAAGTCATTCCGGATATCTTGGAGGCTCCCTTGCCCGAGGTTGCGGTTGCGGTGCCGGAGCCGCGCCCGGTGGAAGCAGAGGCCGAGCCGGCTCCGGCCAGGCACGAGCCGGTCGAGGAGCCGAAGCCGGCAACGAAGGCAAAGCCGGCTGAAAAAGCCAAACCTGTCGAAAAGACCAAGGAGGCGACAAAGGCGCCGCCGAAGAAACAGCCCTCGCCGAAGGCGAGCACGGCCGCGAAAAAATCCGCCCAAAATGCACCGACGGCGGCAGCCTCGGCGGGTGCGAGCGGTGGCAGCGGCTCGAAAGTTTCGCCTGCCCAGTGGGGGTCAAAAGTTCGCGCACATATTTCCCGGCGCCAGCGAAACGGAGGCGGACGGGGCAAAGTCAACGTGGCATTTGCTGTTGGCCCCAGCGGCGATATCCTTTCCGTATCCGTGACCGGATCGTCGGGCAATCCGAAGCTGGATGCCGAGGCTGTCAACCTTGTGAGGCGCTCGTCGCCGGTTCCCGCCCCGCCTCCCGATCTGTCGAAGGCCCAAAGAACGGTCCGCCTTCCGATCAACTATCGCTGAGCGTGGCCAAGGCTGCGCTGGATCGGCGTAGAGCCATTAAGGTATCTACGCCACGTCCTTGCCGCGTGTCATGGCCGGGCCACCCGCCGCCAGCACTTCCTCGTCAATGAAGGTGAGCGCGCGCATGGCGCAGCCCAGCGCGATCAGCGGGACTTCGTCGCTGTAGGCGGCAAACGAGATAGCCTTCGAGTGTTGGCCGCCGGCGGTCATGCCGATGGCCGATCGCAGCGCCGGCTCGATCAAGTCGAAGGCGCCCGCGCCTATGCCGACCATCGCCACTGGCGCCGGGTCGATCAGCGCGAACAGGCTGCCGAGGCCGTAGCCCAGCGCTTCGCCGGCCCGGCGATAGGCCTCGCGCTCGGGCCCGTCATGGTCGCGGGCGGCAGCCGCCAGCTTCGCCATGTCGTCGGCGCCGATGTCGGATATCGGCGCCTCGTCCTCGCTGGCGCCGCTGGCGCTGCGCCAGATCGCGTAGTTTCCCGCATAGGCTTCGACGCAGCCGCGCCGTCCGCAGCGGCAGAGCGCGCCGTCGGGCCTGTGCACCATGTGGCCGAACTCGCCGCCGGATGACTGCGTGCCGGTGAAGAGTTCGCCCTTCAGCACCAGCCCCATGCCGATGCCGTGCGACAGAAGGATGGCGATGAAGTCGCTGCGGTAGCGCTCGGGGTCGCGCCAGCGCAGGGCTACGGCGATCATGTTGCAGTCGTTCTCGACGGTCACAGGAACACCCAAAGTGCGCTCCAGGCGTCCGCCGAAATCAATTCCTTCGTGTTTGGTGATCGGCGACCACAGCAAGGTGTGATTGTCGGCGTCGGTGGTGCCTTGGATGGCGAGCACGATCCGGCTGATGGGCCGGCCGGAGACGGCGCGCTTGCCAAGCTGGCGTTTGACCATGGCAATACACTCGCCGACCAGTTCGTCCTCGGACAGATGGAAGGTCGAGAGCTTCTTCTGTTCCTCGGCGATGGTGTGGCCGGCGAAGTCGACCACCGACACGGACAGGAAGTTGAACAGCAGGACGATGGCGACCACCGTCGCTGCTTCCGGATGAAGGCCGATCGCTACCTGCGGGCGGCCCCGCTTCAGCGCATTTGCCTCGCCGCCCTTGGTCTCGGCGAGGATGCCCTCGACGATCAGGTCCGACGAGATCGCCGAGATGGTGGAATGGCTGAGCCCGGTTGTCGCGGCAATCTCGGTACGCGACGCCTGGCCGGCGCGGCGCACCGCCGAAATGACCATGGCGCGATTGCGTTTGCGCAAGTCGTCGTGACGGATGCCGACGGACATTTGTAAGCCTTCCTCCCTGCGCCGGCTCATGTAAGCGGCCGGCTTCAGGAGATAGTGGCAGAAGCCGCCGGGCATGTCACCATTATTTCGGAGCTCGAAAAAATGGTGATCGCGATAGGAATCCGCATTGACAGAAAAGCGCTGCTGGGACATATTTTTTCGGGGCTCGAAAAAAAGGGCCTCGCCAAGTTGAGTGCGCCGTACGGGCGCTAGGGAGGAAATCATGAAGAAATTCGCAGCCGCCATGCTGGCGGGTGTCGCGCTGTCCTTTTCGCTCGCGACCGTCGCCAGCGCCAAGGACAAGGTCATCGGCGTCTCCTGGTCGAATTTCCAGGAAGAGCGCTGGAAGACCGACGAGGCCGCAATGAAGGCCGCCATCGAGGCCGCCGGCGACAAATATATCTCCGCCGACGCGCAGTCGAACCCCGGCAAGCAGCTTACCGACGTCGAAAGCCTGATCAGCCAGGGCGCCAACGCGCTCATCATTCTGGCGCAGGACGCCTCGGCGATCGGCCCGGCTGTGCAGAAGGCGGTTGATGAGGGCATTCCGGTGGTGGGTTACGACCGCCTGATCGAGAACAAGGACGTCTTTTACCTCACCTTCGACAACAAGGAAGTCGGCCGCCTGCAGGCCAAGGGCGTGTTCGCCGTCAAGCCCGAGGGCAACTATGTCTTCATCAAGGGCTCGGGCGCCGATCCGAACGCCGACTTCCTGTTCTCCGGCCAGATGGAAGTGCTGAAGGAAGCGGTCGACGCCGGCAAGATCAAGAATGTCGGCGAGGCCTATACCGACGGCTGGCTGCCGGCCAATGCCCAGAAGAACATGGAGCAGTTCCTGACCGCCAACGACAACAAGGTCGACGCTGTCGTGGCTTCCAATGACGGTACCGCCGGCGGCGCCATCGCAGCTCTCACGGCGCAGGGCCTTGCCGGCTCGGTGCCGGTGTCCGGCCAGGACGGTGACCAGGCGGCGCTCAACCGCATCGCCCTCGGCACGCAGACTGTGTCGGTGTGGAAGGACGCGCGCGAACTCGGCAAGGCCGCCGCCGAGATCGCCTCGCAACTCGCCGACGGCAAGAAGAATGCCGACATTGCCGGCGCGGTTGACTTCACCACGCCGGGTGGCAACACCGTAAAGTCGGTGTTCCTGACCCCGGTTGCCATCACCAAGGACAATCTGAACGTCGTCATCGACGCCGGCTGGATCTCCAAGGATGCCGCCTGCGCCGGCGTCGCGGCCGGGTCGGTCGCTGCCTGCAACTGAGCGGCTTAGGCAAACGAACCCATGGCGCCGCGGTTTGCGAAAACCGCGGCGCTTTTCCAGAGCAATGTCCGATCAGATTGAAGCCCGACCTGCGATGAAGCCCTCGTCGTTGGCCCAAACCATCGCCGGCAGAACGGTTCAATCTGATCGGACATTGCTCTAAGGTAGAAAAACGCCGGCAAGCTGCGACAGATGGCAGACCGGAAGGGAGGAGATCATCATGACCGATGCCACACACGGCGCGGCGCCTGATCGTGCTCGCGCGTCCGAACTCTCGGGGATCGGACGCTTCCTCAAGGCAACCGAGATCGACACGCGTATGCTCGGCATGGTCGGCGCGCTGCTGATCATCTGGATCGGGCTTCAGCTCATCTCGAGCGTGCGGATCGGCGTCAACCCGTTCGAATTCGACAGCCGCACCTTCCTCGCCGCCCGCAACCTCTGGAATCTCTCCGTCCAGACATCGTCAGTGGCGATCATGGCGACAGGAATGGTGCTGGTCATCGTCATGCGCAACATCGACCTGTCGGTGGGATCGGTGGAAGGCGTGGTCGGCATGATCATGGGATTTGTCCAGGTGCATTTCCTCGTCCGCGTCGTCGGGCTGGAGCTCGGCAATCCCTGGATCTGGGTGCTGGCGCTGGCCATCGGGCTGGCGATCGGCCTTTTGATCGGCGCGTTCCAGGGTTTCATCATCGCCTATATGGATGTTCCCGCCTTCATCGTGACGCTGGGTGGCCTGCTGGTCTGGCGCGGCGCGGCGTGGTGGGTGACCAGCGGCCAGACGATCGCGCCGCTCGACGCCACCTTCCAGTTGATGGGCGGCGGCCCGCAGGGCTCGATCGGCGCGCGCTGGAGTTGGGTGCTCGCCATCGTGGCCTGCGGCGCCGTCGTGCTGATGCTCCTGCATGCGCGCCGGCAGCGCAAGCGGTTCCGCTTTCCGCTGAGGCCTGTGTGGGCCGAGGTGCTGAGGGGGGTCGTCACCTGCGGCATCATCCTCGGCGCTGTATGGATCGCCAATTCTTATCCCTGGCCGGCTGGTATCGTGAAACGCTACGCGGAGGAGAACGGCATCACCGTGCCGGAGGGCGGGCTGTTCATCGCCCATGGCATCGCCATTCCGGTGCTGATCGCGATCGCTGTCGGCATCGTCATGACCTTCGTCACCAACCGCACCCGCTTCGGCCGTTACGTTTTCGCCATCGGCGGCAACCCGGAGGCCGCGAACCTCGCCGGCATCAAGACGCGCTGGGTGACCATGAAGGTGTTCATGATCATGGGCGTGCTGGCGGCGATCAGCGCGGCGGTCTCGTCGGCGCGCCTCAACTCGTCGACCAACTCGCTCGGAACGCTCGACGAATTGCTGGTCATCGCCGCCGCCGTGATCGGCGGAACCTCGCTCGCCGGCGGTTCCGGCACGGTCATCGGCGCCATGCTCGGCGCACTGCTGATGCAGTCGCTGCAGTCCGGCATGGTGCTGCTCGGCGTCGACTCGCCGCTGCAGAGCATCGTCGTCGGCGCCGTGCTGGTCGTCGCCGTCTGGCTCGACACCGTCTACCGCAAGCGCGTCTGAGGGAGGAAACGATGGCAGATACCCGCACACCTCTTATCGACATGCGCAACATCTCGATCGCCTTCGGCGGCATCCGCGCCGTCGACGACGCGTCGGTCAACCTCTATCCCGGCGAGGTCGTGGCCCTGCTCGGCCACAATGGCGCGGGCAAATCGACGCTGATCAAGATCCTGTCCGGCGCCTACAAGCGCGACCACGGGCAGATCTTCGTCAATGGCGAGGAGGCGTCGATCTCCAACCCGCGCGACGCCAAGAAATACGGGATCGAGACGATCTACCAGACGCTGGCGCTGGCTGACAATGTCGACGCCGCCGCCAACCTTTTTCTCGGCCGCGAGTTGATGACCGGCTGGGGCACGCTGGACGATGCCGCGATGGAAGCGGAGGCCCGCAAGGTGATGGGGCGGCTCAATCCGCGCTTCCAGCGTTTCAAGGAGCCGGTGGTGAAACTCTCCGGCGGCCAGCGGCAGTCGGTGGCGATTGCCCGTGCCATCCTGTTCAACGCACGCATCCTGATCATGGACGAGCCGACGGCGGCGCTTGGGCCCCAGGAGACGGCGCAGGTCGGCGAACTGGTGAAGCAGTTGAAGGCCGAGGGCATCGGCATTTTCCTGATCAGCCACGACATCCACGACGTCTTCGACCTGGCGGACCGTGTCTGCGTGATGAAGAACGGCCAGGTCGTCGGCTCGGCGCGCACCCAGGACGTCACCCAGGACGAGGTGCTGGGCATGATCATCCTCGGCAAATGCCCTGCCGGCGCCATTCCTGGTCCGGGCGCGCTAAGGGTCGCCACCGCCGCGGCATGACCGGCAGCGTTCGCCTTCAGCGCTGGCGCCATCCAGGTACAATGGTTGCACCGGAGGCTGGGCCAGCCCTTCCCGTGTGTGCATTGCAATCTCGCGGCCCTGACCCCATAAAGTCGGTACCTCCGAGAGGGCAATGCCGGCGTTGAAGAAGCTGCTTCCGTATCTGGCGTTTGCGGCCGTGGCCGTCGCCAGCCTAGTCACTGCCGGCTTTGCGTATCGCACCGGCGAGGAGGCTGCACGCTTCAAGTTCGAGGCCGCCGCCGATGACGCCCTGGGGCGGCTGGAGAGCCGGCTCGATCTCGACCTGTCGCTTCTCGTCTCGACGCAGGCCTTCTTCGAGGCGCGATTCGGCAACGTCACCAAGGCAGAGTTCAGCAGCTATTTTGTATCGCTGCACGCCAACGAGAATTTTCCGGGCCTGCGTGGGGTCGGGTTCCTGAGCTTGGTTAGAAACGGCGCGGAAGCAGCGGTGGAGCAGAGACTGTCCGCCGATTTCGGCTCCGGCCGCAAAATATTTCCGGCGTCCGAGGAGGCATGGCGCGCGCCCGTCACCTTGTTCGAGCCGCTTGACGAGAATTCGCAGGCGGCGATCGGTTTCGACATGTATTCGGAACCTGCACGCCGCACTGCGATCCAGGCGGCGCTGGCAAGCGAGGGAGCGAAGTCGACGAGCCGGGTGGTGCTGGGGCAGAACACCGGCAGCAACCAGCAGGCGCCGGGCATCCTCGTCTATTCGGCCTTGCGGGCCAAGGCCGCCGATCCCGACGGCGCCGAGAACCCGTCCGTCGGTTTGGTCTATGTTGTTTTCCGCACGGCCGAGCTTTTTTACTCCGCATTGGTCAAGCCGCCGATCCTGCCCGTCAATGTCGAGGTGCATGACGGGCCGCCATCGCCCGACACGCTGCTGTTCCGCTCCGAGGCGCCGCCCGATACGCGGTTTTCGGACGATTTCCTGGTGACGCGCAAGCTGATCGTGGCGGGCAGGGAGTGGACGCTGCAGTTCCGCCCGACCAGCGGTTTCCAGCGGCCGTCGTCGCGGGCGCTGCCGATCCTGCTGGGGCTCGCCGGACTGATGCTGGCCGCCGCCATGGCTGCGCTCGCCCGCTACCAGGAACGCACCTACGAAGCGAAATCGCGGCTGCACGACGCGACCGAGCGGAGCCTCGCCGAAAAGGACCTGATGCTCCAGGAGATGAAGCACCGGATCAAGAATTCGATAACCCGGGTACTTGCCATGGCGCGGCAGACGGCGGCGAACTCCGCCGACTTGAAGGAGTTTTCCGCATCGTTTGCCGCGCGGCTGCAATCCATGGCGGCCTCGCAGGATATGCTGACGCGGTCGCGCTGGCAGAAGGTTGAACTCGGCGACCTGCTGCGGATGGAGTTGGAGCAGGTGTTCGGCAAGACGATGCCGGAGGATGCGCTGAACGGACCGAAGGTGCTCCTCAACGAGCAGACGACCCAGGCGCTGGGGCTGACGTTCCACGAACTTGCCACCAACGCGCTCAAATATGGCGCCGTCGCCAGTTCGATGTCGGCGCTGAATGTAACCTGGACAGTGGAACGGGCGGCATCCGAAAGACGGCTCAGGTTGCGCTGGCAGGAGCAGGGGTCGAAGCATCAGGAAACGACGCGCCGTTCCGGCTTCGGTACGAAACTCATCGAGATGAACATCACGCGCGAGCTGAACGGAAATATTACGCGGGCGTTCACCGATACGGGTTTGTCAATCGACATCGATGTTCCGCTCGACCGGGAGTTCGAGCGGAACTCGCTGGGTCTCGGCGGGGCCAAGGGCCGCGCCGGGTCACAAGCCGAGGAGGACGCCCTTTCCTAGCACTTCGCTTCGTAGAGGCCGCCCGCGGCTGTCTTGTAGGTGCAGAAGCCTGGGCGTGAGGCGGGCCCTACCTTGGTGGCACCGGCGGTCTCCACCTTGCTGGCTGCAATAGCAGCCGCAGGGTCGACCGCTGGCGGAGCGGGGGTGGTGCAACTCGCGAGCACGCCGCCCGCAGCCAGGACCAGGGTGATCTTCGTCATCGCCAGTGCGCGCATTCTTCCCTCCATGCGGAAGGCACGAATAGCATGGCTTAGTCCATTGCGCTCGCTGAAATTGACGCAGATGGCACATCAAGTTGCGGCAGATGCCACAATCTTACGGCCGAATACCGGAAGTCTTCGTTGACCGGTCGACGGTGGCGGCTATCTGGGCATTGGTGGCCTCGATCGAGGCGTGAAGCTGGCCGTCGCGGCCGATATCCCAGACGAGTTCCGCGTCCTCTTCTTCCATGGCCGGATCGACATAAACGCACTGCCCGAACAGTTTTTCACGCTGGCCGCGGAATGAAGAAAGCGATGGCGCCAATTCCGACTGGCACTCTTCGTAAGTCTCATAGACCGTGACCGGGGAGGGCATCTCATCGCACTGCTTGAGATCGCCCGAACAGCCGATTATCAACAGGAGAGCCGCTATGTGTTCCATGACGAATTTCCTTTCGTCAGTAACGAAGTGGGCGGCGGCGCGGTTCCCGAATAACGAAGACGTTACAGCCGCCAAAGACATCACCTCGCCGGTGATGGAAGCTCTATAGCTGCTTGGGCGTCGGCTGTTTTTCGCGGGCCGACTATTCGGTTTCGAAATTGCCCTGCGGCACCAGCAGGGAGTATGTCAGCCTCGTATCGCTGAGTTCCAGCGTCGCTGACCCGTTGAGAGCAGCCGGAACGACCCGCTCCAGGGCGACGCTGCCGAAGCGTTTCTGGCCGACTGCCGCACTTGCCACGCTGATCGTCTCCATCCAGGCCAGGGACAGCGCAGGGTCGGAAGGGCTGTCGAGGATGCGGGCGGTGATGGTGACATAGCCATCGGGCCGCGACAGGGCGCCGTAACTCACGGAATTGACGGCTAGTTCATGCAGCGCCAGGCCGATATGCAGGGCGGCGTTTGGATTGAGATAGGGGTTGTCGCCGTCGAGCCTGATGCTTTGCACGGCGTCGGCGGTGTATCGGCCGACCTGGCCGAGGATCAGTTCGTGCAGGGCGGCGCCCCGCCAGTCGGAGGAGGTCACGAGATCCTGCGTCGACGCCAGCGATTGCAGCCGTCCGCGAAACCGTGACAGGAAGTTGTCCACGCTTTCGGAATGGCGGCCGGTTTGGGTGGCGATGCTCTGAATGATCGCCAGCAGGTTCTTCGAGCGATGCGCAACCTCGCGGAGCAAGGCGCGCAGTGTCTGTTCGCGCCGTTTCTGGTCGGTGATGTCGACGGCCGTCGTCATGATGCCTTGCACCGGACCCTCGGGGGATCGGTCCAAATCGATCCACAGGGAAAACCAGGCGGCGCCGCCTTCCGCCGGAATGCTGATCTCCAGCTTTCGCGACACGCCGGTGGAAATCGCGTCCTGCTTCGCTCGCGTAAGAACCGCGGCGACGTTGGCCGGGAGAAATTCTCTGAGATGACGCCCTTCCACCGGACGGGTCGACCAGGCGGAAGGGATATTCTCTGCCCATGCCACGCGAAGATCGAGATCGCAGTAAGTAATGAAGATGCCCGTATTGGCGAGCGCCTTGAGAAGGCTGCTCCCTTGATCGGGCTTTGATGGCATGGAATGCAGTCTCATTGCCCGTTCCGAACTTCAACTCAGTAGCCGGCTGTGAGCCCTCTCATTTCCACAAAGCCACTTCAGCTTTTACAAAAAGTTCCGCCGGACCCCACCGCTTTTGGCGAGCGTGATCCGGCGGCGGCTGGAAACCGTTTGAGGGGTGCGGCTTCCAGCTTTCGGGGTTCCGCCGCGGCCCGGTTACGCGCGCCGCACGAGGCCGGCGATCAGCGATATGACGAGGAACGCCAGGAAGATGAAGAACAGAATCTGCGCGATTCCCGCCGAGGTTCCCGCTATGCCGCCAAAACCAAGTGCACCCGCGATGATTGCGACGACAAGAAATACAAGTGCCCAGTACAGCATGGCTCTATCTCCTGAATTGCTGAATGAAAACGCGAGCCTGGCGGGATGGTTCCCAAGGGTGGTTTCCAAAAAGAAACGGCCGCCTTGTGGCGGCCGTCATGCGGGCCCGGAATGCCTCAGGCCGCCGCCTTGGCCTGACGATCGAAGAAAAGCGCCTGACTGATCAAGGCCTTGACCATTTCTGGGTTGAACGGCTTGGTCACCAAGAAGGCGGGCTCCGGCCGTTCGCCGGTGAGCAGCCGTTCCGGGAAAGCGGTGATGAAGATCACCGGCAGCGAGGTCGAGGTCAGGATCTCGTTGACGGCGTCTATGCCTGACGAACCATCGGCAAGCTGGATATCGGCGAGGATCATCCTCGGATGGGTCTTGCCGAACAGCGCGGTTGCTTCGGCGTGGGTGCGCGCCGTTCCGACGACGCGGTGGCCCAGGCTCTCCACCATCTGCTCGATGTCCATGGCGATCAGCGGCTCGTCCTCGATGATCATGATGTCGGTCGCCACCTGGCGCGAGATCTCGGCGCTCGCTTGGGAAAGCAGCTTGTTGAATTCCTGCGTATCCACGTCGAGAATCTCGGCCGCTTCCTCGTCGCTGAAACCTTCGACCGAAACCAAGAGGAAGGCCTGGCGCGGGCGAGGCGAGAGCGCCGCGAGGTTGGCGGCGGCCTGGCGTTCCCATCCCGTCCGGGCATGATCCTCGGGCACGCGGATGGCGATGGAGGTGAACAGCTTCGCGTAGGTCTTGTAGAGCGCGATGCGGGCGTTGGAGGCTTGCGGGAAAAGATCGACATCGGCGACGATCGCCTCGAGCATGGCGGCCACGAGCGCGTCGCCACTCTGCTGCGAACCGGAAACGGCGCGGGAGAAACGACGCAGATAGGGCAGGTGCGGCGCTATGCTTGCTGACAAACTCATATGGGATTCCCTCTTGGGTGTGCTTGACGAATTGGCATGGTCAATCCGCGCCTACAACGGGTCCGGGCTGAAAAAGTTCCTTCGCCGGGAACCTAGTCGATCATATCGCGTTTGGGACCGGATGTGGGCGGGATTACGCGCGGTCCGGGCCGTGGCTGATCCGAACAAAATGAGAACAGGCAACATTGTGATATCGACAAAAGACAATTTCGCTTCCGCCGGATCGGCGACGCGAGCGAAGAACGCTACCGATCCTCTCGGCGTGAGTTCCGAGATCGGCCGCAAGCTCAAACAATATTATGACGAACTGGTGTCCGACGACGTGCCGGACCGTTTCGCGCAACTGCTCAGTCAGCTCGAGGCGTCCGAAATGGCGCGGAAGGAGGACTGAGCCGATGGCTGTGACGCCTGAGTTCAAGAAGGATCTTCTGGCCACCATACCGAGCCTCAGGGCTTTCGCGGTATCGCTGACGCAGAATTCCGACAAGGCGGACGATCTGGTGCAGGAGACGCTGGTCAAGGCGTGGGACAAGCACGCCAGCTTCCAGATGGGCACCAATCTCAAGGCGTGGCTTTTCACGATCCTGCGCAACGAGTTCTACTCGCAGATGCGCAAGCGCGGACGCGAGGTGCAGGATTCCGAAGGCATCATGACCGAGCGCCTCGCGGTGCATCCCAGCCAGCACGGCAAGCTCGATCTTGCCGATTTCCGCCACGCGCTGGAGCAGTTGCCCGAGGACCAGCGCGAGGCGATCATCCTGATCGGTGCGTCCGGCTTTTCCTATGAGGAGGCGGCTGAAATCTGCAATTGCGCGGTCGGCACGATCAAGAGCCGGGTCAGCCGCGCCAGGACGAGGCTCCAGGATATCTTGAAGATTTCGGGCGAGGCCGACTTCGGCCCGGACGCGATCTCCTCGCAGGTCATGGGTTCGAACGCCGCCTGACGGACCTGCGCGAGGCGCTTGTCCTAGACCTGCGTTTGCAGGCGGGCCTGGGCGAGGGCCGAGAGAATGTCGTCGCCGGAGTAGGGCTTGCCGACGATTTTGATACCGGGAAACGATGCCGAGATCTCCTTGAGATCGGTATAGCCGGAGGCAAAGACGAAAGGTGTGCCGCGTTCCCGAAGCGTCGCCGCGAAGGGCAGTGTCGAGACGCTGCCCAGCAGCAGATCGAGGATGGCCGCATCGAAATCCAAGGAGGATGTTGCCGCCTCTGCGTCGGCTATGCTGCGGGCGATCACGACATCGGCGGCGCCTTCGTCACGGCAGATCTGCTCGACATCCATGGCGATCAGGAATTCGTCTTCGAGCACCAGTATACGCAGTCCATCAAGCAAGCCGGCCAATCGTCATCTCCTGTGAAGGCGGCGATTCATGGCGGTAATTAAGAGGTATGTCATTTAAAAAAGACATCGGCGAGCTTTGGGCATACCACATGAGGCGCAAGGCTTTGCGAGGAGTGTAAATGGGGGCTCAATTGCAGGCGAAGGACCTGAAGGCGGCGGCCGGCACGAACATTCCGTGCGAAAAATGCCCGTTGCGGCCGATGAAGACATTCCGCGATTTCACCAAGGAGGAACTGGCCTTCGTCAGCCGCTTCAAGCGCGGCGAACTGGCCGTCGACAAGGGCGCGACGGTGCTCATGGAAGGCCACCACAGCGCCCATCTCTATACCGTGCTGTCCGGCTGGGCATTCCGCTACAAGCTGCTCTCCGACGGCCGCCGGCAGATCCTGAACTACATGATGCCCGGCGATCTCCTCGGGCTGCAGGGCAGCCTGCTGGGGGAGATGCAGCATTCGGTCGAAGCGCTGTCGCCAATGCTGCTGTGCGTGTTCGAACGGGACCAACTCACGGAACTCTACCGCAATCATCCCGGTCTCGCTTTCGACATCACCTGGATCGCGTCGCGCGAGGAGCAGATACTGGACGAGAATCTTTTAAGCCTCGGCCGGAGAAGCGCGATCGAGCGGGCGGCCTATCTGGTCGCCTTCATCGGCAGCCGGGCCCATACCGTCGGCCTCAACGGGATGCAGCCGCAGCAGATTCCCCTGACGCAGCAGCATCTCGCCGACACGCTCGGCCTTTCGCTGGTTCATACCAACAAGACGATCCGCAAGCTGTCCGACCGCAAGCTGCTGGCGTGGCGCGATGGCGGCTGCGAGATCAGGGACATGGAAGGCTTGAAGAAGCTGGCGCGCTGGGAAGGCTTGAACGACACATCACGCCCGCTGGTCTGAATTCGGCGCCGTCGGTTTCAGCGGAAGTCGCCATCCCACCAGGCGGTGCCCGGGATGATGTTGCGGGCGAGCGCGAAGACGACAAGCAGCGCCGGGACCGCGATGAAACCGCCGAGCGGTCCCCACAGCCAGATCCAGAAGACCAGCGAGAGCAGGACGACGAACGGGTTCAGCGTCATGCGCTTGCCGATCACCATGGGCGTCACGAACTGCGCCTCGATCATGTTGATGGTCAGATAGATGGTGACCGGCAGGAGGCTGCCGCCCAGCGTGTCGAACTCGGCCAAGCCGATGACGAACAGCACGACAACCATGACCGCCGGACCGATGAAGACGATGAAATTGGTAAGAATGGCGAGTGCGCCCCACATCGCCGCGGACGGCACTCCGACGATCCACAGGCCGATGCCGACGGCGATGCCTTCCAGGATGTTGATGATCGAGATCGAGATCAGATATTCGGAGACGAGGCCCTCGACATCGCGGAAGACGTGGGCGACGCGCCAGCGCAGGCGGCGGTTGAAACAGAGCCTGAGGATGGCGATGCGCGTCTGATGGCGCGTCGCCACGAAAAAATACAGGCTGGCGAAGAAGATTAGCACCTGTCCGAGCACGGCGGGAGCCAGCGTCGCCATGCTTTCCACGCCGACGCCCTGATCCACCGAGACCGCTATTCCCTCGCTGCCGGTGATCTCGCGCAACTGGTCGCGTATTCCCCGCAGCGACTCCAGCGGTCCCTTCAGCTCGGCGAGTTGCACCTTGAGGTTCGCCCAGATCTGCGGGAGCCGCTCCACCCAGAACGACAGCGGCGCGGCGACCGCGACGGCGAAAAGGCACAGGCCGATGAGGAAGATGAGCACGACGATGGTCGCCGAAATACCTGGCGGCATGCCTCGCGATTCCAAGCGCGAGGCGATAGGGCCAAGCATCAGGCCGATCACGATGCCGAGCGAGATCGGCATCAGGATGTATTCGGCGGTGGCCAGCGCGAAGACAAGAACCACGACGCCCATCAGAATGACCGCCGCCTGGGAACCGCGCGCCAGAAGAAGCTCGGCATTGGATTTCGGCGGCAGGCGAACGATCGGTGCTTTTTTCGCGGACCGCGCAGTGGCGGCATTCCGGTCTGACATTCGGGCCTGTTCCTCTCGCCATCCAGAACACAATTTCGTAGCTTTCGTTCCGGCCAGCCGGAACCACGTTTCCCTGGGAACGTTTGGCTCCGTTCAAGCAAAGGAGTGACGCAATGGCAGCCGCGACAGGAAAGACCGCGAAGTCCGACATGGAGACGCCCGTTCCCCCAGATCTCGAAGCGGATATCCGCCAGTTGCGGGAGGACATCGCGAAGCTGACCGAGCAGTTGGCCAAGACCGGGCAGCATTCCTACGGAACGGCGCGGCGCGCCGCCGCCGAGGGCGTCGAGCAGTTGAAGGCGCAGGGCGAGGCGGCCATCGAGGGCCTGAAAACCAACGCCCACGACATCGAGGAACAACTGACGACGGCCGTGCGCGAGAAGCCGATCACGGCGCTGGCGATAGCTGCCGGCGTCGGCTATTTCCTCGCGCTCCTGTCGCGCCGCTAGCCGGCGCGCGAGAGAGGGGATGCTCGCTTCACTGATTGCCGGTCTGGCGACCGGGGAGACTTTGGCGGCGCTGCGCCGGGTTAGACGCGCAGCCATCGCTTATCTGTTAGCCGGCCTGCTCGCCTTCTTCGGCGTCGTCTACCTGCTGGTGGCAGGCACGATCTGGGCGGCGCGGCGCTATGGGGCGATCGAGGCGACGCTCGGCCTCGGGGCGGCGTTCCTGCTGCTGGCGATCGTCATCGTCATCGTTCACAAGATCACGTCGAGGGTTCGCGCCAAGGCTGCGGTGCGGCAGCGCAACCGGGATTTCGCCAAGGCGGCCGTCGCGGCCGGTATCGCCGTCGCTCCCGCCTTGCTGAGCGGCCGCGCCGGCAAGGCCGCACTGCTGGCGCCGGCGATTGCGGCCATTGCCTACGCAATCTATCGCGAGAACAGCAAGCCGCCTCCGCCTTCCGAGGAGTGACCCTCGGAACTCAGGCTGCGTTCGATTCCAGCGGCAGGGAGATTTCTGCGACGACGCCTTGGGAGCCGAATTCGTGCCGCACCTCGCTCGACATGATCTTGTCGAGCCCGCGCCGGATCAGGATCATGCCGAAACCCTCCCGGTCGGGCCGGCTGACGGAGGGCCCGCCCACTTCGCGCCAGGCGAGCTTCAGGCGCCGCGACGGATCGCGGCCCTCAATCTTCCACGAAAGGTCGACGGTGCCCTTGGGCACGGACAGCGCGCCGTATTTCACCGCGTTGCTGGCGAGTTCGTGGGTGACCATGCCGAGGCCGAGCGCCTGATCGGGCGAGAGATACGCATCGGCTCCGTCTAGCCGCACGCGCGGGCTGGTCTCGTCGTCGAACGGCGTGATCTCCAGCCGCAGCAGGTCACGCAGGGCGATGCCGCGCCATTCGCGATCGGAAAGCAGACCGTGCGCGACGCCGAGTGCCTGCAGCCGCGAGCTGAACGCTTCCAGGAACTCGCGCGGGTTGCTGGCGTGGCGCACCGTCTGCGAGGCTAGCGCCTGGACCGTCGCCAACGTATTCTTCACCCGGTGATTGAGCTCGCGCAGCAGGAGGCGCTGGCGTTCCTCGCCGGTCTTGCGCTCGGTGATGTCATAGTTCACGCCGAAGACCAGTAGCGGCCTGCCATCCGGACCTCGCTCGATCACCCGGCCGCGTGCTGCCAGCCAGCGCGTTGGCTCGATATGCCGAACCCGATATTCGCCAAAATAATCGTCAGAGGTCTCCAGAGCCCGGCGGAACTTCAAGTCAGCCGCCCGCACGTCGCGCTTGTCGATTGCGCGGAAAAACTTTCTGGCCTTCAAGGGGTTGGTGGCCGGCAGACCGAACAGGCCCAGCAGGCTGGTGTCGCATTCGACGCGGTCCGTCCGCACGTCCCAGATCCAGCTCGACAGCGATGCGGCTTCCAACGCGACCGCCCGCCGCTTCTCCTCGCGGTCTAGCGCCATCTGCGCCATCGCGCCGCTGCGTGTGCCTTCCTTCAGTGCGAAGAGGCTGGAGGCAAGGCCGGCGAGCAGCTTCAACTGCTCGATCGGCTGCGCGTCCGGTTCGGCGCGCGGGACGCGATCCAGCACGCACAAGGTGCCGATACGCTCGCCATCGACGACAAGCGGCGCGCCGGCATAAAAACGTACATTATGCGGTCCGGTAACCAGGGCATTCCCGGCAAAGCGCGGGTCCGCCGTTGCGTCGGTGACGGTCATGACGTCGTTGCCGGAGGCTATGGCATGCGCGCAGAAGGAGAGGCCCACAGGCGTCTCGCGGTCGTCCACACCCGTTCGGGAGGGGAAAAATTGCCGCTCGCTGTCGACGAGGCTGAGCAAGGCGACCGGCGCGCCGAAGGTTGCCGCGGCCAATGTCGTCAGCCTGCCGAAATCCGGGTCGTCCAGCAGGTCGGCATAGGGTAGCCTCTCCAGCACCGCCCGCCGCGCGGGCGAGCTTACAGCCTGCCAGACATTGTCCGGCAAACCTGGATTCTGGTCGTCCCTGTCCTGCACCGTCCCGAAGCTCACAATCCCATCATACCGAAGAAAACCTTACCCAACTGCAACGCCGTCAAGTGGAGGGGAACCTTGCATCCCACCGGACATTGACGAGAGGAAACCTGCCAAGGCCGCAAGGCATCAGGAGATTTGTCATGAAAAAGACCATATCCACCGACAAGGCGCGGCAAGCCAGCTGGGGGCGCCCCGTTCTTGTCGTCCTGATCGTCGGGCTGCTGCTGGTCGTGATGGTGTGGGCCGGCCTGGAGATTTGGGGCGAGCGGATCGATGCGCCGGCCGCCGACAATCCGGGCGGCGTGACCGCGCCGGTCAACGGCACCAGTTCGGGCGGCGGCTGACCGCGTCGGTTCAGGCAGCCTTGGCATTTTTCTCAGCACTCGGAACAAGGACTTTCAGAGCCTTCTTGTGGATGCGGATGCAGGTCGTGTCCTTCAGCGGGAACAGTTCGCCATCGATCACGCAGCGGAAACGCCGGTTCTTCGACAGCAGCTTGACTTCGGCCTCCTCGGCCTCGTGGATTTCCACCTGATCGTTGTCGCGCCACTTTCCACGCGCCATGTTGGCGGCCATGCGGATCAACTCGCCGCGCTCCCGCGCAACCGTGACGTAGATGCCGAGCACGCCGCCGTCGGGCGCGTCGGCGTAGGGCAGGTGACCTTCCCCGAACAGGTTGTTGCTGATGCCGATCCCCGAAGTTTTCGTGACGATCTCCGTGCCGCCGATGGTGAGCTGGACGCGCATAGAGGGCGGGTTCATCACGGTCCTATAGGCCGCCTTCACCGAGGCGCCGATCTTGCCCAGCCGCGAAGCGAATTCCATCTTCTCGCGCAGCACCACCATCTTGGCATGCAGGCCTATCGAGAATTGATGGACAAAAGGCCGGCCATCGGCGCTGGCTAGATCGACGGCCTTTATGTCGCCGGCGGCAAAAGCCTGCAGGGCCGCATCGAGCTGTTGCGGAATGCCCAGCCCGCGCGCGAACAGGTTCATGGTTCCGGCCGGCAGCACCGCAAGCGCCTTGTCTGAATCCATCAGCGCCGCGGCCGCGGCCGAGACGGTGCCGTCTCCTCCGCCTGCAAGGATTACGTCGCCGTTCCTTTTCCTGGCCGCGCGCTTCAACTCTGTGACGATATCCTTGCCGTGGACGATGTTGATTTCGACGCTGTGGCCGGAGCTGGTCAGGATGGAGTCGAGACGCTGGGAAAACGCGTCGAGGTCGGTTGTGCGCAGGGTGCCGCCGTCGCGATTGAGTACGGCGATGAAGCGCATGATCCCTCGATTCCCCTTCGGCGGCGCAATGAAACGCGGCTTTCCGAAACGGCTGCAGGCGGGAAAAGTTCCAATCCTGCAAGGTCTTGGCGGCAAATCATTTTTGGCCGCCTGAAGCGTTTCGGATTCGGGAAAATCGGGAACCGAAAAAGTGTCACGACGTTGTGACCATGTGACGGCACGCCCGGCTTCACCTGCGACAGTTCCGCCGAGCGTGTCAGTGCATGGAATTCACGCACAAGGAGAGATTATCATGGTCCGCAAACTTTTGGCTACCACCGCTTTGGTCACCCTTCTGACGGGCGCCGTCTATGCCCAGGAGGCAACCACGCCGGCTGCTCCGGCAACCGAAGCCCCCGCCGCGCCAGTCGTGAAGGCCGATGGCTTCCTCGCCACCAACCTGATCGGCGAGACGGTCTACAACGGCACCGGTGACGACGCCGAGAACATCGGCAGCGTCAACGACGTCGTCATCGGCTCGAACGGTGCAGTCGAATCCGTCGTCATCGGCGTCGGCGGTTTCCTCGGCCTCGGCGAAAAGAATGTCGCGATGAACTATGGCGACATCAAATGGGCCGAGAAGAACGGCGACCGCTGGATCGTGGTCAATGCCACGAAGGACCAGCTCCAGGCTCAGGCGGAATTCGACCGTCGTCCTTATGACCCGACGCCGGCCGCGGCTACCGATACGACGGCCATGGCTCCGGCCCCGGCAACGACGACCGAACCGACGCCGGCAGATACCGCCGCTGCTCCGACGCCGCCGGCTGACGACACTACCGCCGCCGCGCCGGCAGCCCCTGCCGACGACACAACGGCCCAGGCTCCGGCCGATGCAACGGCCACGCCTCCCGCCGATGAAACCGCGCAGGCTCCGGCCGACACGACGGCCACCGACCAGACCAAGACCGGCGCCATCGACAAGTCAACGCTCACCGAGATGCCGGCCGGCGACATCCGTGCGGAAGAACTGGTGGGCACCACTGTCTACGGCGCCAACGACGCCAATCTCGGCGAGATCGGTGACGTCGTGCTGACGCAGGACGGCAAGGTCGACGCTGTCATCATCGATGTCGGCGGGTTCCTCGGCGTCGGCGAGAAGGAGGTCGCGGTCGGCATGGACAAGCTGGCCTTCATGACCGACAAGGACGGCAATAAGTATCTCTACACGACCTTCACCAAGGAACAGCTCGACGCTGCCGCGGCCTATGACAAGAGCACATGGGCCGAGAAGCGCGACGAACAGCGCATCATGATGCAGTAGTTCCGCTTTCTTTCGACATCGGAGCCCGCGCCGGAAACGGCGCGGGTTTCTTTTTGCCGCAAGCCGGGCGGATACGATCAGTTGCGAGTGACTTCCAGTTCTTGAACGATTTTCTCTTGTCGTCTTCAAAATGTGAACAATCCATTCTGTGTTCAGCGCCTTTCCGTCAATCCGGTTTTGCCCAACATAGGGGTCATCCAAGCGGCATCGACCGCAGTTTGAAAAGAAAGGTCAAGACGATGATCGACCAGATCAAGGGCTTGCACCACGTCACCTCCATGGCGCGGGATGCACGCGAGAACAACCAGTTCTTCACCCACAAGCTCGGTCTGCGCCGGGTCAAGAAGACCGTCAATTTCGACGCGCCGGATGTCTATCACCTCTATTACGGCGACGAAAACGGCACGCCCGGTTCGGTGATGACCTATTTTCCGTTCCCCAACATCGGCAAGGGTCGGCCCGGTGCGGGCGAGGTCGGAACGACCGTGTTCGCGGTTCCGGAAGGCACGCTCGGCTATTGGCAGAAGCGGCTCGTCGACCAGGGCGTGACCGGCCTTTCCCGCGAGACCAGCTTTGGCCAGGACCGGCTGCATTTCGACGGGCCGGACAGCGACAGCTTTGCGCTGGTCGAGGTTGCTGGCGACAGCCGTGCGCCATGGACCGACGGCGGTGTGCCGGCTGACGAGGCGATCCGCGGGTTCCATTCGGCTTCGCTTAGGGTGCGCGACGGCGGCGCCACCGAGGACCTGCTGAAATACATCGGCTACGAGGTGGTCGACACTTCCGGCAATGTCCGGCGCATGGCGATCAAGGATGGCAACGGCGCCGACACGATCGACATCGAGATGGTTCCGGGAGCCAACTTCGCCGATCTCGGCGCGGGTTCGGTCCATCACATTGCCTTCGCGGTCGAGAACCGGGCGAAACAGCTCGAAGTCCGAAAAGCGCTCATCGACACCGGTTACCACGTCACGCCGGTCATCGACCGCGATTATTTCTGGGCGATCTACTTCCGCACGCCGGGCGGCGTGCTGTTCGAGGTCGCCACCAACGAGCCGGGTTTCGACCGCGACGAGGACACGGCGCATCTCGGCGAGGCGCTGAAGCTGCCGACCCAGCATGCGCATCTGAGGTCGTATCTCGAAAAGCACCTGCAGCCGCTCGACGCGTAAGGAGGGTTCGATGACGACCAACGCGTACACCCACAACCGCCTGCCCGGGAAACCGGGCGGGCCCCTGCTTTTCACCTTCCACGGCACCGGCGGCGACGAGACCCAACTCGTCTCGCTCGGTCGCGACCTGCTGCCTTCCGCGACGATCGTCTCGCCGCGCGGCGACGTGTCGGAATTCGGCGCGGCGCGTTTCTTCCGCCGCACCGACGAAGGCGTCTACGACATGGACGACCTGGCGCGCGCCACGGTGAAGATGACCGGCTTCGTGGCTGCCCATGTCGAGGCCGAAAAGCCTTCGGCCGTGGTGGGCATCGGCTATTCGAATGGCGCGAACATCCTGGCCTCGGTGCTGTTCGCGCGGCCAAAACTGTTCGATGCGACGGTGCTGATGCATCCACTCATCCCGTTCGAACCCGAGGTCGACGGCAGCCTCTCCGGCCGCCGCATCCTGATCACCGCCGGCCGCCGCGACCCGATCTGCCCGCCCGACCTGACGAACCGCCTCGCATCCTATTTGCGCGCCGGGGGCGGGGATGTAACACTGGAGTGGCATGAAGGCGGGCACGAAATGCGCCCAGGCGAGATCGAGGCGGCGAAGCGATTTCTCGCCGGCATAAGGACAGGGGAGGCGACCGATGCCTGACACCAAGCCGGAGATCGAACTCGACGATCTCGGATCGAAGGGCCGGTACGTCTTCAGGGACGCCGGTGCCATGGCCGAGATGACCTTTTCCAAGGCCGGGGAGCACATGATCATCATCGACCATACCGAAGTGCCCGACGCCTTTCGCGGGCAGGGCGTCGGCTTGCGGCTGGTGACGCGGGCGGTGGAAGATGCGCGGGCCGCCGGCAAGAAGATCATCCCGCTCTGCCCCTTCGCCAACGCGCAGTTCCGGCGTCATCCGGAATGGGCGGATGTGCTGAAGTCGTAGGCGGCCGGGTTCTCAAGGGAGGGGCAAGAGGTGCCAAAGTCGGGATCGGGTGTGACGATTGATACGGTCGAAATGCACACCGGCGGCGAGCCGGTGCGCATCGTCACCGGCGGCTATCCACCCATACCCGGCGCGACGATCTTGGAGAAACGCCGCTTCATCCGCGAAAATCTCGACCATTTGCGAAAACTGCTGATCTTCGAGCCGCGCGGCCATTACGACATGTATGGCGTCATCCCGGTCGAGCCCGACCTGCCGGGCGCCGACATGGCCGTGCTGTTCATCCACAATGAGGGCTATTCGACCATGTGCGGCCATGCGGTGGTCGCGCTCGGCCGCTATGCGGTCGACCACCGCATCGTCGCGCCGCAAACGCCGTTCACCGAAGTCGCGATCCAATGCCCCTGCGGGCTGGTGCGGGCGCTGGTCGAGGTGGCGGACAGGGGAGGGGAATTCGTGACGGGCGCGGTCTCGTTCGAAAGCGTGCCGTCCTTTGCCTTCGCGCTCGACCGGGTGGTTGACGTGCCGGGGCTTGGGCAAGTGAAGCTCGACATCGGTTACGGCGGCGCCTTCTACGCGATCCTGCCCGCCGGCTCGGTCGGGCTCGACGTGCGCACCTCGCCTGTCGCCGCGCTCGTCGAAGCGGCCGACCGCATCACCAAGGCGACGGCCGCCGCGATACCGCTCGATCACCCCGACGATCCCGATCTCGCTTTCCTCTACGGGACGATCCTGACCGACGGCCGCGACGGTTTTTCCGAAGAACCCACCCGCAACATCTGCGTCTTCGCCGAGCGCGAGGTCGATCGCAGCCCGACCGGCAGCGGTGTTTCCGCGAGGATCGCCGTGCAGGTCGCCAAGGGCCAGATTGGCGTCGACCAGTCCCGGTCGTTCGAAAGCGTCACCGGTGCCGTGTTTTCCGGCAAGGCGGTTCGCGGCGAAAGATGCGGACGCTTCGATGCGGTGCGCGTCGAGGTCGGCGGGCGCGCTCACTATACGGGTCGCTCGCATTTCACGATCGAGGACGGCGACGAACTTGGCCGGGGTTTTCTGCTGCGGTGAGCGGTTGGGGCCTCGCTGTCGGGGGAGGAGACTGTAGTGACCCGCCGTGACTGTCGCTCCTGCCCCTCATCGCCCTGCCTGCTATAGCCGGTCATCTATCTGCCCCCTCCACCACGCGCAGCGTGGTGGAGGGGGTGCGAGAGGCTCCATAAATGCGGCTGCTTGCTCTCCCCGGTGGAACAGAATTCCCCTTCCGCCAAGTCTGCCGCAAAATCCGGCGATGGCGATAGCCGGTCCATAGGCTAGACTGATGACAAGCAGACGAGGCCGACACCCGCCGCGCCCGCATCTCGAAACAGGAACGATCCATCATGTCCGCCGAAGCCAAACACCCCGTCCGCCCGACCGGCGCCACCGCCGTGTTGCGTCCGCGGCAAAGTCCCGTCGTGACTTCCGCCACGGGCGGCGAGTTCACGTTGTCGTCGCATGTCAGTGCGCCGGGATTCAGCCCGGTCGACATGCTCTACGGCGCGCTGGCCGGATGCCTGGTGATCAGTGCCCGGGCCGCCGCGGCAAAGCTCGGCGTGCTGGACAAGCTCGGCGACGTCAGCGCCCGCGTCACCGGGCGCAAGGCGGTGGAAGGGCCGTCGCGCGTCGAGGCTTTTCATGTCGAGATGGAGATCGGTGGCGACATCGATGTGGCTGTGAAGAAAGAAATCGCCGAGGCCGCCGAGGGCGAGATCTGCACCGTCAGCAATACGTTGCGCGGACATCCGTCGATCGAGGCGCTGCTTGTCGACAACACCGTCCCGGTTTGAGTTGCGAGATGAGGAGAAACCCATGACCGCCGAAAGCAACCTGCGCATCCTGCTCGCGGCGCGGCCCGATGGCAGGCCGAAACCCACGGACTTTCGTTTCGAGCGAGCCGCAGTACCGGAGCCGGCCGAGGGGCAGGTGCTGCTGAAAATCCTCTACCTCTCGTTGGACCCCTACATGCGCGGGCGCATGAACGCGGCAAAGTCCTACGCCAAGCCGGTCGAGATCGGCCAGGTCATGGAAGGCGGGACGGTTGCGCGCGTCGAGAAATCGCAACACCCAGACTTCGCCGAGGGCGACATCGTGCTTTCCCATTCCGGCTGGCAGAGCTTCGCGCTGTCGGACGGCGCCGGCCTGCGCAAGCTTGATTCGCAAGCAGCGCCCGTCTCGACGGCGCTGGGCGTGCTTGGCATGCCCGGCTTCACCGCCTATGCCGGCCTTTTGACCATCGGCCGCCCGAAACCCGGCGAGACGGTGGTGGTCGCGGCGGCCAGCGGCGCGGTCGGGTCGGCGGTCGGCCAGATCGCCCGCATCAAGGGCGCACGCGCTGTGGGCATCGCCGGCGGGCCGGATAAATGCCGCTTCGTGCGCGACGAACTCGGTTTCGACGCCGTGGTCGATCATCGCGCGCCGGACTTTCCCGCTCAGCTCAGGCATGCCTGCCCCGACGGCATCGATGTCTATTTCGAGAATGTCGGCGGTACCGTCTGGGACGCGGTGTTCCCACTGCTCAACGATTTTGCCCGGGTACCGGTTTGCGGCCTGATCGCCCAGTACAACAAGATCGAGCACGCCGGCGCCGACCGGTTGCCCGTCGTCATGCGCGAAGTGCTCAGCCGCAGCCTGACGATCCGCGGCTTCATCCAGCGTGAATTCGCCGACCAGCGGCCAGCCTTTTACCAGGAAATGGCCGGTTGGATCGCGTCCGGTCGGGTTCGCTACCGCGAGGACATCGTCGACGGACTGGAGAACGCGCCGGAAGCCTTCATCGGCCTGCTGGAGGGCAAGAATTTCGGCAAGCTCGTCATCCGCGTCGCGGCTTAGGGACACCGGCCGTGGGGCAGGGGCTTTTCGTGAGAACCGCCCGCGCACGGAAAAAATATCTCCGCTTTCGCGGCTCCAAGCGCTTTCATTCCTTCCGCGCGGAGGCAATGTCTATATCTTTTGTAGACATTCAACTTGCATACGGCGAGCCGGCGAGGTCCATCAATGACAAATCCAACCGTTGTCGGTTTCTCCGGAAATTTCACCCGGCCGTCCAAGACGCGCGGGTTTGTCGACCACATCGTACGGGACATCGCGCGACGGCATGGGCTCGCCGCGACTACCTACGACATCGTCGACCTAGGCCCGAGTTTTGGTAACGCGAAATGGGCGCGCGAGCTTGACGCGGATGCACAGCGTGTCCTCGACAGCATCGTCGACGCCGACGTGCTCGTCGTCGGCTCGCCCACCTACAAGGGCAGCTATACCGGCCTGTTCAAGCATTTCTTCGACCTCGTCGATCCGAGGGCGCTGAAGGGCAAGCCGGTCGTGCTGACCGCGACCGGCGGCGGGGAGCGGCACGCGCTGATCGTCGAACACCAGCTCAGGCCGCTGTTCGGCTTCTTCGAGGCGTTCGCGCTGCCGACTGCGGTCTATGCTTCCGACAAGGATTTTGCCGACGGCGTGCTGATTTCCGACGCGATCCATTCGCGAGCGGCACAGGCGGTCGACGATGTCGGTGCCGCCTTGGCGGGGCGTACGCGGACGCGCATCGCCGCTGCCGAATAACGGCGTCGTCGCGGCGGCGCTACTGAGCGGGCGAAAAAGCCTTGACCAGAAAATCCTTCGGCAGCGCGGGGACAAAATTGCCGTCGCGGCCGGTCATGTCCTGATTGGCGACCATGCTGTTCAAGATCGCCTCCTCCGTCGCCTGCACCACCGCGTCGAAGAACCGGTCGATGTCGGTGTCCGGAATGTAGTCTGCCTGCGCCAACTGGCCGGAAAGCCCCGTGGCGGCTTGCGGATTGGCGGTCGAGAAGGCGAGAAAGATGTCGCCGGAACTGTTGTAGCCCAGCCCGCCGGTCATCGCGACGCCGAGCGGCACGCGCCGCGCCAGCCGCTTCAACTGGTGCGGCAGGAGAGGGGCGTCGGTGGCGACGATGGCGATGATCGAGCCCTTTTCGGCGCGGGGCGTGCCCTCGACGACTTTTGGCTCCACGAGTTCGACGCCGGCCCGCCTGCCCCGGATGGTAAGATTGTGGCGACGGCCGAAGTTCGACTGCACGAACACGCCGAGCGTGAATTTTTTATCCTGCCAGCCGACCAGCCGCGAGGCGGTGCCGGAGCCGGCCTTGAAGCCGAAGGTGATCATGCCGGTGCCGCCGCCGACGCTGCCTTCCTCGACCGTTCCGGAAGCCGCGGTGTCGAGTGCTTCGGCCACATGCTCGAACGTCACATGGTGGCCGTTGATATCGTTGAGGAAACCGTCATAGGTCTCCGCCGCCACCGGCAGCCCCCATGCCGTCTCGATCGCCTCGGGCAGCGCGCGCGACAGCCAGCGCAGCGTGCCGTCGCGCGTCACGCCGCAGGAATGTGTGTTGGTGATGGTGATCGGAAAATTGAAGGCGCCGACTTCCTCGATCAGGTGCGATCCCGTCAGTTCGCCATTGCCGTTGGCGCTGAAGATGCCGGCGAAGACAGGCGTGGCGAGATCCGGCACAGGGCGCGGCAGGATGGCGGTGACGCCGGTGCGCACCGGCCCTGCGCCGATTTTCAGCGGTCCGTCGCCGGAGACCAGCGTGACGTAGCCCACCGAGACGCCGGGCACGTCGGTGATGGCGTTCCAGGGGCCGGGCTCGCCATCGAAGGGAATTGAGAATGCTCGGGCGCGAGGTTTTCCGGCAGGCGTCTTGAGATGGTTTTCGGCTGTCATTTCCGTTCCCCGCAGATTCGCGCGATGTCGTGGGGGATTTCTAGGCGGGAGTCCGGCCTTGCGCCATGCCTTCGAAACAAGACAATCGCCAAATACCCTTCCACCGCGCGTAGCGTGGTGGAAGGGGCGCGCGAGCGGCGACGGTCCGGTCTTAAGCCGCGACTTCCTGGATCGCCGACAATTGCCAGTCCGTGCCGCGCCGGCGGGTGAAGGTCCAGAGCTCCGTCGTTTCGCTCGGTTCGTCCGGATCGCCCTCGACGACTGCGCCGCTCGACCGGTCGCGCATCACGTCGATCGACTCGTAGCGGAGCGCCGCCGTCGCATAGTCACGGTCGCCCTCGCGCCAGGCTTCGGCGACGTCGGCCTGCACGAGATGGACATCGCTCACGTCGTTGCGCACCCCGTTCTTGGCGTTGTCGGCCAATTCCTCCGAGAGGTAGGAAACCATTTCCGGCGTGACCAGCCGGCGCAGCGCCGCATGGTCCTCGCGCCCGAACGCCTCCTGCACTTCGGTCAGCCGCTGCTGGAAGGTGTCGAGGTCATCCTGCGTCAGTTCGATCTCTTCCTCATCCACGGCTGCGGAACCCCCGCCCGCGCCACCGCCGATGCGCGGGATCTGGAACGAGCCGGCGCCTTCGGTCTGGCGGGCGGCATTGTTGTCACGCCCGAAGCCGTTCGCCTCATTGCCGCGGCCGAAGCCGCCGGCCGGCCCGCCGGCCATTGCCGGCTTGTGTCCCGCGGATTGCGAGCGGAAGAAACGCAGCGCCAGGAAGATCAGCCCGCCGATCAGCAACGCCTGGACAAGAAGGCCGAACATGCCGGCCAGCCCGCCAAAACCCTGGCCGAGCAGCAGGCCGATCAGGCCGCCGATCAACAGACCGCGCATCAGCGAGCCGCCGAGCCCGTTCATGAAGCCGCCCGGCCGCTGCGTGCCGGCCTGCGGCTGGCGCGCAGCTTGGTTGGTTCCGGTGTTGGGCGTCATCGAGCGCTCGACCGGCGCGGTCGGTTGCGGCGCGGTGCGGGTCGGCGGCGCCGACTGGAAGGTGCGCGTGCCGCGGCTGCCGAAACTGCCGCCCCGCCGCGCCTCGGCATAGTCGACGCTGAACAGCGAGAACGCCATGAACAGCGCGGCAATCAGGGCAAATCCCCGGCCGGCCTTCGAAGTCAACATTTCACTTCCTCCAAAATCATTCTTTTTGCCAGGCGCCGCGATATGCGCCGCCGTGATGACATTGTGCCGACGGCTATGTCCGAAGCCCTTCGATGGCGTTCGGGGCTGCCGCTTGAAGATCGCACGGATCAGTCGAACAGTTCCTCGAAAAACGATTTTTTCCGCTTGCGGTAGTGCCCCTGCGAGCGCCCGTCGTCATAATCGCGCTCGCGATGGTCGCGATCGTCGCGCCCGCGATAGGCTTGAGGCGCGGCCTGCTGGGGCACCGGCTGCGGCGGGGCGACCGCCGCAGCCTCCCTGCCGCTGCGCTCGATGATCTTGTCGAGTTCGCCACGGTCGAGCCACACGCCCCGGCATTGCGGGCAATAGTCGATCTCGATGCCTTGCCGTTCGCTCATTACGAGGGCGACACGGCAGGAGGGACAGACCAGACCTAGAATTTGCGACGTCATGCGGTTCTCCGTTGCTTCGGCACCCGCTTCGGTCGTCGCAAGGCGGGCCCAAAAATACGGTCCGACATCGCTGCCGCTAAACACGTCAGCCAGAGGGGCCCGGTCCGCGCATGTGATCTGGCGATGGTCCGGCCAAGTTTCAAGCCCCTTGCTGGCGGAATCACTACAATCGCTAACGCCGGCTCACGCGCCGCCATGCGCCTTTTATACGTTCTTTATGGGACGGCATGCGGCCCGGCCTCGAATTCCTATGGCGGGCGGCATTAATAAAACAGCCATCCGGCGTGCGTTTCCGGACCGTCCGCGTGTCGCCGATCGGCGATGCAAACGACCGCGCGAAAATCCGTTCACGCCTTCGACGAAGGTCAATCCCATGAGACAGGTCTTGAGCATCCCATCTTCCGCTGTCCGCCGCGGCCGGCGGGAACGTCTGGTTAAGGCGCTTGCGCTGGAGGCTGCGGTTCTTTGCGTCCTGCTCGCCGCAGCGGCGGCCCTTGCCGCGCTGCCGGTGCTGGCCGGCGTCTGGCGGCACCTGCAATAACCGGCGGCCCGACCGTGCATATCCAGCTCGACCAGGTTTCCGCGTCACGATCGGCAGGTTCGGCCTGAAACTCGGCGTGGCGCTGTTCATCGGCACGCTGGGCAAGTCCGGATACATAGTGACGACCTCCGCTTGGCTGGCGCTCTATGCGGTCTGCGCGGCCATCTTCGCCATGATCGCCGGCGAGCGGTTCCCGACCAAATCCTTCAACCATTGGGACGAGGCGCTGTGGTTCATCGCGCTTTCCGCGGGCCTGCGCATCGTTCACAAGGCGCTGTCCTGAAGCCGCCATGGCCGACTCCTTCGATACGGATCTGGCGGGCCTTGCCTGCCGCCTTGAGGGCGTTCGCGTGCTGCGCGAGCATCATCTGTGGGCGGCGGCCTCCGCCTTGCCGCTCGCCGTCGGGCGCGGATCATCCGGCCGGGCCAGCCGCCGCTTCGCCGAACTGATGGCCGCGGATGCCCTGCTCGAAGCCGTCCTTCTGCTCATCGACCTAGCCGAACCGAAGCGGTCGGTCCGCGGCATGAAATGCCGTCACGGCCTCTGGATCTGCGTCGTCGACCGCCAGCCGGGCAAAGCAGGCGACCGGTTCACGGCGGAGCATACCGATCTGGCGGCCGCCCTTCTCATGGCTTTTGTCCGGTCTTTTGCGCCCGCTGGACGGCGTCCGGCCGCCGTCCAGCACAATCATCAATTGGAGCCTCGAACATCATGAACCCCGAAGAATTGGCAAGCCGCCTGCATGGCGCGATGACCGCGCTGGTCACGCCCTTCACCAATGGCGGCGTCGATCATCCGGCGCTGCGGGCGCTGGTCGAATGGCAGGTCGAGCAGGGCATCGCTGCCCTGGTTCCCTGCGGCACGACCGGCGAAGCCCCGACGCTGTCCTGGGACGAACGGATCGCCATCATCAAGGACTGCGTCGGGCTCGTTGCCGGCCGCATCCCCGTCATTGTCGGCACCGGCACCAACAACACCCATTCGACCGCCGCCTTCACGGCGGCGGCAAAATGTTTTGGCGCGGATGCGGCGCTGATCGTCACGCCCTACTACAACCGGCCGACCCAGGAAGGCATTTTCCGGCATTTCCAGGCGGTGGCGCGGCAGGTCGATATCCCGATCATCGTCTACAACGTCCCGTCGCGCACGGGCGTCGACCTGACGCCGGCGACGCTGGAGCGGCTGGCCTCTATCCCTTCGATCATCGGCATCAAGGACGCGACCGGCGATCTGGCCCGTCCGATGGCGCTTTCCAATCTGGTCGGCGACCGATTCATCCAACTGTCCGGCCATGATGCCACGGCATTCGGCTTCAACACGATGGGCGGGCGCGGCACCATTTCGGTAGTCTCGAATGTCCTGCCGCGGCTGTGCGTCGACATGCACGACGCCTGCGCGCGCGGCGATATCCATGCGGCGCGGGCGATCCATCAACGGCTGCGGCCGCTGGTCGCCGCGCTGGAGCTCGAATCCAATCCGGTTCCCGTGAAATATGCGCTGCACCTTGCCGGCCGCGCCGGGCCGGATGTCCGCCTGCCGCTGGCGCCGGTCCTGCCTGAGACCGCCGATGCGATCGGCGCGGCGCTCCAGGCGTTTCCGGGAGCGTGGTCCGTGGAGACGAAGATCCCGGCGCGTTTCGGCGGCGCCAGCGTCGGCAGGTAAGACCATATATAGGTTTTATATAGTCTTAAGACGAACCTATACGACAATAACATGTCACTGTTTTCAACGCACAATCGAAAACATACGCCGGCCCATATACCTCCTTGGTGTGCATCGTTTCTGTTGAGTGGAATGCGAATTCGGCCTGGGCCTGCGAAAGCACTGGGCAAGGCGGCATCGGTTCCATCGCGACGGCGCTCGAAGCACGCAGTTTAAGGTAAGGAGCTACGACAATGTATTCCCGGCTAGGGCGTCTACCACCTCGCGCACCAGGCGCGGCATGCGCGGCGTGCGGCAACCATGCATCAGGCGGACCTGCGCGACAGGGACGTTGACCTCGCCGTCTATCCCAACGAGTTGGCAATGTTCCTCCGTCTCGGGATCGTCACCGCTGCCGCCATGGCTCTGGCCGCCCTCGTCATCTGGAGCGCCGCCTGAACGCGTCGGGAATATTGGAAAGGAAAACGATCATGATTAGTGCAGTTCAGAAATCCGAACCTCCTTCGCGAAACAGCCGCTTCCTCGTCGGCCGCGACGCGCAGGGCTGCTGGGTGGTCCGTGACCGCAAAGGCCTGGTCGGCGGCCTGTTCACCGACAGGGCCGCGGCCGTGCATTTCGCGATGGTCGAGAGCGACCGTGTTCCGGGCGCCGTCTCCTGCGCGCCGGATGACGCGATCGTCAGCCTCGGCCCGGTTTTCGACCACCCCTCGCGTCTGCGGCGTGCTTCGCGGCATTGATTCCCGCGTGCTTGCCCGGACATCGCGGCGGGTCCCCTTCTCCCCATCGATAGCTGGATATACCCTTCGTCTGAAGGCGATTGGCCGCAACGCCGGCGACATTTCCTTCCCGTCCTCTACGGGAAGGAAATGTCCCGGAGGGCCGGAGTGGGGTGCCTCATTGGTCAATTCCCGCTCCCGGTGTAAGACACTGTCTTTGCAGCCAGACCCCGGACACATCGGTGCAAGAGCCGTGACTAGAACCGACCTCGCCGACATCTATCGAGGTTACATCGCATGCCTGAACAGGCAGGACTGGCCGAACCTAGGAAAGTTCGTCGACGATGAAGCGATCCACAATGGCCGGCGGCTGGGCGTGTCAGGTTATCGCGCCATGCTGGAGAAGGATTTCGACGACATTCCCGACCTCCATTTCAATGTCCGGATGCTGATCTCCGATCCACCTTATGTGGCCAGCCGGATAGAGTTCGATTGCTCGCCCAAAGGCCAGTTCCTGGGCCTGCCCGTTAATGGGAAGAGGGTGTCCTTTGCCGAGAATGTGATCTACGAGTTTCGCGACGCAAAGATCGTCGAGGTATGGTCGATAGTGGACAAGGCGGCCATTGAGGCTCAGCTTTAGACCCTGTTTTCAGAGTTGTACGACGTCGCAATTTGCAGGTGAACGCGAGGGTTGAAGCGCAAGTTTGAGCGCTGGATTGGCGGACGACGGAGAGCCAAGTGGCGCTGCTGGCAGTGAAATATAACTACTTGTTTCCTGTAGCGGATGACGACGGCAATTCGTCGAGCGAGGAACTCGGCGATATCTCGGATTTGCTTCGAGCGGCGGAACCATATCTGTTTGGGAGCGGATTGATCCCGCCACTTAATATCGTCAACAACCTGCTCGCCACAGGGAGTTCCGACCATGGCATGGGCGGCGGTGCGGAGTGGGAGCCATTTGCCTTGTCTGACGAGGAGTTCGACGCGTTTGTGCGTTATCTGAACTCTCCAGCGGGACGCAGAAAATTCCACAACGAGAAACCTGTGGTGGTCGCACAGACCCCGGTCGAGGTCCAAACGGCGGAAGATTTTCAAGACTGGAAAATAGACGAAGCCCTGAAAGACCCCGCTCATCACCTAAACAGCCCCGAGCGCAATTGTAGTCTGAACGGCCGTTTGGTGACATTTCGGGAGTACTGGGAAGACAGCAAACGTGCAAAGAAAGAGCGCCGAGGCGAAGGGCTGTGAGCTATCGCCGACAATTTCAACCCCCTCCGCCCTTGCGGCGGCGGGCGATTGGTGATCAACACTCGTCGCAAGCCGCGACGGCCATGAAAGTCGGCAAACGGGATGAAACGGGCGAGTAGATACGGGGCGCAGGCGACAGGTTTCCTGTCGGCGGTGCTTCTGTATCTGGCGGCGGCCCTTGCCGGCGCTTATGGCCCGCTGACCACCGAGGCGTCGTCCGCGTCCAGGTCCGCCGCCGGCGGCATGGATGCCCGCGATCCGCAATCCGCGCAGGCCAACCACAAGCGCCCCTCCGTCTCCTTCGAGACGCGGGAACTCAACGCGGCCGCGACGCCGGACGGTGGCAATGCCAAGGCGACCCTGCCGCCGAACGGCCCGCTTCTCCCCGAATATTTCGCCGACGCGCGGACATTCTCGGCCGCGTTCCACGCGGAACGCTCGCCCGTCCCGCACGGATATAGCGCCCGCGCGCCTCCGACCCTGTCCTGATCCAACCTGAACGGCGCGTCGCCTGCTGGCGTCGCTCTCCCGAAACAGCTTTCGTCCGCGCGCAAACAAAGCGCCGGCGACTGCTCATCATGGTATCAGAACAATGCGAACATCCCGTTGGTTGGTGGTGACCTACGCCATCATCATTTTTGCCGGCATTCTTGTCGCGCTTCCCAATCTCTTCACACAACAGCAACTGGCGGCCCTGCCAAACTGGCTTCCCCACAAGCAGGTGACGCTCGGCCTCGACCTGCAGGGCGGATCGCACCTCGTGCTCGAGGTCGACGCCGACGCCGTCCGCAAGGACCGGCTGCGGGCCCTGCTCGACCAGGCGCGCGACGCGCTGCGCAAGGATCGCGTCCAGTCGCAGTCGGTGCGTCTGGTCGGCGATTCCGTCGTCGCCGTCGTGCCCGATGAAACGCAGCGCGCCAAGGCGCTGGACATCCTCAAGGGCCTGTCCCAGCCGGTTGGCGGGCTTGCCTTCGGCGCCGGTCGCGCCGATATCGACGTCGTCGCCACGGACAACCAGATAAAGCTGACGCCGACCGAGGCCGGCCTGAACGCCCGGCTCGACTCGGCCATCCAGCAGAGCCTGGAGATCGTGCGCCAGCGCGTCGACCAGGTCGGCGTCGCCGAACCGACGATCCAGCGTGTCGGCTCCGACCGCATGCTCGTCCAGCTTCCCGGCCTGCAGGATCCGACGCGGCTGCGCGAACTGCTCGGCAGCACGGCCAAGATGACCTTCCACATGGTCGCCAATGTCCAGCAAGGCGACCGCCTGCCGCCGGGCGTGTCGATGCTTCCCGATGCCAAGTCCGGCCAGACCTATGCCATCGAGGACCGGGTGGCGCTTGACGGCGAAAGGCTGACCGACGCGCGCGCCGGCTTCGACCAGCGTACGCAGGAGCCGATCGTCTCCTTCCGCTTCGACAGTCTTGGCGCCCGGCAGTTCGCCGAAATCACCAGCGCCAATGTTGGTCGCCCCTTCGCCATCGTGCTTGACGGCAAGGTGCTGTCCGCGCCGGTCATCCGCGAGCCGATCACCGGAGGCTCGGGCCAGATCAGCGGCAATTTTAAAGTCGAGGACACGGTGGTGCTGTCGGCGCTCCTGCGCGCCGGCGCGCTGCCGGCGCCGCTCACCGTCATCGAGGAACGCACCGTCGGCCCGGATCTCGGCGGCGACGTCATCAAGATGGGCATCTATACCGGCATCGCCGGCTTCGTCGCCGTCGTGCTGTTCATGGTCGCGCTCTACGGCGCCTGGGGCATGATCGCGAACTTCGCCCTGCTGCTGCACTTGATCCTGACCTTCAGCGCGCTGACGCTGATCGGTGGCACGCTGACCTTGCCCGGCATCGCCGGCATCATCCTCGGCATCGGCTTCGGCGTCGACGCCAACATCCTGATCAACGAGCGGATACGCGAGGAGACGCGGCGAGGGCTGGGGGCCTTCGCGGCGCTCGACAATGGCTTCAAGCGTGCCTATTCGACCATCGTCGACGCCAACGTCACCTCGCTGATCGCCACCAGCCTGCTGTTCATGTTCGGCTCCGGCCCGGTGCGCGGCTTTGCGCTGACCATGATGATCGGCACGGTGCTGTCGATGTTCACGGCAGTGGCGGTGGTGCGCGTGCTGATGACCGAGGTGGTGCGGCGGCGCAAGATGAAGACCATCCGCGTCGAGCCGCTGGTCCATTTCTTCCCGGAAAAGACCTCGTTCCACTTTATGAACGCGCGCTTCCTCGGCATTGCACTGTCGGCGCTGCTGTCGCTGGCCTCGATCGGCCTGTTCTTCAAGCCGGGCCTCAACTACGGCATCGACTTCAAGGGCGGTATCCAGGTGGAGATCGCGACCTCGCAGCCGACCGATCTGGCGACCCTCAGAAGCACGCTCTCCGGCCTGAACCTCGGCGAGATCGCGTTGCAGAATATCGGCGACAGCGAGCATGTGCTGATCCGCGTCCAGCGCCAGGATGGCGGCGAGCAGGCGCAGACGGCGGCGGTCACCGCCGTCAAGGACGCCGTCCAGAAACTCGACCCATCGGTCAAGTTCGAGCGCACCGAGGTCGTCGGACCGAAGGTCAGCGGCGAACTCGCGCAGTCGGGCGTGCTGGCCGTGGTCTTCGCGGCGGCGGCGATGCTGGTCTATATCTGGTGGCGGTTCGAGTGGAATTTTGCCATCGGCGCCATCGCCACGCTCATCCTCGACACCACCAAGACGATCGGCTTCTTTGCGCTGCTCGGGCTCGACTTCAACCTGACGGCGATCGCCGCGCTCTTGACCATCATCGGCTATTCGGTGAACGACAAGGTGGTGGTCTATGACCGGATGCGCGAGAACCTGCGCCTCTACAAGAAGATGCCGTTGCGCGAACTCATCGACATGAGCATCAATCAGGTGTTCGCACGCTGCATCTACACCTCGGTGGCGATCCTGCTGTCGATGCTGCCCATGGCGATCTGGGGCGGCAGCGCGGTCGAGAATTTCGCCATCCCCATGGTGTTCGGCGTCGTGGTCGCGACCACCTCGTCGATCTTCATCGCCGCGCCGATCCTGCTGCTGCTGGGCGACTGGTGGAAGCGCCGGCATGTGCAGGGCAACGAGCCGACTGGAGTAACGCCGGTCAAGGCGTGACGGTCGGTTAGACTTTTTGACATTCCGGAGCCGTTCCTTCTGGGACGGCTCCGGGTGGGTTCGTCGAGTTTTGGCGACGTCTCACTCCGTCTAGCACCCCGACGAATTGTTTCGGCATCCATTTGCATAGCAGATGAGCCAAACCGTCGACCCACACGCATTTTTAAGGTCCGCGTGAAGGCCGTTGCGCGACTTCAGCCCGGCTTTCCCAGCAAAACATTGAAAATAAATGATACTCCGGACTTCGCGCGAGATCGGGCCGCAAAAATCTTTATAGGATTTTTATATCTTTCCGGCCTCGTCCGTCTCGAACCTTAACGGCCTCCGGGCACATATCTCCCTTGTCAAATTCAACAAAGCCGTCACCGCGCCGACCGTGCGGCGATGGTGTTTTGGCGCCGGTGTACGTGCCGTTTTGAAATACAACCCGTCGAAAAGCTGAAACATCGAACGGACGAGCCGGCCTCAAATCGATACGGAGATATCAAAATGGACATCGCCCTGATTGTCATCGGTCTGGCCTTCTTCGGCATATGCTTTGCCTACATTACTGCCTGTGACCGTCTGTAGTCCAAGGATCACGAAAATGCTGTTCGAATATCTCATTGGCGGTGCGGTGACCTTGTTCCTGCTCGCCTACCTCACCTACGCCCTCCTCCACCCCGAACGGTTCTGACCGCCACGCCCGGAAAGCCACTTCCATGACCCTCATCGGATGGATCCAGATCCTGCTTTTCTGCGGGCTCGTCCTTGTTCTCGTAAAGCCGCTCGGCGGCTACATGACCCGCGTTTTCTCGGGCGAGCGCACCTTGCTCTCGCCTGTTCTCGGTCCACTGGAGCGCGGCCTCTATCGCATCGCCGGCACCGGCGAGAATGAGGAGCAGCACTGGACGACCTACGCCGCCGCCATGCTGCTGTTCAATCTGGCCGGTTTCGTGCTGCTCTATTTTCTGCAACGATTCCAGGGTGTTCTGCCGTTCAATCCGGCCGGCATGACCGCCGTTCCGCCGGAACTGGCCTTCAACACCGCCACCAGTTTCGTCACCAACACCAACTGGCAGAACTATGGCGGCGAAAGCACGATGTCCTACCTCGTGCAGATGGCCGGCCTCACCGTCCAGAATTTCGTCTCTGCCGCGACAGGCATGGCCATCGCGGTGGCGCTGATCCGCGGTTTCGCGCGGGCTTCCGGAAAGTCGATCGGCAATTTCTGGGTCGACCTGACCCGCGCCACGCTCTACGTGCTCCTGCCCATCTGCATCGTGCTGACGCTGGTCTTCGTCTGGCTCGGCATGCCGCAGACGCTCGGCCCCTATGTCGACGCCACCACGCTGGAAGGCGCCAAGCAGACCATCGCGCTTGGGCCGGTCGCCTCGCAGATCGCCATCAAGATGCTGGGCACCAATGGCGGCGGCTTCTTCAACGTCAACGCCGCGCATCCCTTTGAAAACCCCGACGCAATCTCGAACATGATCCAGATGGTCGCGATCTTCGCCATTGGTGCGGCCATGACCAATGTGTTCGGCCGCATGGTCGGCAACCAGCGCCAGGGCTGGGCGATCCTCGCCACCATGGGCGTGCTGTTCGTGGCCGGCGTCGTGGTCTGCTACTGGGCGGAAGCCGCCGGCAACCCGCTGGTGCATGCGCTTGGGCTCGAGGGCGGCAACATGGAGGGCAAGGAGGTTCGCTTCGGCATCGCCCTTTCTTCCCTGTTCGCGGTGGTCACAACGGCCGCCTCCTGCGGCGCGGTCAACGCCATGCACGGCTCCTTCACGGCGCTGGGCGGCCTGATCCCGCTGATCAACATGGAACTCGGCGAGGTCATTGTCGGCGGCGTCGGCGCCGGGTTCTACGGCATCGTCATGTTCGTCGTGCTGGCGATCTTTGTCGCCGGCCTGATGGTCGGGCGCACACCGGAATATCTCGGCAAGAAGATCGAGGCCAAGGAGGTCAAGATGGCGGTGCTCGCCATCCTCTGCCTGCCGCTCGCCATGCTGGTCTTCACCGCCATCGCCGTGGTGCTGCCGACCGGCGTGGCCTCCATCGGCAACCCGGGGCCGCACGGTTTTTCCGAGATCCTCTACGCCTACACGTCGGGCGCGGCCAATAACGGCTCGGCCTTCGGCGGCCTCACCGGCAACACGCCCTGGTACAACATCACCATCGGCCTCGCCATGCTGATGGGTCGGTTCCTGGTCATCATCCCGGCGCTGGCCATTGCCGGATCGCTGGTGATGAAAAAGAGCGCACCGGCTTCGGCTGGCACCTTCCCTACGGATGGCAAGCTGTTCGTCGGGCTCTTGGTCGGCGTCATCCTGATCGTCGGCGGCCTCACCTTCTTCCCGGCACTGGCGGTCGGCCCGATCGTCGAGCACCTGGCGATGAGCCTTGGGCAGACCTTCTGAGACAAGCAGATGGTTCGGTTCCCAGCCCTGTTCCGCAGCCGGCGGCGTCCTCCTCCCGATGAGGGAGACGAGACGCCGCCGACCTTCCCGACGGCATCCACCTTCCTGCTGATGGCAATTGCGCTCATCGCATTGTGGCTGCTGGCCGGCGGATTGCCGCACCTCCTCGGCTGGCCCGACACGCACACAAGAATCGAAGCCGGAGCTTCAAAATGACCCAACACAAATCCGCGAGCATCATGGATGCCCGCATCCTCGTTCCCGCCCTCGGCGATGCTTTCCGCAAGCTCGACCCGAGGAGCCTTGCCAGAAACCCGGTCATGTTCGTCGTCGCCGTCGTGTCGGCCCTGACGACGGTCCTGTTCCTGCGCGACCTCGTCACCGGCGGCGCCAGCCTCGGCTTCTCCTTCCAGATCGTGCTGTGGCTGTGGTTCACGGTGCTGTTCGCCAATTTCGCCGAAGCCGTGGCCGAGGGCCGCGGCAAGGCGCAGGCCGACTCGCTGCGCAAGACGCGCACCGAGACCCAGGCCAAGCTGCTGCCCAACGGCGACCGCGCCAATTTCAAGCTGGTGCCCGGCACCAGCCTGAAAGTCGGCGATGTCGTGCTGGTCGAAGCCGGCGACATCATCCCGTCCGACGGCGAGGTGATCGAAGGTGTGGCCTCCGTCAACGAAGCGGCGATCACCGGCGAGTCCGCCCCGGTCATCCGCGAATCCGGCGGCGACCGCTCGGCCGTCACCGGCGGCACGCAGGTGCTGTCCGACTGGATCCGCGTACGCATCACGGCCGCCGCCGGCTCGACCTTCATCGACCGGATGATCGCGCTGGTCGAGGGCGCCGAGCGGCAGAAGACGCCGAACGAGATAGCACTCAACATCCTGCTTGCCGGCATGACCCTGATCTTCGTGCTGGCCACCGCCACGATCCCGAGCTTCGCTTCCTACGCGGGCGGCTACATTCCCGTCATCGTGCTGGTGGCGCTGTTTGTCACGCTGATCCCGACCACCATCGGCGCGTTGCTGTCGGCTATCGGCATTGCCGGCATGGACCGGCTGGTGCGCTTCAACGTGCTCGCCATGTCCGGCCGCGCCGTCGAGGCGGCGGGCGACGTCGACACGCTGCTGCTCGACAAGACCGGCACGATCACGCTCGGCAACCGCCAGGCGACCGAACTGCGGCCGGTGAGGGGCGTGCAGGAGCAGGAACTGGCGGATGCCGCGCAGCTTGCCTCGCTCGCCGACGAGACGCCGGAAGGCCGCTCGATCGTCGTGCTGGCCAAGGAGAAATACGGCATCCGCGCCCGCGACATGCAGAGCCTGCACGCGATTTTTGTACCCTTCACCGCGCAGAGCCGCATGAGCGGCGTCGATTTCGAGGGCTCGACCATCCGCAAGGGCGCCGTCGATGCCGTCCTCAAATATGTCGACGAGACGACGGTCGTTACCGGCAGCGCCAGGGCGAGCGCCGAAACGATCCGCGAGTTGCAGGCCATCGCCGACGAGATCGCCAAGGCCGGCGGCACGCCGCTGGCGGTGATGCGCGACGGCCGGCTGCTGGGCGTCGTCCACCTGAAGGACATCGTCAAGGGCGGCATCAAGGAGCGTTTCGCCGAACTGCGCCGCATGGGCATCCGCACGGTGATGATCACCGGCGACAATCCTATGACGGCAGCGGCAATCGCCGCGGAAGCAGGCGTCGACGATTTCCTCGCCCAGGCGACACCGGAGAACAAGCTGTCGCTGATCCGCGAGGAGCAGGCCAAGGGCAAGCTGGTCGCCATGTGCGGCGACGGCACCAACGACGCCCCCGCGCTGGCCCAGGCCGATGTCGGCGTCGCCATGAACACCGGCACGGTGGCGGCGCGCGAGGCCGGCAACATGGTCGACCTCGACAGCGATCCGACCAAACTGATCGAGATCGTCGAGATCGGCAAGCAACTCCTGATGACACGCGGTGCGCTGACGACCTTCTCGATCGCCAACGACATCGCCAAATATTTCGCCATCATCCCGGCAATGTTCCTGGCCTTCTATCCGCAGCTCGGCGCGCTCAACGTCATGGGCCTCGCCACGCCGCAAAGCGCCATCCTGTCGGCGATCATCTTCAATGCGCTAATCATCGTGGCGCTGATCCCGCTGTCGCTGAAAGGCGTCAAATACCGGGCGATCGGCGCCGGCGCGCTGCTGTCCCGCAACCTCCTCGTCTACGGCCTGGGCGGCATCATCGTGCCCTTCGTCGGCATCAAGGCGATCGACATCGCCATCACCGCCCTCGGCCTTGCTTAAGGAACAACTCCCATGTTGAAGCAATTGAGACCTGCCATCGTCATGATCGTCATGCTTACGGTCATAACGGGCCTCATCTATCCCCTCGGCATGACCGGCATCGCCCAGGCGATCTTCCCGAAACAGGCCAATGGCAGCCTTATCGAGCGCAACGGCCAGGTGATCGGCTCGGAGCTGATCGGCCAGGCCTTCGCCAGCGACAAATATTTCCACGGCCGGCCTTCCGCTGCCGGCGACGGCTATAACGCGGCCGGTTCCAGCGGCTCGAATCTCGGCCCGACCAATCCAAAACTGATCGACCGTATCAAGGCCGACGCCGAGAAGCTCAAGGCCGAGAATCCGGGTGCGCCGGTGCCCATGGATATGGTCACGACATCCGGCAGCGGCCTCGACCCGCATATCTCGCCGGAAGCCGCCTATTTCCAGGTGCCGCGTGTCGCCAAGGCGCGGGGGATTGACGAAGCCAAGGTGAAGGCGCTGGTAGACGGCCATGTCGAAGCACCCGAGCTTGGCTTCATGGGTGAGCCGGTCGTAAACGTGCTGGCGCTCAATCTCGCCCTCGACGGCGCCGCCGCACAGTGAGATGAAGGTGCCGAAGCCGCTCCAGGAGTTGGCTTCGGCGCTTTCGGACTGAGAAGGATCGATGCCTGACGACAGCCGCGACAGCGAGGCAAGACCGTCGCCGGATGCGCTGCTTGAAAACGCCGAGCGCGAGGCGCGGGGCCGGCTGAAGATCTTTCTGGGCGCCGCGCCCGGCGTTGGCAAGACCTACGAAATGCTGATGTCCGGCCGGGCACGCAAGGCCGACGGCGTCGACGTGGTTATCGGCGTCGTCGAGACGCATGGCCGCAAGGAGACCGGGGCGCTCGTCGAAGGTTTTGAGGTCGTTCCCCGCAAGACTATCGACCACAAGGGTCATGCGCTCGACGAGATGGACATAGACGCCATCCTGGCGCGCCGGCCGGCGCTCGTGCTGGTCGATGAACTGGCGCACACCAACGCCACGGGCAGCCGTCATCCCAAACGGTATCTCGACGTTCAGGAACTGCTGTCGCGCGGCATCGACGTCTATACGACGCTGAACATCCAGCACGTTGAGAGTCTGAACGACGTGGTGGCGCAGATCACCCGGGTCAGGGTGCGCGAGACGGTGCCCGACTCGATCATCGACATGGCCGACGACGTCGAGGTGATCGACCTGACGCCGGGCGACCTGATCCGGCGGCTGCACGAGGGCAAGGTCTACCTGCCGACGACCGCCAAGCACGCGATCGAGAACTATTTTTCGCCCGGTAATTTGACGGCGCTGCGCGAACTGGCTCTGCGGCGCACGGCGCAGCGCGTCGACGAGCAGCTTCTCAGCCACATGCAGGCCCACGCCATCCCCGGCCCGTGGGCGGCCGGCGACCGGGTGCTGGTCGTCGTCGACGAACGGCCGCGCGGCGCCTCGCTGGTGCGTTACGCGCGCCGCCAGGCCGACCGGCTGCGTGCGCCCTGGGCGGCGCTGCATGTCGAGACCTCGCGCTCGATCAATCTGCCGGAAGCCGACAAGGACCGGCTGGCGGCGACGTTGCGGCTTGCCGAGCAGCTTGGCGGCGAGGCGATCACCATTCCCGGCCAGGATGTCGCCGGGGAGATCGTCCGCTATGCCTCGGCCAACAATTTTACCCATGTCGTCATCGGCAAGCCGGACAAGCCGCGCTGGCACGAACTCTTCCAGGGATCGGTCACCCACGATCTGATACGCCATGCCGGAAACCTCAGCGTGCATGTGACGACCGGCTCCGAACAGGATACGGGTCTGGCGGCCAGAGGCGTGAGGACGGCGGCGCAGCCGGCGCAGATCGATATCTGGCCTTATGTGGCGAGCACGCTGTTCGTCGCCTGCGGACTTGCGGTCGGCTTCGCCCTCGACCAGTTCCTCGACGTGCGCAACATCGCGCTGGTTTTCCTGATGGCCGTCCTGACATCGGCCGTGACCGTGGGGCTCTGGCCTGCCATCTACACCAGCGTGGCGAGCGCGCTCGCCTTCAATTTCTTCTTTCTTGAGCCCCGTTACACGCTGACCATTAGCGACCCCGAGAGCGTTCTGGCTTTTGTCTTCTTCCTGATCGTCGCGCTGACTGCAAGCAATCTGACAGCCCGCGTCCAACGCCAGGCGGTGGCGGCACGGCAGCGGGCGCGCGCTACCGAAGACCTCTATCAGTTCAGCCGCAAGCTGGCGGGCACCGGCACGCTCGACGACGTGCTGTGGGCGACTGCCTTCCAGATAGCCTCCATGCTGAAGGTCAGGGTGGTGCTGCTGCTGCCCGAGAACGGCACGATCGCGGTGCGCGCGGGCTATCCGCCCGACGACACGCTGGTCGACGCCGACATCGCCGCGGCGCGCTGGGCGTGGGAGCACGACCGTCCCGCCGGGCGCGGCGCCGACACGCTGCCCGGCGCGAAGCGCCTCTACCTTCCCCTGAAGACCGGCCGCACGGCGATAGGCGTCGTCGGCCTCGACAACGACAAGCAGGGCCCGCTGCTGACACCGGAGCAGCAGCGCCTGTTCGATGCACTGGCTGATCAGGCGGCGCTGGCCATCGAGCGGGTCCAACTTGTGGCGGATGTCGATCGGGCAAAGCTGGCGGCGGAGGCCGATCGGCTGCGCTCGGCGCTGCTGACCTCGATTTCGCATGATCTGAAGACGCCGCTGGCGGCCATCATGGGGGCGGCGGGGACGCTCAGGGAATTCGCGCCGTCGCTCGCTGAGAAGGACAGCGCGGAACTGCTGTCGACGGTGCTTGACGAATCGGAGCGGCTGAACCGCTTCATCGCCAACCTGCTCGATATGACGAAGATTGAATCGGGTGCGATCGAGCCGAACCACGCGCTGCATTATGTCGGCGACATCGTCGGCAGCGCCCTGCGCCGCGCCGCCAAGATCCTGGCGCGTCACCGGACCGAGGTGGATCTGCGGCCTGACTTGCCGATGCTGTTGCTCGATCCGGTGCTTTTCGAGCAGGTGCTGTTTAATCTCCTCGACAACGCCGCCAAATACGCTCCGCCGGACACTGTGATCCGCATCCGGGGCTGGACCGATGGCGGATCGGTGATCTTGCAGATCGCCGACGAGGGACCGGGCATTCCGCCGGGTGACCTGGAGCGGGTGTTCGACACGTTCTATCGCGTGCGCAAGACCGACCAATTGCGGGCAGGCACGGGTCTCGGCCTGTCGATCTGCAGGGGTTTCGTCGAGGCGATGGGCGGAACGATCTCCGCCGCCAACAGGAGCGACCGGACGGGAGCCGTGTTCACAATCAGGACGCCCGTGCCGGCCGAGGCGCAAAACCTTGAAGGGCTGAAATGACCAGTTCCACCGTCAAGATTTTGATCGTCGACGACGAACCGCCGATCAGGAAGCTGCTGCGCGTTGGGTTCGGCACCGAGGGCTACACGGTCATCGAAGCCGCCAATGCGCGCGACGCGGTCGATCTCGCGCGCGACGAGCACCCCGACCTGATCCTGCTCGACCTCGGCCTGCCCGACATGCCGGGCCACGCGCTGCTGGAGAAATGGCGGGCGGAGATGCTGGACCTGCCGATCGTCGTGCTGTCCAGCCGCACCGACGAGGCCGGCATCGTCCGGGCGCTGGAACTCGGTGCCGACGACTATGTGACGAAACCGTTCGGCATGAAGGAATTGATCGCGCGCGTGCGGGTGGCGCTGCGCCACAAGCTGCAGCAGCATGGCGAGCGGCCGGTGTTCCAGACGGGCGAGCTTTCCGTCGACCTGGTCAAGCGCATCGTCAAGGTGGCCGGCAACGAGGTGAAGTTGTCGCCGAAGGAATACGACATCCTGCGGGTGCTGGTTCAGCATGCGGGAAAGGTGCTGACGCACCGCTTCCTGCTGGAGCATGTGTGGGGCGGATCGACCGACGTGCAATACCTGCGCGTCTATGTCCGGCAGTTGCGCCAGAAGATCGAGAAGACGCCCGACCAGCCGCAATACATCACCACGGAGACCGGCGTCGGTTATCGGTTGCGCGTCGATTGACGCCACCATCCCGCACACTACCTACCGGTCGCGTGCGGGGGCGCGTATGATTGGAGCCCGCAACCCGGGAGGTGCGACATGGACTTTCAGGCCTTCAAGGATTCGATCTCAGGGGGGCAACCGCCGGCCGGCCTGACCGCCGCGCTCGAAGCTCTGTGGTGGGACGCCAAGGGCGACTGGGACAAGGCTCATGAGCGCGCGCAGGAGCGCGACGATCAGGCCGGCACGCATGTCCACGCCTACCTCCACCGCAAGGAGGGTGACCAGTCGAACGCCGAATACTGGTACCGCCGCGCCAAGGCCGCGCCGTCGGTCCTGTCCCTCGACGAAGAATGGGAAGAGCTGACGCGGGCGCTATTGCCGCGGGGCTGAAGAACGTGAACTGCCGTCGCCGCCAACCCTATTTCACGCCGATGCCGGCGGTGAGGCCGCCGTCGATCTTGTAATCGGCGCCGGTGCAGAAACCGGCTTTTGACGAGCACAGGAAGGCGATGAGTTCCGCGACTTCTTCCGGCTCGCCGATGCGGCCGAGCGGGTGCGCCTCGCCGAAACGCTTGTAGGCGGCCTCGACATCGGCATCCGTGCCGTTTTCGCCGCGCGCCGCCTTTTCGAGGATGGGGGTGCGGATCGACCCCGGGCTCACCGAATTCACCCTTATGCCGGAGCGTGCATAGTCGAGCGCCAGCGAGCGCGTCAGCGTGTGGATCGCGCCCTTGGTGGTCGCGTAGGCGGCTACATTCTCCTGGCAGGCGAAACCCTGCACCGAGGCGACGTTGACGATGGCGCCGCCGCCACGCCTGATCATTTCGGGAATGCCGAAATGCGCTGTCAGGTAGATCGAACCGATATTGACGGACATCGCCTTGTTCCAGGTGTCGAAGTCCGTGCTCGTCGCCGTGCCGTAGGGATGCACGGCGGCCGAGTTGACGATGACGTCGAGGCCGCCGAAGCGGTCCACACCTGCGGCGACCGCGCTCCTGACCTGGTCCGGCACCGAGACATCGACGGTCAGCACCAGCGCCTTCGCGCCGGACCGGTTCAACTCGGCTTGAAGCGCGGCGTTGGCCTTCTCGACGATGCCGCAGGCGACGATCGAGGCCCCGCCCGACGCCAGCCGCCTGGCCGTCGCTAGCGCGATGCCTGTCGTCCCGGTGATCAACGCAACCTTGTCTTCAAACTCAAGCATTCCAGTGTCCTCTGCTTCGTCGTCGCGAGGGTAGCCGTTTCCCGGTCGACCTGGGAAGACGGTCGGACAGCCAACCGCATCATGCCTGTTTGCTTTTGTAAAAACAACTTGTGCAGGTAAAAATACGTGTTAGTGTTCCTGCGTGCATCGGACATGAGCCGATCGCCTTGGGAGGAATGTCGGGAATGTTGAAGCTGCGCGGTCTGGCGTGGGATCATCGGCGCTGCTGGGGTCCGCTCGACGCCAGCGTCGGCCCTTACTGCGCCGCGCATCCCGGCATCGAGATCGAATGGGATCGCCGCAGCCTGTACGAATTCGGCGAAGGGGCGCTCGACCCTGTGCTCGCCGCCTATGATCTCGTCGTCTTCGACCATCCCTTCATCGGCGACATTGCGCGCGGCCGGCTGATGGTGCCGTTCGACGACTATCTCAGCGCTGCCGAGCGTGCTTTCTTCGAACGTGACTCTGTCGGCGGATCGTGGCGATCCTATGCGATGGACGGGCGCCAATGGGCGCTGCCGATCGATGCCGCCTGCCAGGTCGCTTCCTATCGGCCGGACCTGATGGAGCCCTACGGCAAGCTGCCGGCTACCCATGACGAGGTGGTTGCGCTCGGGCGTCGTGTGCGCGCGGAGGGAAAATGGCTCGGCCTGCCGCTGGTCCCCACCGACGCCATGTGCCTGCTGCTGACGCTGGCCGATCCACGGGAAGACGGCGAGGACTTCTTCGCCCCTGACATGGTGACGAGGGCCATCGAGCAGTTGCGCGAGCTCGCCGCCCTCTCGCACCCGGATTCACCGAAATGGAATCCCATCCGCTGCTACGACCACATGATCGCCAATGACGATTTGGTCTATGTGCCGTTCGCCTTCGGCTATGTGAACTATGCGTCGAAAGCCGGTGCACCGCATCTGCTGTTCGCCGACGTGCCGACCCCGGCGTCGACCGGCGCCCTGCTCGGTGGCGCCGGCATCGGCGTCAGCGCCCAGTCGAAGCATCGCCGGGCGGCGGTCGACTACGCGCTTTTCCTGTGTTCGCCGGATTATCAGCGCGGCGACTATGTGAGATCGGGCGGCCAGCCGGGCTCGCTTTCGGCCTGGAAGGACGAGACGGTCAACGCTTCGTCGCGCGATTTCTTCAGATCGACGCTGAAGACCATCAAGTCATCCTATCTTCGGCCGACGCATTCTGGGTTCATGACGTTCTTCCGCCAGGGCGCACCCCGCGTGGCGGCGGCCATCCTCGGCGAAACGCCGGCGCCCGATCTCGCCGATGCGCTGAACCGGCGCTACCGCGAGACCAAGCCGGCCGATGAACCGTCGCGGAGCGTCGCCTGATGAGCACGACGGTCGTCAAGGCGTTCGAGGAAGGCGAGGGAGGCCGCGAGTATCGCGTCCCCGCGGCGCAAAAGGCGCTCGACATACTGGAGCTGATGGCCGACCAGTCCGAGGGACTGACGCAGACAGAGATCGCCAACGGGCTCGGGCGCTCCATCCACGAGATCTACCGCATCCTGCTGCTGCTGGAGAAACGCGGCTACATCCTGCGCACGCGCGCCGACCGTTTCCGGCTGTCGCTGAAACTGTTCGAACTGGCGCACCGGCATCCGCCGGTCAACCGGCTGGTCGAATGTGCGCTTCCCGTGATGCGCGAGCTTGCCGCCAACGCCGACCAGAGTTGCCATCTGGTGGTGCGCGAAGGCCAGAACGTGCTTGTCGTGCTGCAGATCGATTCACCGCTGCCGATGCGCTACTCCGTCGCGCTCGGCTCGCATTTCCCGATGCTGGAAACGAGTTCCGGGGCAGTCCTGCTCGCCCATCTGGAACGCAAGGAACGCGACCTCATCGTCGAGCGCATCGTGGCGGCCGGCGAAGGGCAGGGCACGCGGGCGGAAATCGACGCGAGGCTCGGCGAGGCGGCAAGGCTCGGCTACGAGATGCGTCCCTCGCTGGCGGTTGAGGCCTGCACCAATATCTCGACGCCGGTGCGCGACCACACCGGCGCGGTGATCGCGGCGCTCACGGTGCCGTTCATTCCGCAGAAGGCCGCGCGTTTCGACCGCGAGACCGTCTTCAAGAGGACCTCTGCCGCTGCGGAGAAAATATCGGCCGCGCTTGGCGCCGGCGAAGCATCGACATAGCCACCCGGAACGGCGGGACGATCCGTTCAGCGACTGAAATGCAACGATAAAACCTGGGAGAAGAACATGAACTGGTCCAAATCGATCCTGCTTGCTTCGGCCGCCGCGTTGGGTCTCAGCACCATTGCGGCGCAGGCGCAGAACATGCCGAAGCGCATCGGCTACGTCACCAACTATGCCACGCACGAGTGGTACCAGAACGTTATCAAGGGCATGCAGGCGCGCGCCAAGGAACTCGGCATCGAGTTCGAGGTTCAGGACGCCAATCTCGACGTTGCCAAGGAAGTCGCGGCGGCCGAGGACTTCATGGCGAAAGGCGTCGACGTGCTGATCATCACGCCGGTCAACGAGGAAGGCGTGGTGCCGCTGCTGCGCCAGGCGAAATCCAACAACACCCCGGTCGTGCTTGAAGGCAACCCTGTGAAGGGCATGACCACCATGGTGGCGATCTGCGACTACGATACCGGCTATCACGCGGGTGTCGAGGCCGGCAAATACGCCAAGGAAAAGCTCGGCGGCGTCGCCAAAGTGATGAATGTCGGATTGCCTCTGCTGTCTGCCACGGTCCTTCGCTCGCAGGGCTTCATGGACGGCATCAAGACCGAGATCCCCGATGCGACGATGGTCCACGACCTTGACGGCGGCGGCAATCCGGACCGGGCGCTCGAAGTGTCCTCCGCCGCGCTCGCCAAGAACGCCGACATCAACATCATCTACGGCATCAACGATTCCTCCTCGCTGGGCGGCCTGCAAGCCTGGAAAGCGGCAGGCAAGTCGCAGGACGGTCTTTTGACCGTCGGCACCGGCGGCGAGGGCCTCGCCTTCATCAATGCGATCGAGAAGGAACCTTCCTATCGCATCGAGGCGGCAATGTTCCCGGAAAAGAACGGCTACACCGCGATCGACGCGGCGGTAAAACTCTTCAACAACGAGGCGGTGCCGGAACATATCGTCAGCCCGACCGCGCCGATGATCGGCGAGGACTGGAAGAAGTTCTACGATTACGACGGCACCACGCGGACCATCAAATGGGACGCGGTGAACGCGCTGCAGCCGCCGGAAAAGTGCATGAAGACCTCCGCCGACCTGAAATAGGCAAGCGGCGATGCCAAATCCTTCCCGCTTCGGCGGGAAGGATGCATGGTGCGGCAGGAAGGACTGCAACGCGCGGGAACCGTCCAGCGCCGTTTCAAGCCCGTCCATGATTGTCGGGTCGGACGGCGGACCGGGCGGAACCGGGAGCAGATCAAATGAGCGACACCACCCATCCTCCCACGTCCCGACGCCTTGCCGGCGGACAGCTTCTCGGCAGCGAGCAGCTTGTCCTCGGCGTCACGCTGGCGCTGCTGTGCATCGCCATTTCGATCGCGGCCCCGCAATTCTATTCGGAGGCCAACATCATCGCCATCCTTCGCCAGTGCGCCCTGGTGCTGATCGTGGCCTCCGGCATGACCATGCTGATCATCACCGCCGAGGTCGACCTGTCGGTCGGCGCCTCGCTGGCCTTCACCGGCTGCATCGGCATGGCGGTCCTGAATGCAACCCATAGCCTGTCTCTGGGGATGCTGGCGGCGCTGGCCTTCGCCGGCGCGGTCGGCCTTGTCAACGGCCTGGTGGTCACCAGGCTCAAGGTCAATTCCCTGATCGCCACTATCGGCATGATGATGATGTTGCAGGGCGGCGTCTATCTGTTCACCCGCGAGGCGGTGCAGAACCACCACCAGCTTGCCGGCTTCACCGATCTCGGCGCGGGTTATGCCGGCCCCAGTCCGCTGCCGGTCATCTTCGCGGCCGTCATCTTCGCGGTTGCCTGGGTGACGCTGCGCTTCACCACGCTCGGCCGCTATCTCTACGCCGTCGGCGCCAACGAGAAGGCCGTGCGGCTTTCCGGTGTCCGCGCCGAGCGCCTGAAGCTCTTCGCCTTCATCGTCACCGGCCTTTGCGTCGGCATTGCCGGCATGATCCTGTCGTCGCTGATGAACGCCGGCCAGCCGACCGCCGGCCGCAGCTTCGAGCTGACCGTGATCGCCGCCGTCATCCTCGGCGGCACCAGCCTGCTCGGCGGGCGTGGCTCGCTTTTCGGCACGCTGCTCGGCGTGCTGGTGCTGAAGGTCATCGACAACGGCATCATCATCCTCGGCTGGAACCAGGATCTGCAGATGGTGGTGCCCGGCATCGTCATCATCCTGGCGACCTATCTCGACATCGTCCGGACCAGAGCCAATGCCCGCTGACATCCTGCACGCAAGGGAAAACGACGGCGCGATCGACCAGACGGTCTCGGCGCTGGAGATGCGCGGCATCGACAAGCGTTTCCCCGGCGTGGTCGCGCTCGACAATGTCGACCTGACGCTCGAGCCCGGAAAAGTCCACGCGCTGATGGGCGAGAACGGCGCCGGAAAATCGACGCTGATCAAGATCATGGCGGGCGTCTACGGCAAGGATGCCGGCACCATCCGCATGCGTGGCCGGGACGTCGAGATCAAGTCGCCGTACGACAGCCTCAAGCAGGGCATCAAGGTCGTGTTCCAGGAGATCGCGCTGATCTCCGAGTTCACCGTCGCCGAGAACATTTTTCTCGAAGGCTATCCGACCGGCAGGGCCGGCTCGATCGACTGGAAGAAGATCCGTTCAGACTCCGCCGCGCTGTTCAAGCGCATCGGCTTCAATGTCGACCCGGCCGCGCGCACCGGCTCGCTGCCGGTCAGCCAGCAGCAGATGGTGGAGATCGCCCGCGCGCTGGCGCATGAGGCGCGCGTGGTGGTGATGGACGAGCCGACCTCGTCGCTGACGCCCAACGAGGTGTCGCTGCTGTTCGCCGTCATCCGCCGGCTGACCGGGCTCGGGATCGCGGTCGTCTATGTCAGCCACAAGCTCGACGAGGTTTTCGAGATCGCCGACACGGTGACGGTGCTGCGCGACGGCCGCCACATCTCGACCAAACCGGTCGGCGAGCATACCAGCGACACGCTGATCCAGGACATGATCGGCCGGCGTATCGACAATCTGTTCCCGCGCAAGCGCGGCGCAGCCGGAACCAGGGTGGCGCTTTCGGTCGTGGGACTCAGCACGGCGAAGAAGTTGAAGGACGTGTCGTTCGAGGCGCGCGCCGGCGAGGTGCTCAGCTTCTTCGGGCTGATGGGCGCCGGGCGCACCGAACTGGCGAAGGCGATCGTCGGCTACGATCCGATCACAGCCGGCACGATCACGGTCGACGGCCAGCGGCTCGCCCCGCACGACACCAGGACGGGCGTGCGGCTCGGCATCGGCCTGCTCACCGAGGATCGCAAGACCGAGGGCCTGATGGCGGAACTGCCGGTATACCAGAACGCCAGCCTCGCCTCGCTCGGCGCTTTCGCCAGGTTCGGCTTCGTTGACAAGGCCAGGGAACGCAGGGCGGTGCAGGACTATGTCGACCGCTTCCGCATCCGGACGCCCAGCCTTTTCCAGCAGATCAAGAACCTGTCCGGCGGCAACCAGCAGAAGGTGCTGATCTCGCGCTGGCTGATGCGCGGCCTGAAGGTGATCGTCGTCGACGAGCCGACCCGCGGCATCGACGTCGGCGCAAAGTCGGAAATCTTCGCGCTCATCGATCGGCTTGCCGGCGAGGGCCTCGCGGTGGTCATGATGACCTCGGAAATGCCCGAACTGCTCGGCCTGGCCGACCGCATCGCCGTGATGTGCGAGGGCCGGCTCACCGCCATGATGCCCCGCGACGAGGCCACCCAGGGGAAGATCCTCAATGCGGCGATCGGGTGAGGTGATGATTCCCTTTATCGGCCTGAAGCTGCGGTCGTCGTGTTTAGCGGGCGACCCCCACTCCGCCTCGCTTCGCTCGGCACCTCTCCCCCGATCGACGGGGGAGAGGAAGCGCCGGCCGCGCGACTTGGCGCCCTTCCTCTACCCCACGAAGTGGGGGAGAGGTGGCGAGCCCGAAGGGCGAGACGGAGTGGGGGAACGACCGGACAAGACGTCCACAATTGCCCCGGGATCGATCCGCTGCTCCGAAGGGAGAGAGCGATGAGCGTTGCGCAGATGAGTTCCGCAAACAACGACGGCCCCTCCCTCCTCGCCCGCATCTTCGCGCGTCAGGAACTCGCGCTCCTGCTTTGCCTCATCCTCGTCATCGCCTTCTTCTCGTTCACGGCGGAAAACTTCCTCTCCGTCCGCAACATGACCAACGTGCTCGGCCAGGCCTCGCTGGCGCTGACCGCCGGCATAGGCTGCGCCATCGTCTTCATGTCGGGCGAGGTCGATATCTCGATCGGCTCGCTGCTCGCCGCCATCGCGCTGCCGCTGATCCTCATCATGAACGCCACCGGCTCGCTGGCGCTCGGCATCGGCGGCGCGCTGCTGCTCGGCCTGATCATCGGCTCGGTCAACGGCTACCTGACTGCCTATGCCGGCATCAATTCGCTGATCGTGACGCTTGGCACGATGTTCATCCTGCGCGGCGGCGTTTATCTCTACACCGGCCAGCGCGCCATCCCCGACGACGCAGCGCTGGACAGCTTCATAGCGCTGTCGGACGGCCGCCTGTTCAACGTCATCCCCTATTCGGCGGTGATCGCGCTGATCCTGCTTTTCGGCTTCGCCTACATGATGCGGCACCGGCCCTTCGGGCGGCAGATCTACGCCGTTGGCGGCAATCCGGAAGTGGCGCGGCTGGCCGGCTACGACGTGCGTCGCGTCAAGTTCGTCTGCTTCCTGATCAGCTCGCTGCTGGCGACGGTGGCCGGCATCATCCTGGCAGCGCGCGTCGGCTCGGCGCAGCACACGGCCGGCCTCAATTTCGAGTTCCAGGTGGTGGCGGCGACGGTGCTCGGCGGCGTCAGCCTCGCCGGCGGCATAGGCAGCCTGTGGGGCATGGCGCTCGGCGTGCTGATCCTGCAGTTCCTTTCCAACGGGCTGCGCGGGCTCGGTCTGCCGACCGAGTGGCAACTGGTCATCACCGGCATGATCATCATCGCCGCCGTCGCCTTCGACGAGGCGAAGCGCCGGCGTGCGAACGGAGGCTGACATGGCGCGTCTCAAGGGCAAAACCGCGGTTATCACGGGTGCCGCCGACGGTATCGGCCACGCCATAACCGAAGCCATGGCCCGCGAGGGCGCGCATGTCTTTTTGGGCGACATAGCCGACGCGCAGGGTGAAAAATTCGCCGCCGAACTGCGCGCCGCCGGCCATCAGGCTGACTACGTTCATTGCGACGTCTCAGAGGAAGCCGACATCGCCAACCTGGTCGCGACCGCCGTCGCAAAAACGGGGCGTCTCGACATATTGGTGAACAACGCAGCAATCGCCATCGGCGGCATGCCCGTCCACGAAATGACCGACGAGCAGTGGCATCGGCTGATCGCGGTCAACCTCACCAGTGTCTTCCGCGGCTGCAAATATGCGATCCCCCACATGATCGCCCAAAGATCCGGCGCGATCATCAACATGGCCTCCGCCCAGGGCCATATCGGCCTCGACGGCTGGACCGCCTATGCCGGCGCCAAGGGCGCGGTGATGGCGATGACGCGGCAGATGGCGGTGGAGTTCGGCCCGCTCAACATCCGCGTCAATTCGATCTCGCCCGGCACCATCAACACGCCGATGAACGACAAGCTGATCAAGGAGATCGGCGGCAATTTGTCGAAGGCGTGGGTGAAGATGCACCCCATCGGCCGCATCGGCGAGCCATCCGAAGTGGCGGAAGCTGCCGTTTATCTCGCCTCCGACGCCGCCGGCTTCACCACCGGCATCGACCTGCGCGTCGACGGCGGCCTGACGGCCGCGCCGCGCTACGTTCCCGACCTGCTTTGAAAGACCAAGAGAACCGATATGGCAAAGGCCCTCGAAGGCGTCCGCATCCTCGATTTCAGCCACCTGCTGCAGGGGCCGTTCGCCACGCAACTGCTCGGCGACATGGGCGCCGACGTCATCAAGATCGAACGCGCCGGCTCGGGCGACATGTTCCGCGGCATGACCTTCTTCGCCAAATGGGTCGGCGGTTCCGAAAGCCCGAACTTTCTGGCCTGGAACCGCAACAAGCGCTCCATCGCGCTCAACCTGAAGAGCCGAAAAGTGCATGCCGTCATCATGGACATGGCCAAGGGCGCCGACGTGGTGGTGCAGAATTTCCGGCCCGGCGTGCTGGCAAAGCTCGGCTACGGCTACGAGGATTTCAAGGCCGTCAACCCGCGCATCATCTACTGCTCAGGCTCCGGTTACGGTGAGGAGGGTCCCTATGTCGACCGCCCCGGCCAGGACATGCTGATCCAGGGCCTCGCAGGTCTGATCGCCAATACCGGGCGCGGCGACCAGGCTCCGGTGCCGGCGGGCGCCGGTCTCGCCGACCAGATCGGCGCCATGAACATGGTCTACGGCATCCTGTCGGCGCTCTATTACCGCGAGAAGACCGGCAAGGGGCAGAAGATCGAGGTGAACCTGCTGGCCGGCATGCTGGCGCATCTCAACCAGGAATATGTCGCCGTTCTCAATCTCGGCGAGGATTTTGTCCGTCCGAATTCCGGCATCGGCCATCCCGGCATGCAGGCCCCTTTCGGCATCTACGAAGCAAGGGACGGCGGCTATGTCTCGATCGCTATGAGCCCGTTCAAGGCGCTGTACACGGTTCTCGATGCGCCGCATCTCGCCGTCTACGACGATTTGAAAACCCTGTTCGACAAGCGCGACGAGGTTTTCGAGAAGGTCAACGCCGAGACGAAGAAGTTCTCCACGCAGGATCTGCTCGCCCGGCTGCTGGCCGCCGACATCTGGTGCGCCGAGGTCAAGGACATCCGACGCGCGGCGGAGGATCCGCAGGTCACGCATATGGGTATGATCGCCAGCTACGATCACCCGCGCGGCGGCAAGGTCAGGGTCGTGGCGCCGGCGGTGAGGATGAGCGAGACGCCGGCGTCGATCGAGCGTCCCGCGCCGCTGGTCGGCCAGCATGGGCGCGAGATCCTGGCCGAGTTCGGTTTTTCCAGGGAAGACATCGCGGCGCTGGAAGCCTCGGGCGACATGACCGTGGAAGCGGCGTGAGCATGGGCGCCTGGCAGACCCTGACGGTCGAGCAAACAGGCCGCGTCGCCGTCGTCACCTTCCGGCGCGCCGACCAGCTCAATGCCATGAACCGGCTGATGCAGAGGGAGATCACGTCCGCTTTCGAGGCGCTGTCCGTGGATGATGGCGTCGGCGCGATTGTCGTGACCGGCGAGGGGCGCGGCTTCATGGCCGGCGCCGACATCAAGGAGTACGCCGCGCAGAGCGCGCCCGAATTCGACAGCTTTCAGGCGGCTGGCACGCGCATGTATGCTTCGATCGAGGACAACCGCAAACCCGTTATCGCCGCCGTCAACGGCTTCGCGCTGGGGGGCGGCATGGAACTGGTCCTGTGCTGCGACATCGTGATCGCCAACCAGTACGCAAAGCTAGGCCTGCCCGAGATCAAGCTCGGACTGATCCCCGGCGGCGGCGGCACGCAGCGCAGCGTCGCCAAACTCGGCCGCAACCGCGCCAATTTCCTGCTGATGACCGGCGCCATCGTGCCCGCCTCCGAATTCGTCGAGGCAGGACTGGTCAACGAGATCGTCGACGCCGAGAAGCTGATGGCGCGGGCGCTGGAACTGGCCGCGATGATCGCCGCCGAGCCCGCCGGCGCGGTCGAGGGGCTGAAGCGGCTGACGGCCCATGCTGTGTCGGGCGACCTCGCCGGCGGCCTCGCCACGGAACGCGACATCCTCGGCGAACTCTATCGTGGCGAGATCGGGCAGCGGCGCGTGCGCGAATTTGCCGAGAAGAGCGCCGGGCGGGCCGCGAAGGCGAAGCCGTGACTTCGGCAGGCGAGAGCGGCCACGCAACAATCTCGCTGGTCAAGCCGAACCGGCCGCGTTTCCTGGAGGTCGAGGAACTGGCCGCAATGGTGCGTCCCGGTGAGACGTTCGGCGTCGGCGGCCATCACTTCGCGCGCCTGCCGATCGCCCTGCTGCGCGCCATCGGCCGGAGCGGCGTCAGGGATTTGCGCTACGTGTCGTGGGCCGGCGGGTTGCCGCTCGAACTGCTGCTGGAGGCGGGTGCGGTCGCCGACATCGACATCTGCTTTTCCAGCCTCGACATCTTCGGTCTGCCGCCGCGTTTTCGCACCGCCGCCGAGACCGGCGCCTTGCCGGTGCGCGACTGGACGGCGCTCGCCATGATCCAGGCCCTGCGCGCCGCGCAGCAGAACCTGCCGTCGATGCCGTTCCAGCTTCCCGAGGGATCGGACATGCTGGCGCGCATCCCCGGCGCGATGACCGCCTCCGATCCCGTTACCGGCGAGACAGTTAGCGTCATTCCCGCATTGCGTATCGACACATTCGTCGTCCATGCCCAGCGCGCCGACGAGAGCGGCAATGTTCAAATCATCGGGCCGCGTGCGCTGGACTTCGCCATGGCGGGCGCGGCGCGCCAAGTGCTGGTCACGGTCGAGGAGGTCGTTCCGGTTGGCGCGCTGCGCAGCGACGGCCGCCAGAGCATTTTTACCCGCAATCAGGTTTCGGCCATCGCGCTCGCGCCGGGCGGCGCCTGGCCCGCTTCTTGTCTCCCGTTCTACGTGACCGATTTTCTCGCCCTGTCTGGCGCATTCGACGCCAAGGATATCCCGCTGGCCAAAAGCCTTACCCCTCCACCCGGCGGCGTTCCGAAAATCCTCCGTGAGGCCGCGAAGATTCATGCCGGCACCGTCGTGACGCTTCAGGCGCAGGCGCTGCGGACCCCCGCCATCCGGCGGAACGTGCCGGAAGCATCCATCGACGAGATCATCGCGGCGCGCATCGCCGCCGAACTCGGCAACGACAGTTTCGCCAGCGCCGGAGCGGTGTCGCCGCTGGCCAACGTCGCCTACCGCCTGGCCAAGGCCACGCACGCGCCGGACATGATTATCGCCACGATGAGCTGCGGCCATCTCGACATCGCGCCGAGCCCGATGATCTTGTCGCTGATCGAAAGCCTAGACGCCGAGACGGCCGTGGCGCATGCCGGCGGCGACGATACCTATTCGACCTATTACCAGGCCGGCGCGGTGACCCATGAGATCGTCGCCGCCGCGCAGGTCGACCGCCGCGGCCGCGTCAACACCATCCGGTTGCGCAAGCGCGACGGCGGCATCATCCGGCTGCCCGGCCAGGGCGGCATGGCCGATGTCGCCAACATGCATCGCGACTATCTGCTCTACGTCACAAGGCATTCGGCCCAGTCGATCGTGGAAAAGGTCGAGATCGCCAGCTCGGCGCGCGGCCTCCTGACCGAAGCCGAACGCGAGCCGCACGGTTACCGGACGGGCAAGGCGCTGGTGTTCACCGATCTCTGCGTCTTCAAGCTCGAGCCTGCGACCCGCGAACTGATGGTCATCGAGACCATGCCGGGCGTCACGCGCCGGCAGATCGAGGACGCCACCGGCTTCGCGGTAGAATTCGATGCCGATTGCCGCGAGACCGCAATCCCGTCCACCGAGACGCTCCGCATCCTGCGGGAGCGCATCGATCCGCTCGGCCTGCGCCGGCTGGAATTCGTCAGCGCAAAGGAGCGCGGGGCGCTGATCGCCGAAATTCTCGCCACCGACCGCGCCGTGGTCGAGCGCTGCATCGCCGCACAGGCGTCGTCCCACACCGAAGCCGATCGGAGGTGAACCCCATGGCAAAGCCGCTGCTCGACATGTCCGCCGCAAAGGTCTTCTTCAACGGCATCTTCAGCGAGCCGCGCGTCGCGCATCCGGAAGGCGTGGCCGTCCACAGTGACGGCTCGATCTGGTGCGGCACCGAGACCGGAGACCTTCTGCGGTTGGCCGCCGACGCAAGTTCCGTCGAGCGGATGGGCGCCACCGGCGGCTTCCTTCTCGGCATCGCCTTCGACAGTGCCGGCAACTGTTTTGCCTGCGACCTCAGGCACGCGACAATTTTCCGCCGGGATGCCGCCACCGGGCGCATGGACGGTTTCGCAGCGTCCGGCATCCGCGTGCCGAACTATCCGGTTATCGACGAGCTAAACGGCTGGCTCTACGTGTCGGACAGCGTCGGGCAGCACAATCGCTCGGGAATCTTCCGCTACGATCTCGCCACCGGCGAAGGTGGCCTGTGGTGCCGCGAAACGATGTCCTTCGCCAACGGCATGGCGATGGCGCCTGACGGCAAGGGGCTTTACGTGGTCGAAAGCGACGCCGCCTGTGTCAGCTACGTGCCGATCCTAGAAGACGGCGCGGCCGGGCCGAAGCAGATGGTTGTCGATCAGGTGCGCAACGTTCCCGACGGTCTGGCCTTTGCCCCGGACGGCTCGCTGTTCATCTCGTGCTACGAGCCCAGCCGCATCTATCGCTGGCGCCGGGATCGCGGGCTGGAAACGCTGATCGAGGATTCTGCGGCCACCACCATCGCCCACCCCACCAACATCGCCTTCAAGGGCGAAAAACTCTACACGGCCAATCTCGGCCGCTGGCACATCACCGAGATCGATCTGTCTTCGCTTGGTCCGGCTTGAAGATCGGCTGACGCGCCGCATGCCTGGGGCAGGAGTCCGCTGAATTCGGGCAGGCAACCGGCAGGCCAAATTCGGCACGGAAGCTGTCGCAGCAAGAGGCGATCCGTCCAATGATCCCGGGAGCTTCGAATGGTGGGCGTGACAGGGATTGAACCTGTGACCCCTACGATGTCAACGTAGTGCTCTCCCGCTGAGCTACACGCCCATTCGAATGCCGCGCATACACCATTTTTGATCTGGCGCGTCAATAGCGGCCTGTGGGTCTATTTTGCCGGAAACCGCCCTTCCCGCCGTTCGCCGCGCAATCGTTGTACGGCCGGCGAAGGATGCCGTTGCGGCAGGCTCAGGCGGCGTGCAGCATCTTTTCGACCTCGTTGACGAGGTCGCGCAGGTGGAACGGCTTCGACAGGATCTTTGCATCCTTCGGGGCCTTCGAATCGGGGTTCAGGGCCACCGCCGCGAAACCGGTGATGAACATCACCTTCAGGTCGGGGTCGATCTCGGTGGCGCGGCGGGCGAGCTCGATGCCGTCCATCTCGGGCATGACGATGTCGGTCAAAAGCAGCGAGAAGGGCTCTTCGCGCAGCCTCTCGTAAGCGCTGGCGCCGTTGTCGAAATCGCTGACGTCGTATCCCGCCCGCTCCAGCGCCTTCACCAGAAACCGGCGCATGTCGTTGTCGTCTTCCGCGAGAAGAATGCGTGCCATCTTGTCCCGTCCCAATCGGATCGCCGCGCAGCCCGGGCCGCCCGTTAACCATTTCTGTATATGAAGTGCCGGGGGTAAATATCAAGTGAATGCTACCCTTTCGGCGTATGCGCCAAAGCTGGACATGGGCGGCGTCAAATGGCAGTTTCGCAGGCATGGTCTATGCAGTTCAGGGTCCGGAGCAGCGTAAGTGACGGCGGCCGACGATTTTTCCAGCGTCGCCCCTTTCGAGATTCGCTCGACCGCCGAGCAACGCGTTCCCTTCGTGTTCAGTTCGCCGCATAGCGGCCGCCACTATCCCCAACGTTTTTTGGCGATGACCAGGCTGGACGCCATGGCGATCCGCCGCTCCGAGGACAGCTATGTCGACGAACTCTTCGCCGGCGCGGTGGCGCTCGGCGCGCCGATGCTCGCCGCCAACTTTCCGCGCGCCTATATCGACGTCAACCGCGAGCCGTGGGAACTCGACCCGCGCATGTTCCAGGACCCGGTGCCGTCCTTCGCCAATATCCGCTCGGCGCGCGTCGCCGGCGGCCTGGGCACGATCCCGAAACTCGTCGGCGAGGGGCTCGACATCTACCCGTCGCGGCTGCCGCTGGCCGAGGCGATCGAGCGCATAGACGGCATCTACAAACCCTTCCACGAGACCCTGAAGCGCATGCTGATGCAGACGCATGCGCATTTCGGCTATGCCGTGCTGATCGACTGCCATTCCATGCCGGCTTCCATCCGCGTCGGCGACAACGGCATGCGCCCCGATTTCATCGTCGGCGACCGTTTTGGCGCCTCGGCCTCGGCCGGGGTCGTGGAAAGCGTCATCTCGCTGCTGTCGTCAAAGGGCTACACCGTCGCCCACAACAAGCCCTATGCCGGCGGTTTCATCACCGAGCACTATGGGCGGCCGGCGCGGGGGCTGCATGCGGTGCAGATCGAGATCAATCGCGGGCTTTACATGAACGAGCGCACGTTCCAGAAGTCTGCCGGCTTCGAGGCCCTGGCCCACGACCTCACGGGTTTTTCCGCCGACCTGATGTCGTTGCCGGATGACGTCTTCGTCAGCCTGCCGCTGGCGGCCGAATAGCCCCCCGGACAAGCCCCGTATCAGGCCGTCTCGCGGGTCAAAAAAAACCGCGTTGTTCGCACAACGCGGTCTGAGTCTAGGGAGGAAACGCCCAAGGAGGGCATGAACAGGAAACCTGTTCGAGAATGAGGATATTGTGCATCGCACAAATGTCAAGCGATCATGACGGATTCTTAAATAAGAATGATATTTTTATCGGCGTACCCGTTCGCTTGTGACATTCCTGCAACAAACCGCTGAACGATTCCCAAGAAAGGACCTTCCCACCGTGACCGTTTCCGCAGATTTCCTGCGCAAGATCGCACGCGCCGCGGCGGCCGAGACGCTGCCGCGCTTCCGCAGCCAGGGCGCCGTCTCCAACAAGCAGGCCGGCGGTTTCGATCCGGTGACGGAGGCCGACCAGCAAGCGGAACGCGTCATCCGCGGCCTCATCCGTGCGGAATATCCCGACCACGGCATCCTCGGCGAGGAGTTTGGAGCGGAAAACGTTTCCAGCCGTCATCGCTGGATCATCGACCCGATCGACGGCACCCGCGCCTTCATCTCCGGCATCCCGGTCTGGGGCACGCTGGTCGGCCTGACCATCGACGGAAAGGCTTCCGCCGGGATGATGTCGCAGCCCTTTACCGGCGAGCTTTTCTACACGACGGGAACGGGTTCGTTTTACGAAGGCCCCGGCGGCGACCGCCCGCTTTCGACCCGTAAGACGGCCGAACTTGCCGACGCGATCCACTTCACAACCACCCCCGCCCTGTTCAAGGGCCCCGCGATGCGCGCCAAATACGAGCGGCTGGAAGGCGCCGTGCGGCTGTCGCGCTACGGCACCGACTGCTACGCCTTCGCCATGGTGGCGGCGGGGCAGGTGGACATCGTCACCGATCCCGGCCTGAAATCCTACGACATCGCAGCCCTTATCCCGATCATCGAACAGGCCGGCGGCGTGGTCACCACCTTCGACGGGGGAAGGGCCGAGGGCGGCGGCGACATTCTTGCCGCCGCGACACCCGAACTGCACGCGGCGGCGATGGCGGTGCTTGCTGGGTAGGATAGACATGGACGGCGAAGCGTCAGTCGCGTCATATTCTCGTGCCTACCCTTTGTGGATACTGCCGTGTTCACACACTTGGATTTTAGCTGCGGCTCTCCAGTAATAGGTGCGCAGTCGATTCTGCACCGGCTTTGAAGCTTCGCTTCCGAGGCATGGATTCCCGACACTCTCCGCTCGCTTCGCTCGCTCACGAGGTCGGGAATGACGACACTCATGATCTGCTCCGGCTAATCTCCAACCTTGACGATTAGCTGAAACGGAAGGTGACTGTCGTCATTCCCGACCTCGTGAGCGAGCGAAGCGAGCGGAGAGTGTCGGGAATCCATGCCTCGTGGGTGATGAAGTCAAAGTGGGTGCAGGAAATGCCGCACAATCGGCGAAGGGAAGCCAAACGCTGCGAGATGTGATCCGACAGCTCGCGGGAAGGTGATTGGAGAGAGGTAAATTCGATCGTCTTGCGAACCCCGCTGGTTGCTCAGGCCGAAACCTTCTCACTCTGCTCCGCCCCCGATCCCGGCACAAAAGCGTTGAAGGCCGCGAGCAACTGCTCGCGATAAAGATCGGCCTCCTGCAAAATCTCGTGGCGCGAGCCGTCTATGGTGATCAGCGAAGCGGTTTTCAGCCTTCGCGCATAGTCCTCGATCGCCTCGGTCGACACCACCTCGTCCGCCCCGGCCGCGATGAACAGTGAGGGAATTTTGAAGCCGGCGATGAAGGCGGGGTCCTGTACCTTTTCCGACGCGATTGCTGCGGCGCGCACCCAGGAGACGGTCGGGCCGCCCAGCGCCAGCCCGGGATGCGTCAGGTAAAGCAGCGTGTTGCGCTGGAACCGCGCCTCGTCGGTCGTCAGCTTGTTGGTGGAAAACAGCGGCGGGCCGGGCGGTCGCTTGCCGCCAAAGGCGTAGAGCCGGCGAATGCCGACCCAATAGAACACATTCATCAGCCGCTTGATGTTCTTCGTCGACAGCGGCAGGCCGCTGGCGCCGAGGAACGGCGCGACCAGCACCATGCGCCGCACCTTGCCTGCGAAGGAGGGCGCGGCCATGAGCGCGATCAGCGAGCCGGTCGAATGCGCCAGTACGAAATAGGGGCCGGGGCAGTCGCGTTCGACGATCTCGGCGAAGAACTGCCTGAGGTCGGCGACATAGTCGTCGAAGCTGACGACATGGCCGCGCATCGGGTCGCGCATCAGCCGGTCGGACGCGCCTTGGCCGCGCCAGTCCATGATGGCGCTGCCCAGTCCCATGCCGGCCAGATCGCGGATCGTCTCGAAATATTTCTCGATGCATTCGTTGCGGCCGCTGAGCACGATCACCGTCCCGCGCGACGGCGCCTCGTTCGGCGCGAAGCAGGCATAGCGCAGGCGAAAACCGTCCGGCGTGCGGAAGAAACCGCCCGAGGCGTTGTCCGGAACGGGATTGCCGGGGATTTCGAAGAAGAAGTCGGTCATCGAAGCAGCTCGCGCCGGGGCGATTTGGTCGCAAGGTAGGAGCTTATCGCCCGATTGCAAAGAAAACGTCTGGCCTTGGGCTGGTATGTGCTGCTGCATGTTCCGACCATTCGTGCCGTCCCTTACCCGCCGGTCGGTATCCTCTCCCCGTTTTTGGCTATAATGTTCACACATTTCAAAGCCGACTTTCTGTTCGCGCGATGGTGTGAGATTTTCTGCATCGGCTTTGATTTCGACACCGTCGAGGCATGGATTCCCGACACTCTCCGCTCGCTTCGCTCGCTCACGAGGTCGAGAATGACGACAATCATGGTTTGCCTCGGATTCGAAGCTACAAAGCCGGTGCGGAATCTGCTGCGCTGGAGAACTGGCGAGCCGCAGCTAAAATCCAGGATGCGTGAATATGATCGCCACAAGGGTAATGATGGGCAAAGAGGCGACGGAAGCCGCCGGTTGTCATACGCGAATCCCCTGCACCACGGGGTCGTCCCGGTCGCCGCTTTTGCCGGCCTCTTAGGTCATGCTTGTTCCGCCAAAATCCACGCGGGTTGCGGCTAACCATCTGTTTCTGCTTGGCTTTACAAGCATGACATTGTTTTCGAAGGGCCTTGCGCCCAGGCTGGGAAGGCCCTGAGGCGAGCCGCTACCTCTCGAAAAATCAAGCCTTTTCAATGTGTTGCGCTGTCGGCGTGACGGCGCTTCGCCTTTCCGCCGTTGTCAAGGATTATTTTCTTAGGACACTTGCATATGTTCCCGATATGTTCCATATTGGATGCCGGCCTTGTCCGGAGGAGGCGGCGATGGACCTGATGGACGCAAGTGCAACGATCGAACGATACCGGGGAGCGCTGAAGCATATCCTCTTGATGCTCGTGGGCATGGCCGAGATGGGGTTTGGCAGGCCATTGTCGCTGGTGCTCGGGGAAGCCGCCGTCGCTCCGAGACCGGGACGGGCGGGAAAGACCGGGCGGAACAAGCCGTCTCCGGCGCTTTGCCTGCCCCGCCACCTCTACCGCGCCATTCTTCTGTTGCTGCGCCCGGCCGAATCCGCCGCACGGCGGCTGATCATCGCGGTGGCGCAAGGCATCGTGGTGACGCTGCCGCCGTTTCGTCCGCGCAAGCCGAACCCAAAAATTTCCGACACGGTGGCCGCCATGCGCCGCCTCGGCCTTGCCGTCGCCCTGTCGCAGGAGGATTTTGCCCGCTATGAAGCCGAGCGGAAGGCAGCCGAACTTCGCGCCTCTCGCCCGCGTGGACAAAACCTTTCGCTGCTCGATCCTCTGAAATATCCGTTCCGCATCCGCCGCAACTATGTGCCGGCGCACGCCGTGCCGCGCATCCGCTCGCTCGACGACGATGCGCCACGCATCCCCCTGCCGCCGCCGCCATCGCGCGACGATCCGATGAACGCGGCGAAGCTGACGCTCAGGCTCGACGCGCTCGGTCAGGCACTCGACGATCTTCCCGGCCAGGCGCAGCGTTTCGCCCGCTGGAAGGCGCGCAACGACGCAGGCCTTCAGCGCGACAAGGCGGCCCGCGACGCGGCGGCAGCGAGCGGCAAGCCGGGTCCGGTCCGGTTCCGGCGTTTTTCGCCGCTGCGGCGCGGGCGTCCGCCGGGCGGAAGATTGCCGCGCTTCGACCCGGACGCCCCGAAACGCAAGAACATCCGCGAGGTCGACGAGATTCTGGCGCATGCCAATGCGATGGCGTACTACGCGCTGGAGCCGCCGAGGCGCAACTCGTCATGACGGCAGCGCCCCTGACACGAAAGCCGAAGCATCGAGTGCCAGCGCGGATTTTCGCGGCTTGGCGAGGAGAAGGCGCGTCCGCAGATTCCGGCGGCAAGAATGGAATAGGCCGGAAGCCGCTTTCGCGACTTCCGGCCCTTTGTCGATCCGGGCGGAAGGGACGTTACACCCGGCTCGGCTCCCTGGCGTTGCACCGGGACGCATCGCTTTCTGTTGATGCCAGATGACTTTAGCCGGGCCTTGCTGAACGCAGGCCGAAGGCAAGGTTCATCCGCCGTTCATGAGCGCAAACGATTTGCGCGCCGGAAAATTCCTTGAAATGCCGATTTCGCCCACCCAGATATCTTTTGCGGTCGCCACTCAAGGGGCCGCTGGTCCATGCGGAAGGCCGAAGACGGGTTTCGCGACGGGCCAAACGCCAAAATGTTGCTCAACAGGAGAACAGACCATGCGTCATGTCGATTTTTCCCCTCTCTATCGTTCCACTGTCGGTTTCGACCGGCTCTTCACCATGCTGGATTCGCTTGGCCAGCCCGAGAGCGCTTCGCCCAGCTATCCGCCCTACAACATCGAGCGTACCGGCGAGGATTCCTACCGCATCTCCATGGCGGTGGCTGGTTTCTCCGACAGCGAGATCGACATCCAGTCGCACCGCAACGTGCTCAGCGTGAAGGGTGAGCGCAAGGAAGAGGGCAACGGCGAAGGCAGCGAAGTGATCTATCGCGGCATTGCCGCCCGCTCCTTCGAGCGCCGCTTCCAGCTTGCCGACCATGTCGAGGTGACGGGTGCGGCCCTCAAGAACGGCCTTCTGCACATCGATCTCAAGCGCAACGTTCCCGAGGAACTGAAGCCGCGCAAGATCGCGATCACCAACGCGTCGGCGAAAGCCAAGCAGATCGGGGCGAACACCGTCAACTAAGACGGCTTCGCATCCTCCCGCGGGCGGCGCCTTCTGGGCGCCGCTTTGCGTTTGTGGGTCACTGATCCGATTTCAGCATGTCGGCGTGGCGGTGAACCAGCTTCCATTCGCCGTCCTCGCGGCGGAACAGTTCGGTGACGCGCAGATCCATCGGCACCGAACGGCCGTTCAGCTCGACGATCGCCCGTTGCAGGCCACTCCAGTAGGCGATGTCGCCGCCCTCGGCCTCCTGGTAGACCTCGAACTGGCTCTCGCCGTCCTTGCCGAACTGCGCCGCGCCCGCTGCATAAGCCTGCCGCACCGGCTCCGGACCGCGCACGGCCTTGCCGTCGGGGCCGAAGAACCCCGCCGGCTTGCGCGTCGTGCTGAGGGCCAGCACCGCGTCGCCTTCGCCGCGGCAATAGGCGCTGGCGGCATTCTCACGCTGCTTCATGAATTCGCTGAAAGTTTTCATGCGGAGGCTCCTCTGCTTTCCATCGGAAGGCAGTTAGGCTCCTCGTGTTCCCACTCTCAACGGCAGAGGGAGGCGATTGGTGACAGTTCTGGCAGGAGACGCGTCCGGCGCGCGCCCGGGCAGGTCAGTGCCGGAGGCGACCAGCATGCCCGAGGGAAAGGAACATATGTGAGGGCGCAGTTGCGGAGTTCCTACCCGATCAGGCCGCCGAACCTGTCCACCTCATCCGCCGTCGTGGCAAAGCTGGTGACCAGCCGGCAGAGGGTTTCGTCGGCCGCGATCGGATCGGCAAAACCGTGCGGCGGGCGCCAGTCGTAGAAGGCGGCGCCGGCGGCGAGAGCGCTGGCCATGGTATCTTTCCTGATGATCGGAAACACCTCGTTGGCCTGCGGCTCCCAGGCGAGCCGCGCATTCTTCGAATTTTGGAAAGCGTCCGCCAGCCGGGCGGCCATTGCGTTGGCGTGGGCCGCCGTCTCCAGCCACAGCCCGTCGGCGAAATAGGCATAGAACTGCGCGGCGATGAAACGCGACTTCGAGAAGAGCTGTGCGCCGCGCTTGCGGATGAACGAAAATTCCTCAGCCTTCGTCCGGTCGAAGAGAACGACCGCCTCGGCGCACCAGCAGCCGTTCTTGGTGCCGCCGAAGGAGAGGATGTCGACGCCGCGCTTCCAGGTCATTTCGGCGGGTGTCGTCCCGAGCGAGACCAGCGCGTTGGCGAAGCGTGCGCCGTCCATATGCAGCGGCAGACCATATTTTTTCGCGACGGCCGAGAGCGCCGCAATATTGTCCAGCGAATAGACGGTTCCCGACTCGGTCGCCTGTGTCATCGTGACCGCGATCGGCCGGCCGGCGTGGACAAAAGTCGGCACGAAGCGGCCGATGGCGCGGTCGAGGTTTTCGGCAGTCATCCGACCCGTCGGCCCGTCGACCGCGAACAGCCGCGAGCCGCCGGAGAAATATTCGGGCGCGCCGCATTCGTCGTCCATCACATGCGCCTCGCGATGGCAGAACGAGATTCCTCCGGGACGATTGAACAGCGTCAGCGACAGCGAATTCGCCGCCGTGCCGGTGCCGACGAAGAACACGTCGACCTCGCGCTCGAAGATTTCATTGAATTTTTCGGCCACCTTTTTGTCGAGCGTCCCATTGCCATAGGCCGCTTCGAACCCGCCGGCATGGCGCGAAAGGCTCTCGGCTACCTTGGGATGGGCGCCGGCCCAGTTGTCGGAGGAAAAATGCATGAAACGGCCCATGAAGCTTGTCTGGCGGGAGCCGGGACAAGACCGGATTTGACCGGCGGTTTCAAGGGCCAGCGGGTGCGATCGCACGGCCAGGCGTCGCCGAACGCTGCGACTGGAAGTTGCGCGACTGGCGGTACTTGGCGACAGATTATTTCGCAACTCCTCTCGATTGTTTTCGATTCGGTCTTGTGCGCGACCGCAATATCTGCCATAACAAATTTAGGACAGCAGTGCTGTCTTATTTATCCGCGCAGTGGCCGCCGGATCGAGCGTTGAAAACGCCTCGTTTCCGGCCAGTTCTGTGAGATGCGTCCGCTTGCCGGATTGACACGGGTCCGGCCTACGGATGCTATCCACTAGCAGGCCGCCAGCGGTGAATTTCGATACGAACGCCCGTACCTGCCTTCGCGGCGCCCTCCGGCGGCGCGGCAGGCAGGGAGCCGGAACGAACGGAGGCTGACCATGACGGACATGACATCTTCGACGCGCGCGCATCAGACTGCCGCCACGACGAATGCCGCCGCCGTCAAACGCGCCACCGAAAACGGCCTCTACGATCCGCGCAACGAGCATGATGCCTGCGGCGTGGGCTTCATCGCGCAGATGAAGGGCGTCAAGTCGCACCAGATCGTCAAGGACGGGCTGTTCATGCTGAACAACCTGACGCATCGCGGCGCCGTGGGTTCCGATCCGCTGATGGGCGACGGCGCCGGCGTGCTGGTGCAGATTCCTGACCGGTTCTTCCGCGAGGAGATGGCCAAGCAGGGCATCGACCTGCCGCCCGCCGGGCAATATGGCGTCGGCCACTGGTTCATGCCGCAGGACGCGGCGATGCGCGCGCATGTCAACGAGATCATCGCGGAGTCCGCGCAGTCCGAGGGCCTGCCTCTGCTTGGGTTTAGGGACGTGCCGGTCGACAACTCCTCGCTGTCCAAGGCGCCGGACATCGCGGCGGCCGAGCCCTTCCATCGCCAGGTTTTCATCGGCCGCACGCCGGAGATCGACAGCGACGAGGAATACGAGGCGCGGCTCTACCTCCTGCGCAAGGTGATTTCCGGCCGCATCTATGCGGAGAACAACAACAGGGACATCGGCGCCTATTGCGTGTCGCTGTCGGCGCGCACCATCGTCTACAAGGGCATGTTCCTGGCCTATCAGGTGGGCGCCTACTACAAGGACCTGTCGGACCCGCGCTTCGAGACGGCGCTGATCCTTGTCCACCAGCGGTTCTCCACCAACACCTTCCCGTCGTGGAAGCTGGCGCACCCCTATCGCATGGTCGCCCACAATGGCGAGATCAACACCGTGCGCGGCAACAACAACTGGATGGCGGCCCGCCAGGCGTCGGTCGACAGCGAGCTGTTCGGCAACGACATCTCGAAGCTTTGGCCGATCTCCTATGAGGGGCAGTCGGACACGGCCTGCTTCGACAATGCGCTCGAGTTTCTGTTCCAGGGTGGCTACAGGCTCGCCCACGCGATGATGATGCTGATCCCGGAAGCCTGGGCCGGCAACAAGTCGATGCCGGCCGACCGCAAGGCTTTCTACGAATATCACGCCGCGCTGATGGAGCCGTGGGACGGGCCGGCGGCGGTTGCCTTCACCGATGGACGCCAGATCGGCGCGACGCTTGACCGCAACGGCCTGCGGCCGGCGCGCTACATGGTGACTGATGACGACCGGGTGATTTTGGCGTCCGAGGCCGGCGCGCTGCCGGTCGAGGAGAAGCACATCGTCCAGAAGTGGCGGCTGCAGCCGGGCAAGATGCTGCTGATCGACCTCGCCAAGGGACGCATCATTTCCGACGATGAGATCAAGGCGGAGATCGCCGGCAGGCATCCCTACAAGGAGTGGCTGGGCCGCACCCAGCTCATCCTCGAGGAGTTGAAGCCGGTCGAGCCGCGGGCGCTGCGCAAGGACGTGACGCTGCTCGATCGCCAGCAGGCGTTCGGCTACACGCAGGAAGACACCAAGCTTCTGATGTCGCCGATGGCGACAACCGGCCAGGAGGCCGTGGGTTCGATGGGCACCGACACGCCGATCTCGGCGATGTCGGACAAGTCGAAGATGCTCTACACCTACTTCAAGCAGAATTTCGCGCAGGTCACCAACCCGCCGATCGACCCGATCCGCGAGGAACTGGTGATGAGCCTGGTGTCGTTCATCGGACCGCGGCCGAACATTCTCGACCTGGTCGGCACCTCGCGCCGCAAGCGGCTCGAGGTGCGCCAGCCGATCCTGACCAATGGCGACCTGGAGAAGATCCGCTCCATCGGCCACACCGAGGACAGTTTCGACACCAAGACGATCGACATCACCTATTCCGCGACCGAGGGCGCGGCGGGCATGCGCGGCGCGCTGGAGCGGCTGTGCGAGCGCGCCGAAGCGGCCGTCGCGGGGCGCTACAACATCATCGTGCTGTCCGACCGGCAGGTCGGGCCGGACCGCATCGCCATTCCGGCGTTGCTGGCGACGGCGGCCGTCCACCATCATCTGGTGCGCAAGGGGTTGCGCACTTCCGTTGGCCTCGTTGTCGAATCCGGCGAGCCGCGCGAGGTGCATCACTTCTGCTGCCTGGCCGGCTACGGCGCCGAGGCGATCAACCCCTACCTTGCCTTCGACACGCTGCTCGACATGCACAAGCGCGGCGAGATGCCGAAGGAGGTCGACCCCTACGAGATCGTCTCGCGCTACATCAAGTCGATCGGCAAGGGCATTTTGAAGGTCATGTCCAAGATGGGCATCTCGACCTACCAGTCCTATTGCGGGGCGCAGATCTTCGATGCCGTCGGGCTCAAGAGCGATTTCATCGAGCAATATTTCACCGGCACCGCCTCGCTGATCGAGGGTGTCGGGCTGGACGAGGTCGCGGCGGAGACGGCGAGCCGCCACACGGACGCCTTCGGTGACGATCCGGTGCTGCGCAGCGCGCTTGAGGTGGGCGGAGAATATCTGTTCCGCATGCGCGGCGAGGCGCATGTCTGGTCGCCGGACGCGGTGGCCTCGCTTCAACACGCCGTTCGGCAAAACTCGTGGAGCACCTTCAAGGAGTTTTCCGAGCAGATCGACAGCCAGGCGGCGTGGGCGAAGTCGATCCGCGGCTTGTTCAAGGTCCGGCTGGCGGAGGAGACCGGCCGCAAGACGGTAGCACTCGAAGAGGTGATGCCGGCGGCCGAGATCGTCCGGCGGTTCTCGACTGGCGCAATGTCGTTCGGTTCGATCAGCCGCGAAGCGCATTCGACGCTGGCGCGGGCGATGAACAGGATCGGCGGCAAGTCGAACACCGGAGAGGGCGGCGAGGAGCCCGACCGCTACCTGCCGCTGCCGGGCGGCGGGGCCAACCCCGAGCGCTCGGCCATCAAGCAGGTGGCCTCGGGCCGCTTCGGCGTGACGGCGGAGTATCTCGTCAACTCCGACATGATGCAGATCAAGGTAGCGCAGGGCGCCAAGCCCGGCGAGGGCGGGCAATTGCCTGGCCACAAGGTGGACGCGACCATCGCCAAGACCCGGCATTCGACGCCGGGCGTCGGCCTGATCTCGCCGCCGCCGCACCACGACATCTATTCGATCGAGGATCTGGCGCAGCTCATCTTCGACCTGAAGAACGTCAACCCGGCGGCGGATGTGTCGGTCAAGCTGGTCTCCGAGGTCGGCGTCGGCACGGTTGCGGCGGGCGTCGCCAAGGCGCGCGCCGACCATATCACCATCGCCGGCTATGACGGCGGCACCGGCGCCTCGCCGCTGACCTCGCTGAAACATGCGGGTTCGCCCTGGGAGATGGGGCTTGCCGAGACGCACCAGACCCTGGTGCTGAACGGGCTGCGCAGCCGTGTCGCGCTGCAGGTCGACGGCGGCTTGCGGACGGGGCGCGACGTGGTCATCGGCGCGCTGCTCGGGGCCGACGAGTTCGGCTTCTCGACGGCGCCGCTGATCGCTGCCGGCTGCATCATGATGCGCAAGTGCCACTTGAACACCTGCCCGGTCGGTGTCGCCACCCAGGACCCGGTGCTGCGCAAGCGCTTCAAGGGCACGCCAGAGCACGTCATCAACTATTTCTTCTTCGTGGCGGAAGAGGTGCGCGAACTGCTTGCCGAAATGGGTTTTTCCCATCTCGACCAGATCGTCGGCGCCTCCGACCTTTTGGAGAAGCGGGACGTTATCGACCATTGGAAGTCGAAGGGTCTCGATTTTAGCCGCATGTTCTTCAAGCCGGACGCGCCGGCCGAAGCCACGCACTGGACCGAGCGGCAAAAACATCCGATCGACGATGTGCTCGACCGCAGGCTGATCGAACTCGCTCGCCCCGCCCTGGAGAGCAAGCTGCCGGTGAAGATCGAGTTGCCGATCCGCAACGTCGACCGTTCCGCCGGCGCGATGCTGGCGGGCGAGGTCGCCAAGCGCTTCAAGCACAAGGGGCTGAAAGACGACACGATCTCGGTGAAGCTAATAGGCACGGCGGGCCAGTCCTTCGGCGCGTTCCTGACACGCGGCATATCGATCGAACTGGTCGGCGACGGCAACGACTACGTTGCCAAGGGCCTTTCCGGCGGCCGCATCGTGATCAGGCCTCCGGACGATTCGAAGATCGTTGCGGAGGACTCGATTATCGTCGGCAACACCGTGCTTTACGGCGCGATCGAGGGCGAATGCTACTTCCGCGGCGTCGCCGGCGAGCGGTTTGCCGTGCGCAACTCCGGCGCGGCGGCGGTGGTCGAGGGCGTCGGCGACCATGGCTGCGAATACATGACCGGCGGCGTGGTCGTCGTCATCGGCAAGACCGGCCGCAACTTCGCGGCCGGCATGTCCGGCGGCGTCGCCTATGTGCTCGACGAGGAAGGCGACTTCGCCGAGCGCTGCAACATGGCGATGGTCGAACTGGAGCCGGTCCCGGAAGAGGACGACATGCTGGAGAAGCTGCACCATCACGGCGGCGACCTTGCCCACAAGGGTCGTGTCGACGTGTCGGGCGACATGACCAAGCATGACGAGGAGCGGCTTGTGCAACTCATCTCCAACCACGCGCACTATACGGGCTCGACCCGCGCCAAGGCGATCCTGGAGGACTGGGCGACCTACCGGCCGAAATTCCGCAAGGTCATGCCGGTCGAATATCGCCGCGCCCTGCAGGAGATGGAGCGGCTGAGGATGAGCATCGCGGCGGAGTAGGTGACGGCAGGGCTTATGCTATACTTCGTCCGGCCTCGATACAGGTGACCTATTTGCGGACGATGACCATGAGAAATGCCGACAAACATCCGAAGATCGTTTCCACGCCGGAGACGATGTTCGGGAAGCCGCGGATCGACGGAACCCGAATTACGGTCGAGCACATTCTTCGGCGTTTGGCTGCGGGCTGGTCGATCGATGATATCATCGATCAGCATCCCTGGTTGACGAAGGAGGATATCCAGGCGGCGATCTCCTTTGCCGCCGATCATTTGGCGGGCTCCGTGCCTCCAGTTGTTCACGCGGCGGAGTGACTGTGAGATTTCTCGCTGACCAATGCGTTTGGCGAGTTGTTGTGGAAGCCCTGCGGGATATCGGCTGGGATGGAGATTGGATACACGAGATATCGCCGGGCCTTTCCGACCTGGAGATCGTGAAGCTTTCGTTGTCGGGAAGTTGCCCGATCGTCACCGAGGACGCGGATTTCGGTGATTTGATTTTTCGAGAGGGCTTGGAGGCCTACGGTGTCGTCAGGGTGCGCCTGTCAGCCTTCCAAGGCGAGAAGGTAAACACGGCATCCGACGTGGCTGGACGGATGGCGAGGTTAGGAGACGGTTTGATCGGACAGTTCACGACGATCGAGCCTAATCGGACACGGCAGCGTGCGTTGCCGGTCAAAGTGGTTGATAGGGACTAGAATGGGCAAGGTAACGGGTTTTCTCGAGATCGACCGGCAGGTGCACAAGTACCAGCCGGCTTCCGACCGCATCCGGCATTTCAAGGAATTCACCTTGCCGATGTCGGACAAGGAGGTCGAGAAACAGGCCGCGCGCTGCATGGATTGCGGCGTGCCGTTCTGCCACGGCCCGACGGGCTGCCCGATCCACAACCAGATCCCGGATTGGAACGACCTCGTCTACAACGGCGACTGGGAGAGTGCGATCCGCAATCTCCACACCACCAACAATTTCCCGGAGTTCACCGGCCGCATTTGCCCCGCACCCTGCGAGGAGGCCTGCACGCTGAACCTCGAGGACATCCCCGTCGCCATCAAGACGGTCGAGCAGGCGCTGGCCGACAAGGCCTACGAACTCGGCATGGTCCGGCCGCAGCCGCCGGAAGCCAAGACGGGCAAGTCGGTCGCGATCATCGGCTCCGGCCCGGCCGGCATGGCCGCCGCCCAGCAACTGGCGCGTGTCGGCCATGACGTGCATGTCTATGAGCGCGAGTCGAAGCCGGGCGGGCTGATGCGCTTCGGCATCCCGGACTTCAAGATGGAAAAGCACTTCATCGACCGGCGCGTCGAGCAGATGCAGGGCGAGGGCGTGACCTTCCATTGCGGCGTCAATGTCGGCGTCGACAGAAGCGTCGACGAACTGCTCGCCGAGCATGACGCTGTGCTCTATTGCGGCGGTTCGGAAACGCCGCGCCCCGCCGGCATTCCAGGAGCCGAATTCGAGGGTGTGCATGACGCGATGCCCTACCTCGTCCAGCAGAACAAGCGGGTCGGGCGCGAGGACATCCAGTCGGTCGCGTGGCCGTCGCAGCCGATCGTCGCGGGAGGCAAGCATGTGGTCGTCGTCGGCGGCGGCGATACGGCGTCCGACTGCGTCGGCACGGCGTTCCGCCAGGGGGCGGTGCGGGTGACGCAACTCGACATCCGTCCGCAGCCCCCTGAGAAGGAAAACAAGCTTGCGGTTTGGCCCTATTGGGCGACCAAGATGCGCACCTCTTCCTCGCAGGCGGAAGGCGCCGAGCGCGAGTTCCAGGTGGCAACGCTTGAGTTCATCGGCGAGGACGGCGCGCTGACCGGCGTAAAATGCTGCGAGGTGGACGAGAAACGGCAGCCGATCGCCGGCACCGAGTTCGTCATCCGCGCCGATCTCGCCTTCATCGCCATCGGCTTCGCCGGTCCGTTCTCGGACAGCGTGGTCAAGGATCTGGGCGGGCGCCTGCAGGTGATCAAGGACACGCGGCGCTCGACCAACATCGCCGCCAACGACAAGGATTACCGCACCAGCGTCGACAGGCTGTATGCCGCCGGCGATGTGCGGCGCGGCCAGTCGCTGGTCGTCTGGGCGATCCGCGAGGGCCGGCAGGCGGCGCAGTCGATCGACGAGGCGCTGATGGGGTCGTCCGTCCTGCCGCGCTGACGGCGCCGCGGAAAGGCGGTCATTTCGCCGGGTCGGCCGCAGGCGTGCCGGCTGGAGGGGCGGTGGCGGTTCCCGCCGGAACAGCGGAGGTTGTGGACGCTGCCGGGTCGCTTTTGCGCGGCCAGGAAAAATCGTCGGCGCGGCCGCTCACCGCCGCGGGCATCGAGCTTTCGGCGATGGGACCCTTACCGGCGGATCGGGATGCCGAGGCCGATGCGACGCTGGCTCCGAGAAGTTCCGCGCCGCCATCCAGCGCGGGATCGTCGAGTGCGATCGGTATCGTCCGGTCCAGCAGAACCGGCCCGCCAGGTTCGGCCGAAACCGATGGGATGCCTGCCGGGCCGGGCGGACCGATGCCTTCGCCGAGAAGCCGCTTGAGCGTCTTTTCGGTGTAGTAGGCGAGCTTGCGCTTGCCTGCGGCCGTCAGATTGATGCCGTCGCCGGCGCGCAGCCTGACCGGCTGACCGCTGATGTCCGGGCCGGTGGTGATGAAGGCTCCGTTCTCGTCGACAAAACCTTCCCAGACATCGATGAATTCCGCGCCGACGTCGGCTGCCACCTTGCGGTAGATTTCATTGAGCGCAAGCATGTCCGAAGCCGCTTTCGATGGCTTGAAGGGCGTGGTGCCGACCCAGACCAGGGGGAGATGCGTCTGGGACACCGCGCTGGCGAAACTTGCGGCGCGGGCGGAATATTCCCGCGTCCAGGCTTCCGAGCGCAGCGGCAGGCTGGTCTCGCCGACCCGCATCTGCTGGCGGTCGTTGGCGCCGACGAGGATCAATATTACGGCCGGCTTCTCCGCTTCGATGATGCCGGCGATCTCGCCGGGCCAGTCGAAATGATCCTCCCGCACGAAGCCCGACGAGCCGTTGGACCGGTCGGCGATGCGAACATTCGGCACGGTGGCGAAGGCGGCGTCCAGGCCTTCCGCCAATCCACCGGCGATGAAGTCGCCAACAACCAGGACAGTCTTTGCATCAGGTGCCTTGGGAAGAATGGCAACTTCGGGCTGGACCTCGCGTGAAGGGGCAGGCTTGCGCGCGGTACGCGCGGCAGGCGATTTCGCCCGAGGTCTGACCATCACGCCCGGCGGCGCCTTGTTTCGCGGATTGGCGCGCCGCGGGTTGCGTGGCATGAAGAGCTCGCGCAGCGACCACCACGGACGCACACGCTCCTGGGCGAAGACGGGAACAGGCGCCGTCGGCATGCCAGCGATGGCCAGGGTGACGACTGCGAACAGCGCCAGCAAAAAATGCCTGACCGCCGATGAGCGTCGCCTAACTGTCATTTCCAAGGACGTTGTCCTTGATCAATCTAGCTATGGGTGGTTTTCCGCCGAGGGCGGCGTGAGGTCTGCGGTTGTTGTAATCGCCGAGCCATGCAGGCATTGCGGCGGTTCGCTGTGCGGATGTCTCATAGGCTCGGGCGTAGAGCCATTCGCGCAGCGACGTCTGGATGAAGCGTTCGGCCTTGCCGTTGGTGCGCGGCGTGTAGGGGCGGGTGCGCTTGTGCTTTATGCCCTTGGCGACGAGCGTGTCGGCAAACAGGTGGCTTCTGTAGGCGGAGCCGTTGTCGGTCATGACGCGCTCGACGCTGACGCCGTGGTGCCGGAAGAAGACCAGCGCCCGCTCGAGGAAGGCTGTGGCGCTGGTCTTCTTCTCGTCGGGCAGGATTTCGGTGTAGGCCAGCCTGGAATTGTCGTCGATGGCGACGTGCAGCGCTTCCCAGCCGGCGCCACGCGACTTGCCCTGTCGCGGATCGCCGGTGATGCGGTGGCCGATGCCGTCGATACGCCCCAGCTTCTTGGTGTCGATGTGGATCAGTTCGCCAGGCTTGTCGCGCTCGTAGCGGATGACCGGTATCGGCGCATCGAGCGCGCGAAGCCGGCCGAGCCCGAGACGGCGCAGCGCCCTGCCCACCGTCGAGACGGGCCGGCCGAGGCGGCGCGCGATCATCGGTCCCGACAGCCGCTCGCGGCGCAATCGCTCGATCTCGGCCTCGGCAGCGCCATCAAGCCGGGAAGGGC
>NZ_JBIRCY010000038.1:0-74267 GCF_044326205.1 Mesorhizobium sp. IMUNJ 23232
GCGGACTCCACGCACGACGCCATGCTGGCCATCTACGAGAGCCGCTTCGGCATGCAAGTGGAGACGGTCACCACTGCCAATCTCGTGGCGGCGCGCATCGATGGAATGCTTTGAGGACGAGTGAGCGCTAATGATAAAGCAGCAGCGCATCATCGAGATGTTAGGAGTGTCGTCCCGTTTCGATGTCGCTCAGGAAGCCCGGCAGCGTATTGACTTCCTCGCCACCTATCTGCGGGCATCGGGTCTCGGCACTTATGTGCTCGGGATCAGCGGCGGAGTTGATTCGTTGGCTGCTGCGCTCCTGGCGCAATGCGCGGTCGATGAATTGCGATCGACCGGATACGCGGCAAAGTTTCTGGCCGTTCGGCTTCCTTATGGAACCCAGGCTGACGAGAGCGACGCGCAGCGAGCCTTGGATACGATACAGGCGGACGAAGTCCTCCGCATCGACATCCGGCCGGCTGCCGACGCGATGCTGGAGTCGATCAGGCTCGCCGGCGCCGATCTCGGCGATGCCAGCCGCCAGGATTTCTTGCTCGGCAACATCAAGGCGCGTCAGCGCATGATCGCCCAATTCGCGCTGGCTGTCGCCACCCGAGGTCTCGTCATAGGTACAGATCATGCGGCCGAGGCACTGATGGGCTCTTTCACCAAGTTCGGTGACGGTGCAGCCGACGTCCTTCCTCTTTCGGGGTTGAACAAACGCCGGATTCGCACTTTGGCTGCGCATCTGGGTGCGCCGAACGAACTGGTTGCTAAGGTTCCGACTGCCGACCTGGAAAACCTGGCTCCGCTTCGCCCGGACGAAGATGCTTATGGTGTTACGTACGAACAGATCGACGACTTCCTGGAAGGCCGAGAGGTCGACGACGCGGCTTACAGGCGGATACTTCACATGCATTCGAGCACCGCACACAAGCGCGCGCTTCCGGTTGCGCCTATCGACCTGCACTCTTCCGCCTGATCAAAGCCGGGATTTACCGCGAACCCCCGCATACCGTGATCCAAGTAATGGACGAAGGAAGCCGCCCGCAATTAGGCGACCGAGGCATTTCCTGCAGCGGGCAAATGTCACTCCGGGGAGAGCATTTCGGAACAACAAGGCGCGCTAGAGCTTAGGCTTTGAATTCAGCGAGAGGTTTCGATGCGCGCACTCACCTGGCACGGCAAACATGACATTCGTTGCGAGAGCGTGCCCGACCCCACGATCGAAGCCCCTACGGACGCGATTATCAAGGTCACCTCCTGCGCCATCTGCGGCTCCGATCTACACCTCTACAATGGCGTTATCCCCGACATGCACAGCGGCGATGTGCTCGGCCACGAGAACATGGGCGAGGTTGTCGAAGTCGGGTCAGGCGTCTCCAACCTGAAAGTCGGCGATCGGGTAGTGGTGCCGTTCGTCATCGCCTGTGGCGAGTGCTTCTTTTGCAAGCGTGGCGCCTTCTCGGGCTGCGAGCGGTCCAATCCCCAGCAAAGCAAGGAAAAGGCCGAGACCCTCTGGGGCCATTCACCTGCTGGCCTGTTCGGTTACTCGCACCTTCTCGGCGGTTTCCCCGGCGGCCAGGCAGAATATCTTCGCGTGCCCTACGCCGATGTCGGGCCGATCAAGGTGCCGGCAGGTCTGGCCGACGAACAGGTGCTGTTCCTCTCCGACATTTTTCCGACTGGCTACATGGCCGCGGATTTCTGCGACATCCAACAGGGTGACACGATTGCCATCTGGGGCTGCGGCCCAGTGGGACAGATGGCGATCCGGAGCGCCTTCCTGCTCGGCGCAGAGCGCGTTATTGCCATCGACACGGTCCCAGAGCGCCTGGAACTGGCGCGGGCCGCCGGCGCCGTCACGATCGATTTCCTCGATGAAGATGTCTACGACCGTATCCAGGAGCTGACCAAAGGGCGCGGAGCAGACGCCTGTATCGATGCCGTCGGTACGGAACCGCTCGCCAATTCCAGCTTCTACGCGATGGTCGATCGGGTAAAGGTCGCGACCTTCATGGGCACCGACCGGCCGCATGTCCTGCGTCAGGCAATCCACTGCACGCGCAATTTCGGCACGGTCTCAATTGTCGGCGTCTACGGCGGATTTCTCGACAAGATCCCGTTCGGATCCGCCATCAACCGGGGTTTGACGATGCGGATGGGGCAGACACCTGTGCAAGGATATCTGCCCAAGCTGCTGGCTCACATCGAGAACGGCGACATAGACCCGTCCTTCGTGATCACCCACACGGCGAGCCTCGAAGAAGGCCCCGACCTCTACAAGATGTTCAACGACAAGAAGGACGGCTGCATCAAAGTCGTCCTCAAGCCATGACGCCGGCACCATATGTCTGAGACCTCCCGACCCCTTGCCATCGTCACCGGCGCTTCCAGCGGCATTGGCTTCGAACTCGCCAAGCTCGCCCTTGATCAGGGATACGACCTGATCATCGCGGCCGACGAGCCGGAGATCCACGACATGACCTTCGCACTTGAAGCGGACGGCGCTGTAGTTAGTGCCGTTCAGGCTGATCTCGCCACCACAGAGGGTGTCGACCGTCTCTACGACGTTGCGCGCGAGCTTGGACGTCCGGTCGAAATCCTAATTGCGAATGCCGGACGCGGCCTCGGCCACGCATTCCTCGACCAGGATTTTGAGGAGGCCAGACGCGTGGTCGACACCAACATCGTCGGCACCATCTACCTTGTGCAAAAGGTCGGACGTGACATGCGCGAAGCAAACCGAGGCAAAATACTCCTAACCGGCTCGATCGCCGGTTTCATGCCGGGCTCGTTCCAAGCCGTCTACAACGGTACGAAAGCCTTCGTGAACAGCTTTGCTTTCGCGCTGCGCAACGAACTCAAAGACACCGACGTCACCGTCACCTGTCTGATGCCCGGCGCCACCGAGACGCGGTTTTTCGAACGTGCCGGCATGCTCGATACAAATGTAGGGCAGCAGGAAAAGGACGACCCAGCCGATGTCGCAAAGACGGGCTGGGATGCGATGTTACGTGGCGATGGCGACATTGTCAGCGGCCTCAAAAACAAGATTCAGTCCGCGATTGCCAACGTTACACCGGCGGGCCTGCTCGCCGAGCAGCATCGGAAGATGGCTGAGCCCGCTTCGGCTGACGAAAAGTGAGGGAGCGCAATCCTCCAAACCTAGGCATACCCCGGGCGGCCGTCTCCAAAGCTTCAAGTCTCGCGTATTCTCGTGGTAGCGACAATCCGATCCACGACATGGCGTGCGACTGCCTCGTAATTGGCGGCGGCCCAGCTGGACTGACCGCAGCGACCTATCTCGGGCGGTTTCGCCGTCGGGTCATCGTCGTCGACGCGGGCGAAAGCCGCGCGAAGTGGATTCCCGTCAGTCACAACTGTCCTGGTTTTCCCGACGGTATCGCCGGGGTCGATTTGCTCGAACGCCTGCGCCAGCAGGCGCTGATGGGTAATGTTGACCTCGTCGACGATACGGTGACCGCTCTCCGGCGCGAAGGAACTGACTTCGTCGCCACCGCATCCTTTCCCATTCGGGCTCGCGCGGTGCTTATCGCCACCGGCATTGTGGATACGCTTCCACAAACTGCGGATGTGAGCGACATGATCGCGGGCGGCTCGCTGCGCCTCTGCCCGATTTGCGATGCCTACGAAATCGTCGACAAACGTGTGGCAGTAATCGGCCCGGCAGACCAGGCGGCAAAGAAGGCCGTATTCTTGCGGACCTATTCGAACGACGTCACTTTGCTCGTGACCGAGCCAATATCTGAACTTGACCCCACCGCGAGCGAATTGCTCAACGGTGCTGGCGTTGCGGTGGAAGAATGCCTCCCGGATTCGGTGCGCGCGGAGGGCGCTGGAGCTCTTGTAAGCCTTCCTGACGGAAGAATGCTTTCTTTCGACACGATCTACCCCGCCATGGGTTGCACCATGCGCTCAAAGCTCGCCATCGATCTCGGCGCGGCATGCGATGAAGCCGGCAATCTCGTTGCAGACTCGCACCAGCGCACGGGCATAGCCGGCCTCTATGTCGCAGGCGACGTCGTCGACGAAATCAACCAGATCGCAGTGGCCTTTGGGCATGCGGCGATCGCCGCCGTCGACATGCACAGCTATCTTGCGACGACCGATTAAAAACGCGGCCCGCTTGCACGCCGAAGACCGTTGCGGTGGACGCGACGTCGTCTTCGGCTCGCCGGCAGGGGAACCTTTGATCCGCTGCGCGCTTGTTGAGCATGCGCCTTCACGACCCCCGTGAATGGCAGCGTAGCGCATGCGCACCAACGGAAAACTCCCATGGCAAAAGAAAAGACGCTGGAAGATCTCTTCCACGACACATTGAAAGACATTTATTACGCGGAAAGGAAGATCCTCAAGGCTCTTCCCAAAATGGCGCGAGCCGCTTCCTCACCGGAGCTCAAGGCGGCCTTCGAAAAGCATAAGGACGAGACCGAAGGTCAAGTCGAGCGCCTGCAGCAGGTGTTCCAACTGATGGGCAAGCGTGCTCAAGGCAAGGCCTGCCCGGCGATCGACGGGATCCTCGAAGAGGGCGACGAAATCGCCGAGGAATTCAAGGGCACGCCGGCCCTCGACGCTGGCCTGATTTCCGCGGCCCAGGCGGTCGAGCACTACGAGATCACACGTTACGGCACGCTCAAGCGCTGGGCGGAAGTGCTCGGTATGAACGATGCCGCCGCGTTGCTCGAGCAAACGCTTGGCGAGGAGTCCATGACCGACGAGGCCCTAACCGGCTTGGCGGATGCATCCGTCAACGAAATGGCCAAGGCCGCCTGATCAAACACAGCCACCCGCCACCATCGGGTGGCTGTTGCAATTTATGATCCCTACTACCGACAGGAGACCACCATGGGTCGCGGCATTCTGCTCTGGCTTCTCGGCGTTCCAATACCGATCATCATCCTCCTCGCTCTGTTCATGCGATAGGAGGACATCATGGCATCAACCATCACGGCGACAGATGTCGCCGCACCAGTGGAATCGTCCTCCTCGGCAGTCAGCTGGGGCCCCATCGTTGCGGGTGCATTCGCTGCCGCAACCCTCACCTTTATCCTGATGTTGCTGGGCTCGGGTCTCGGGCTGACCATGGTCTCTCCGTGGTCCGGCGAAAGCGCCAGCGCGACGACCTTCGCGGTCTCCACCGCGATTTGGCTCGTTATCGTGCAGTGGCTGTCGTCAGGCCTGGGCGGTTATCTTACCGGACGCCTTCGCACCAAGTGGGTCGGTATCCACACGGACGAGACCTTTTTCCGGGATACCGCGCATGGCTTCATGGCCTGGGCGCTTGCAACAATGCTGGTCGTTTTCGTGCTCGGCTCCGCGCTGTCGTCGGCGATCGGCACCGGCGTACAAGCGGCTTCGACCGTTGCCTCGGGAGCCGCCATGGGAGCCTCCGCAGGTGCAACTGCGAATGCTGGAGAAGGTGCTAATGCGACCCCCTATTTTGTGGACGCGTTGTTCCGGCCTAGCGATCCCGCGAGGCTGGCGGCGCCAGGCGCCGAGGGTGACGCGGCGGCTGCTGCCCAGGCCTCACGCATTCTTGTTGCAAGTGCGGCTGTCGGCGAGGTTTCCGCGGACGACAAAACTTACCTTGGCCAACTCGTCGCGGCACGCACAGGCCTGTCCCAGGCGGATGCGACGGCACGGGTCGATGCGGTCCTCGCCCAAGTGGAGCAGGCAAAGGTTACCGCGCAGGAGGCTGCCGACACAGCACGAAAAGCCGGCGCAACCTTTGCCCTATTGGGTGCGCTGTCTCTTATCGTCGGTGCTTTCATCGCCAGTGCCGCTGCGGCACTGGGCGGCAGGCAGCGCGACGACGAAGAGACGCTCTACCTCACCGATCGACGCTGAGTTGCAGATCGGCCGGTCCGCAGGGGCCGGCCGATCTCCCCCTCATGTCAGTCTCCCTTGTTATTGTGCAGCGCAGCAACGATATTGCTGCGAGTGCGTTGCACACACGCCGTCCGATCAAGGGCGTCAAAAACAAGGACGGCTCAATTGCGAAACATCTCCGACACGATCGCGCGCCTTGCAGCACTGCGCGGGCTACAAAACACACATCCAAGCTCTTTCACATCCGCCGACCGCCTCTCCACCCTCGGAAATTTCGGCACCAATCCCGGCGCGCTTCAGGCACGATACTATCTGCCCGCTGACCTCCCGGACGGGGCGCCGCTCGTTGTCGTACTGCACGGTTGCACCCAGAACGCCGACAGCTACGACCACCACTCTGGATGGTCTCAACTCGCTGACGAGGGCGGTTTCGCGCTGCTCTACCCCGAGCAGCAACGCGCCAACAACCCCAACCTCTGCTTCAACTGGTTCCTGCCGGCAGACACTGCCCGCGAACGCGGCGAAGTCTCTTCGATCCGGCAGATGATCGAGACGATGGTCATTGCCCACGGCCTGGACCGAAAGCAAATATTCGTCACCGGTCTTTCAGCCGGCGGCGCAATGGCGGCAGCGATGCTGGCTACTTATCCTGAGCTGTTCGCCGGCGGCGGCATCATTGCCGGGCTGGCCTTCGGCTGTGCGACAACCATTCCGGAAGCGTTCGATCGGATGCGCGGCCACGGCAGCCCCTCTGAGCAGGAGTTGCAGCGGCTGGTGCGAAAAGCTTCCAAGCACAATGGGCCGTGGCCCAGGATTTCGATCTGGCAGGGCTCCGCCGATCACACTGTGGCCTCTGGCAACGCAGGGTCCATCGCGGCTCAGTGGCGCGGCGTGCACAAACTCGACACGGCGCCGACGCATTCGACGAGCGAGCGCGGACGAAGCCGGCAGGTGTGGGCTGACGAAGCAGGCGAGGCGAAAATCGAGATCAATATGATTGCAGGTATGGGCCACGGTACTCCCATCGGCAACGGCCTCGGCACGGCCGGACCTTACATGCTCGATGTAGGCATCTCTTCGACCCGGGAGATTGCGCGGTTTTGGGGTCTCGGCGATGCCGAGTACTCGAGCGTGTCAGCGAGGTCGAGGTCCGCCACCCCAAGGGGCGAGACGACACCATCAACATTTCACCTTCGGGCTGCGTCCGGGGAGCCGGCGAAGGCCAGGCCAGCAGAACCGGCTCGAATTGAACTGCAGGGATCGCAAGCTGGAGCGGTAAAAAAGGTCATCGAGGGCGCTCTGCGCGCCGCGGGCCTGATGCGGTAGGGAGCGCGCAAGCCCTCGAGGCTCAGTCGCACGGATAAGCGCGGCAGAGGTCTTCAACCAAGGAACGCGGTAGGCTTTGCAATCGTTGACTGCTGTCAGCGAGTATCCAGCATGCACCTGTTCCAGATCCTTCTCCCCCGAGCCGACAACGCCGGCCAGCCTTTCGCGCGGGAAGATTTCGATCGGGTCAAGGAGGAACTGGCGGCTGATTTCGAGGGCGTTACCGCCTATTTGCAGGCGCCGGCAGAAGGTCTTTGGCGGGAAGGCGGTCAAACCGACAATGACGACATAGTTATCTTTGAAGTGATGGCGGAAGAAATCGATCTGCACGATTGGCGGTGCCGACGTACCGAGCTCGAACGCCGGTTCCGGCAAGACAAGGTTATCATCCGCTACATGCCCATGGCGCTCGTCTAGTCTAGGGCGACTCCATGCCTTCGACCTCGATCCGCAAGAGCGAATACGATCCCGAGAGCGAGGTTCTGTCTGTGTGGTTCGTTGCGAGCGGCAAGCGCTATGACTACGAAGGTGTTCCTGCGGAGGTCTATGCTGCATTCAGAGCCGCCTTCGCAAAAGGCCGCTTCTTCAATGAGCACATCCGGGAACGCTTTCGTTACCGCCTGAACCCGGAGGAGTAGAGGACGCCCGGCACTAAGCGCCCGTCTCGGAATTCGCCGCCCCAGCAGGCTTTGATTCTGGAGAGCCCTTGTGTCTCAGAAAAATCGATAAGAGGACCAGCACTGCGGTCGACATGAATTCGGACTGCCAGTTCTGGAAGGATTCGAACCAGAGGTGGGCATCCATGAGGTAACTGGCAAGCGACTGTGCCTCTCCTCCGTGCCGAAGCGTCTCCGCGTTGGCGGCCGCAAGGCTCGCCCACCAATGCAGCGCAAAGGAGATGAAAAACAACACGGCCAGCGCTATCCCCAGCGAGTAAGAATAAAGCCATGACAGAACCGGGTTCCGCCTCAGGGTAGTAGTCGGTAATTCGTCGTCGGGCCGGTCGGGATCGTCAGGATCGCGAGATTCAGCCGAGCCGCGCTGAAACAGCATCGCGGTAAGCATGACGTAGGCCGACATCTGCAGGAATTCGCTTTCCCAGTTTTCGAAAAGGGCCGATAGGAAATCGCCGCTCATCAGATACGCCAGCAGGCCGATTGCTGGAGAGCCGTGGTGCTGAAGCTCTTGATTGTAGGCGGAATGACCGGACCAGATCATTCCCAGCCCGCTGAACAGGAACAGAGCCACCAGCGCAATCGTGAGGCCATTGTCCCGAAAGAAGGTTTTCACGGATCACTGCCTCGATTGGCGGGCAGCTTCAGCCTCTTGAACGTCGATGGCGCACAGCAGCTCGCCCCTTTCGTCCCGCACGCGTACGAGCCAGCCTGTCAAGGCGTCGGTACCCGGCTCCAGGTCGACCAAAAGATCGATTGCGCAGCGCATAGCCTCCTCACGCGCCGCGTCGAAGCTCGGCATCCTCGACGGCGGGACCTGTCGGCTGCCTTCACCGTCACGATACTCGAATATGTAAACGCCCTCGTTCCCATCGGCCGCCGTGACGGCGACTTCGTCGAAATTGCCGTTACTTCGTGCGTCGTAATCGTTGGCGGCGAGACCGAAAGTAGCGGTTTGCACCAGGATTGCGCGTGCCCGATCAAGAGCTGCGTCGTCATTTCCAGCTTCGATTCTGGCCATGTCCACGGTCACGCAATCCCCGCCTTCTCCGCAGAAGAGAACCCGCAGGACAGGCTCTCCGGTCAACGCCGTCGCACGGGAGACATCAGTTCGAACAATTTCCATTCGGCACTCCTCCTAAAGCACTCGCAACGGTCACAGCTTGACGGCCATTTCCCGGCTCCAAAGACGGAGCTTCCGGCATGACTCGATGAATCTGGCGACCGCCTTCGGATCCTCGAGCTCGATCAGGCCTTCGTCAGCTTCAGGATCGACACCGGCCTTCTGCAATAGCGGGATGCTACCCGGCGTGAACGCGATGAACTTGCAGTGGGCGAAGGCGTCGGCGACGAAATCTCGAGCCGCCGCCTCGCCGGTCAAGCGATCAGCTCCCTCTTTAGAGAGGATCAGTGCCACGGCGTCGAACAGAACCGATGGCCCGCCGTCGATCATGTGCTTCGCCGCGATCCAGCTGCCGTCAGCGGCCTCGACGCCGCCGACCTTCGGCGCGACGACCTCCATGACGGCGCCTTCTTTCTCGATCGCTGTTTGCAACTTCTTCAGCAATGCCGCATCGGCGCCGGGACTGACAAGCACGCCAACCTTGCGGCCGGCAAAGCTTTCCGGGCCGTTTTCGATGATACTGAGCGCTGGCGACGGTTCGAGATCGTCGCGGGGCGCAACAGCGGCATCCGCCGGCTTGGGCAGTTCCTTCATGCCGAGTTTGTCGGCGACTGTTTCGGCAAGTCCCTCGTCAATGTTGAGTAGATGCGCGACCATGCGCTCACGGATGGCAACCGTCTCGACCTTGCTCAGCTCAAACGTCAATGCCATCGCGATATGGCGCTGCTCTGGTGCAGTCTGGCTGTTAAAGAACTGGCGCGCCTGGCTGTAGTGGTCGGCGAAGCTTTCAGCGCGTAGCCGGACCTTCTGCCCTTCCTCCGCATCCGCGAAAGACCGGAAACCCCGCTGTGGCGATTCCCGAGGGCCTTCGCCAAAGGAATTCGGCTGGTAGTTCACGCGCCCGACAGGGTTGCGCATCGCCATATGCCCGTCCTGCTGGAAGTGGTGGAATGGGCACTTCGGGGCATTGATTGGGATATGCGTGAAGTTGGGGCTACCGAGACGTTTCAACTGGGTGTCGAGATAGGAAAAGTTGCGGCCCTGCAGCAGCGGGTCGTTGGAGAAGTCGATCCCCGGCGGCACGTTCTGCGTCATGAACGCGACCTGCTCGGTCTCGGCGAAGAAATTGTCGGGCATACGGTCTAGGACCAGTCGGCCGACCGGCACCGGTGGAAGAATTTCTTCGGGGATGATCTTGGTCGGGTCGAGAACGTCGAAGTCGAAACTGTCCGCGAACGCTTGGTCGAAAAGCTGCAGGTTGAGCTCCCATTCCGGGAAGTCGCCTGCCTGAATGGCATTCCACAGGTCGCGCCGGTGGAAATCGGGGTCGGCGCCGTTGATCTTGACAGCTTCGTTCCAGACCACCGACTGCATGCCGAGCTTGGGCTTCCAGATGAATTTGACAAAGGTGGATTCATCCTTGGCATTGACCAAGCGGAACGTGTGTACGCCAAAGCCCTGCATGAAGCGAAAGGAGCGCGGGATGGCGCGGTCGGACATGACCCACATGATCATGTGCATCGATTCCGGTGTGAGGCTTATAAAGTCCCAGAAATTGTCATGGGCGGACGCGGCCTGCGGAAAGGCGCGGTCGGGCTCGGGCTTCACGGAGTGAATAATGTCGGGGAATTTGATGGCGTCCTGGATGAAGAACACGGGGATGTTGTTGCCGACGAGATCCCAGTTGCCTTCCTGCGTATAGAATTTTACCGCAAACCCTCGCACATCTCGCGCCAAGTCGAACGAACCTTTCGATCCGGCGACAGTCGAGAAGCGCACAAAGACCGGCGTCTTTTCGCCGGCGCGCTGGAAGATGTCGGCACGCGTATAGGCCGCGAGCGACTCGTAGGTCTCGAAAAAGCCGTGTGCGCCATAACCGCGCGCATGCACAACGCGTTCGGGGATGCGCTCGTGATCGAAGTGGAAAATCTTCTCTCGGAAGTGAAAGTCCTCGATCAGCGTTGGCCCCCGCTCGCCGACCTTCAAAGTGTTCTGGTCGTCCGCAACCGGGCCGCCCTGAGCCGTCGTCAGGACCGGGATGTCCCCCTCGGCGATCTGGTGAAGTTCTCCCCCGTTCCCTCGCGTCAGCTTTTGATCATGGATCGTCGCGGGCTTGCCCGACGACTGTCTAGCGCTCTTCGTCATTGTTGTTCCTTCAAGGAATTGCGCATTTGCGCCCCACCCTTAATGCGATCGTCAGCATTGTGTTCCGAACAGGAGGGTTGGCAAAAAACCGAAAATTGCCAGCGGAAGCACAAATAACTTCGTCATCGACAATCGAAAGGAACAAACGCGATACCGGTTTGTTTCTGTCTCAGCACACGAAGTGCCTCACAAGGACCTCTCATGAAAACCCGCTTACTTCTGGCCTCGGCGGCCACCGCCGCAGCCCTCTATGTTGCGCTCCCCGCGCTCGCGGCGGACACCGCCCAAGAATTCGTCAACAAGGCTGCGATCGGCGGAATGTTCGAGGTGGAATCGAGCAAGGTTGCCGCCGGCAAAGTTCAGGACCAGAGCGTGGAGGATTTCGCGCAAAAGATGATCGACGATCATGGCGCCGCCAACGCCAAACTCGCGACGATCGCCGGCGAGCAGAAGCTGGAGGTGCCTACGGCGCTCGACGCCAAGCACAAGGCCGATCTCGATACCTTGAACAATGCGGTCGACCCGGTCGACGCCCCCTACATCCAGATGCAGCGAGATGCGCATGCCGAGGCGGTCACTCTGTTCGAAACCTACGCCCAGGACGGCGACAACGCGCCTTTGAAGAGCTTTGCCGCGGAAACGCTGCCCACCCTTAAAATGCACCGAGAGATGGTGGAAGCGATGGCATCCGGGACGCCTGACGGTCAGTCCGGATCTTCAACCTCCACGACGGCCGTTAACACGCCGGACACCACGAATCCGGCGGCCCCCGTGCCGGGCGCGAACAGCTTCACCGAAGACCAAGCCAGGGACCGTATCCAGGAAGCCGGGTTCACTGACGTCACCGCGCTGACCAAGGATGATCAGGGCATCTGGCGCGGTCAGGCCGTCAAAGACGGCAAAAGCACCGCTGTTGCCCTCGACTTCCAAGGCAACGTCGTTGCCGGCGCCAACTGAGCACAAATTTAGGAGTTCAAGACTATGAAGACTATTACCGGACTGTTCGACAACTATGAAGATGCCTCCGCCGCGGTCAGGGACCTAGAGGCGAACGGCGTTCCGAATTCCGACATCAGCATTGTCGCGAGCAACTCGACCGGTTGGTACGACGACGACAACATCCGCGATGATAGCACCGACGCTGCGGAAGGTGCAGCTGGCGGTGCCGGCATCGGTGCAGTCGTTGGGGGCGCTGGCGGATTGTTGACGGGGCTTGGTCTTATGGCGATTCCAGGGGTCGGCCCGGTCGTGGCCGCCGGATGGCTCGCCGCCACGGCCGTCGGTGCCTTCGGCGGTGCGGTGGTAGGCGGAGCCGCCGGTGGCATTGTCGGGGCTCTCACCGATTCTGGAATTCCCGAAGACGATGCCCATGTCTATGCGGAAGGTGTTCGTCGGGGCGGGACTTTAGTGACAGCCAGGGTTGCCGACAACCTTATCGCTGACGCGGAAGCAATTCTCGGCCAGGCCAATTCCGTTAATCTGGAAGAGCGCCGCACCTCGTACAATGAGAGTGGTTGGACTGCCTTCGATCCTCACGCCGAAGACTATACCGTCGACAAGATCGGCGACCGAGCAAGAACCGTCAACAGGCCATGATCACCCAAATCCGCTGTTCTTAGAACAGCGGATTTTTCGTGACCCGCTGGGATGTGCCCGCAACCAGCTCCAACATCGGGCACGAGCCCGATGGGTGTTTCCGTTCGCCGCTCGTTTCGGCCTTAGTATCCAAGAGAATGCTGCCTTGAACGTCACAGTCTCGCTCTCATCTTCCGAACTAGAACGCACTTTCGGGGATTACCCCCTGATCTGCTTTTCGCACCTGCGCTGGGATTTCGTTCTTCAGCGGCCGCAGCATCTCATGCAGCGATTTTCGAATCACCGCCGGGTGTTCTTTTGGGAAGAGCACATCCCGACAGACCATCACCTGCCCTATCTCGAATTCCACGCTTTCGACGGTACGGAAGTCGTTGCCGTGCGGCCACGTATCCCACATGCATGGCAGAGTGAACGGCTTCAAGCCGCGCTGTCGCGCCTGCTTGACCAACTACTTGCGCTGACCGGTGCCGAGCGGCCGATCCTGTGGTTCTACACACCGGTCATGTATCCGATTGCACAGCATATCGATGCCGCAGCAGTGGTATACGACTGCATGGACGAACTGTCGGCTTTCCGCTTCGCGCCTCCCGATCTGCGCGCGCGCGAAAAGCTTTTGATGCAGCACGCCGACGTCGTCTTCACCGGAGGCCATAGTATCTATGAAGCAAAGCGGTATCAGCATGGCAACATCCATGCCTTCCCCTCGAGCGTCGACTTTGCGCATTTCGTCGCCGCGCGCTCGAGTGCCGCCGCTTCCGCCAACTCAGCCAAATCACGGGCTGTTCTCGGCTATTACGGCGTTATCGACGAGCGTATCGACCTCGACCTTATCGCAAAGCTGGCCGTGGCGCGGCCAGACTGGTCGATGGTCATGGTTGGGCCGATCGCCAAGATCGACCCACTGTCGCTGCCTCAGGCGAAAAATATCCACTATCCCGGTCGCAAGGATTATGCCGAACTTCCCGCATGCCTGGCCGGTTGGGACGTGGCATTGATGCCCTTTGCGATCAACGAGGCGACGCGTTTCATCAGCCCGACCAAGACGCCGGAATATCTGGCGGCAGGCAGACCCGTGGTTTCAACACCCGTTCCAGACGTCGTACGCCACTATGGCGATGTTGAGGGCGTCCTGATTGCCGGCGACACCGATGCCTTCATTGCAGCCTGCGAGCAGGCACTTGCGTTGTCGAGAAATCGCAATGCCTGGCTTCCGGCGGTCGACAGGCTTCTGGCCCGCACCTCCTGGGACCAGACTTTCCTGAACATGTCAGCGCTGGTCGACGAAGCCATCGCGAAGAAAAGCGAGATGGTTAGCACCCCAGCGAAGCCGGTTATCTTTCGGCCGACCGGCGCAGCACCCTACGATTATCTCGTCGTCGGTGCAGGCTTCGCCGGTTCGGTACTAGCCGAGCGGTTAGCTACGTCCGGCAAGCGGGTCTTCCTCTGCGACCGTCGCCCGCATATCGCGGGCAACACATTCGATATGCGCAATGAAGCCGGCATTCTCATTCACAAGTACGGACCGCACATCTTCCATACCAACAGTGAGGAAATCTTTGCCTATCTCTCCCGATTTACGCGCTGGCGTCCCTACGAACATCGCGTACTTGCCGACGTAGGCAGAAGGCTCATACCGATTCCTATCAACCGCACGACGCTGAATGGACTTTATGGACTCGATCTGAAGGATGAGGCTGCCGCTGCCGACTTCCTTGCAAGCCGGGCCGAGCCGGTAGCAGACATCCGTACATCGCGAGATGTGGTCATCAGCCAAGTGGGCACTGACCTTTACCGAACTTTCTTCGAGGGCTACACGCGCAAGCAATGGGGACTCGATCCCTCGCAGCTTGACAAATCCGTGACGGCTCGCATCCCGACTCGCACATCGACCGACGACCGCTATTTCCTCGACACCTATCAGGCAATGCCGGCAGACGGCTTTACGCGTCTCTTCGAGAATATGCTCTACCACGACAACATTCGCGTCGAGACTGGGGTTGATCACCGAGATCTGGACGGCGAAAAACTTGCGCGCCGCACCATCTTCACAGGGCCGATCGACGCCTTTTTTCTCCATCGGTTAGGGCCGCTGCCCTATCGCAGTCTTGAATTTCGCCACGAAACGCTGGATCAGGAGCAGTTTCAGCCCGTCGCGGTCGTCAACTACCCATCCGAGGACGTGCCGTACACCCGCGTCACCGAATACAAGCACCTCACTGGCCAGAGCCACGCAAAAACCAGCATTTCATACGAATACGCTCGCGCCGACGGTGACCCCTATTACCCGATCCCGCGGCCAGAGAACCAGTCGCTCTACAAGCAATACGAGGCGCTGGCACGCACGCAGGACGATGTCATCTTTGTCGGACGTCTCGGCACCTATAAATATTACAACATGGACCAGGTCGTCGGGCAGGCCCTTGCCACGTTCCGGCGACTGGAGAAGGCCGAGGCCATGGCGGCCGAAAATTGGACTGCGGCAGCAGAATGACCAGCGATCGGCCCCTGATCGCGCTGGCCACGGACAGCGCGGTGCCTTCCGGCGTGGGCGAGCACATGCTTACGCTCGCAAGAGCGCTCTCACCCACGCATGATATCGCGCTCGTCTTCCCTCCCAATGACGACGCGGCTCGCTTCATAAGCCGTGGCAGCGAGGCAGGCTTTGAAACCGTTAGGCTGGACGACGCCTTTGCCGGATGGCTCAAAACGCTGCGTCCAGCAATCCTTCACGTCCATGCCGGCATCGGCTGGGAAGGCCATGATTTGGTGGAAGCAGGTTGGAACGTAGGCATTCCTGTCGTACGCACTGAGCACCTCCCATACCTGCTCACAGATCCAGATCAAAAATCCCGTCATCGCATAGCGGCGAACCTAGCGGACACGCTCGTCGTCGTTTCAGATGCCGCGGCAGAGAGCTACCTGGCCGAGGGTTTCGCCCATACCTTGACCATCCGCAACGGCATCGACACGCCGGTGGCGCGTAGAACACGCAGCCAAACCCGCGCAGCGTTGGCCATCGCCGACGAATCGCAGATTGTAATCACTGTTGCGCGCTTCACTGCGCAAAAAGGTCATGCTTGCCTGTTGCGCGCGGCTGAGGAAGTGACGCGCGAACTGCAGCATGTTGTTTTTCTCTTGGTTGGCGACGGGCCTGATCGGGAGGCCATGAAGATATTGGCCACGTCCTTGGAGTTATCCAACGTTGCGTTCCTCGGCAAACGCACGGACGTGCCGGATCTGCTCGCAGCGGCCGACTTGTTCGTGCTGCCGTCGCTGTTTGAAGGGCTTCCCCTTGCGGTGTTGGAGGCGATGGCGCTTGCCTTGCCGGTCGTCGCAACCCGCATCGGCGGCACCATCGAGGCCTTGGGTAGCGACCATCCCTTTCTGGTATCTGCCGGCGAGCCGTCGCCGCTTGCCGCCGCAATCGTCGCGGCTCTCGCCAGTGGAGCCACAAGCCAGGCCGTTGGTTACACAGAACGCAAACGCTTTGAGGAACGGTTTACCGCAACGCGTATGGGCCAGGAAACGGCATCGCTATACCGCGCGGCGAGCGAAAGGATGTGCGTAGCATGAACGTCGAGCGCGAAGGGTTGAAGATAGGCTTCATCGGCGCCGGAGGTATTGCTGCGCGACATGTCGGCGTGCTGTCTCAGATGAACGATGTCGCGATTGTCGGTGTGGCTGATGCCGACTTCGGCCGGGCGAGGGAACTCGCTGGAAAGCTCGGAGCCAATGCTTACAATTCCCATGCAGATCTCCTCGACAGGGAAAGTCTGGACGCGGTCTATATTTGCGTGCCGCCGTTCGCTCACGGCGACATTGAAGTGGCTGTCATCGACGCCGGCCTGCCGTTTTTCGTCGAAAAGCCCGTCTCACTTGACCTCGCATCTGCTCAAAACATTGCCAGAAAGGTTGAAGACCATGGCATTGTCACTGGTGTCGGCTACCACTGGCGCTATCTCGACACGGTCGAGGAAGCGCGGGGCCTGTTGGCAGGAAATCCCGCCGCGCTGATCAACGGTTACTGGCTTGACCAGACGCCGCCCCCGCAATGGTGGTGGCGGCAGGACCGGTCCGGCGGCCAGATCGTCGAGCAGGCGACCCACGTCATCGATCTTGTCCGTCATCTCGTCGGCGAGGTGACCGAGGTCTATGCGCTGGGTGCCCGTACGGCTGAACGCCACGATTTTCCGGGTCTCGACATTGCGACAGCCACTGCAGTCTCGCTGCGCGTCGCATCAGGCGCGGTCGGCACGCTGTCCGCGACCTGCCTGCTGGGCTGGCCGCATCGCACCGGAATTCATCTTTTTTCCGACCGCATGGCAATCGAATTGTCGGATCACGAGATCATGGTCGATGTCGGGCGCGGTCGCCCCATTCGGCATGCAGAAGGCGACCCGGTTGAGCGCGAGGACCGCGATTTCCTCGACGCCGTGTGCGGGCTGCCGAACCGCATACGCTGCCGCTATGGCGAAGCGTTGAAGACGCACCATGTCGCGCTGGCGATCGCACAATCCGCCGTGTCCGGCCAGCCGGTCCTAATCAAGCCGGTCATGGGGATAGCCAATGCCTGACCATCGCACCATTCGTTCGCTCGGCGTCGAGACACCGGGAAGGCCCTATTTCTTCTCTTATGAGGAAGGACCGCCATCGGACGGGCAGATTCGGCTCGACGCGCTCTACAGCGGCTTTTCCGCCGGCACGGAGCTGACTTTCCTGAAGGACACCAATCCCTATCTGCGGTCGCGCTGGGATGGCGAGCGCGGTGTGTTCGTCGAGGGCGAGCCGAGCGCGCGGTTTCCCGTGCCGTTCCTCGGCTACATGGAGGTCGGGCGCATCACCGAGAGCCGCGCGGATGGCTTCCGCGCCGGCGACGTCGTCGCCGCAAGCTATGGCCACAAATCGGGCCACACCGCCGACCCCTTCCACGAGTTGCTGGTCGCGATGCCGGATGGCATCGACCCGATGCTCGGCATCTTCGTCGCGCAGATGGGGCCGATCGCCGCCAATGGCATCCTGCATGCGGATGCGGAAATCTTCGGGCCGGACGTGCGGCATCTGGGGGAAAGCCTCGATGGGCGTCCGGTCGTCGTTGTCGGCGGAGGGACGGTCGGCCTGCTCACCGCGCTGTTCGCGCAGGATGCCGGCGCAGAGATCATCCTCGCCGAACCGTCCGCCTGGCGGCGCGAGAAGGCCGAAGCGCTTGGTGTGAGGGCGATGACGGAGGATCAAGCATGGCAGCATGCCAAAGCGCGCTGGCATAAGGGAGGGCGGGATCGCGGTGCCGACTTCGTGTTCCAGACGCGCGCGCGATCCGAAAGCCTGCACGACGCGCTGCGGGCGTTGCGACCACAGGGCACGGTCATCGACCTCGCCTTCTACCAGGGTGGCGCGGACCGAACGCGGCTCGGCGAAGAGTTCCACCATAACGGCCTGTCGCTTCGCTGCGCCCAGATCGGCCGGGTGCCGCGCGGGCTCGCGCATCTATGGGACCGACCCCGGCTATCGGCCGAGACGCTCATGCTCCTGGAACGACATGGCGAGGGGATCCGTCGCGAGATGATCACACATGTCGTGCCAATCGATGAGGCGCCCACTTTCCTGACGCGCCTGGTGTCCGACCGTCCTGAATTCCTCCAGATCGTGTTCAGCTTCGAATGACGGGCGGGACCCCCGAGCCAGTCCGCATCCTGTTCGTCTTCGCCTGGCTGGTGGTCGGTGGCGAGGAGACGGAAGTGCGGCTGCTTGCCCGCGCGCTCGATCCTCGGCGCTACCGCATCGATGTCGTGGCGTGCTTCCGCAAGACCGGCATGCCGGACCAGACCCACCGTCAGCTGGAAGCGCTCGGCGTCGATGTCGATTGCACGCCTTATGACCTATCCTTCGAGGACACGGTCGACTATCTGGCCAACAGAATCCCCGCCTACGACATCGTCGTTTCCTGCCAGAACGTCGCCGACATCTACCCCGCCCTCGAAAAGCTTCATTGGCGTCCGCCGCTAGTTGAGCATGGCGGCCTGGTTTCCGAGGCACTGGCCGGCCCCAAGCACTTCACCAGCCGCTATGTCGGCGTCTGCCGCTCGATCCGCGACGCCGCGGCTTCACGAATGCCGGGCCGCGAACGCCACGCGCTCGAAATTCCCTCCATGGTCGACCTGTCTGAATTCGCGCCGTTTGATCGCGTCCGCATGCGAGCAAGCCTCGGCGTGTCCGACGATGCGCTGCTGGTCGGATGGGTCGGCAGACTAGACGCCAAGAAGCGCGTCGAGGATTTTGTCGAGGCCGCCGCGCTCGTCCACGCTCGGCTACCCCTTGTGCGTTTCGTCGTCATCGGCGGACCGGACGCCTTCATGCCCGAGTACGCCGAGAAATTGCGGCAGCTTGCCGTCGCGCGCGGTCTTTCCGGTGCGCTGACATTTCTCGGGGACCGCGACGACGTGCCGGCGCTGCTTGTTGCGATGGACGCCTTCGTCTGGCTCTCCCGCGGCGAAGGTATGCCGCATGTCATCGCGGAGGCAGGGGCGGCGGGTCTGCCAGTGATAGCGACCGCCGACAACGGTTCGATGCAGCAGATCGAGCACGGCGTTTCCGGCCTCTTCATGCCGCATGAATCTCCTGCTGACGCGGCCGCGGCGATCGAGCGGCTGGCCGGCGATCCGATGCTGCGCGCGCGTCTCGGCCGCGCGCTGTGCGACAAGGTGCAGGCCACTTACGCCGCCGAGGTCGTGGTGCCGCAATGGCAGACCCTGTTCGAGGACGTGCTGAGGGAGCGCAAGCCCGCGCCATCCCCGTCGCTGCTTGCCAGCTTCCTCCAGGGCGGTTTCGAATGCTCCACCCACAAGCGTCGCGACGGGCACCGCCTCGACCTGCTTGCGGCGACGGGCCATGACCGCCACGCCGCTGCCGACTATGCGCAGCTTTCCGGACATGGGATCCGCACGGTCCGCGACGGCCTGCGCTGGCATCTGATCGAACGGCAGCCCGGCAATTATGACTGGTCTAGCTTCCTGCCGATGCTGCGAGCCGCGAAGGGACAGCGCAGCCAGGTGGTCTGGGACCTGATGCACTATGGCTGGCCGGACGACCTCGACATCTGGTCGCCAGCTTTCGTGGACCGCTTCGCACGCTTCGCGGCAGCCGCCGCGAAAACCGTTCGTGACGAGACGGGCGAAATCCCGTTCTACTGCGCGATCAATGAGATATCGTTCCACGCTTGGGGCGGCGGCGATGCGGCCTATCTCAATCCCTGGGCACGCGGGCGCGGCTTCGAACTGAAGATCCAGCTCGCGCGCGCGGCCATCGCGGCGATGCACGAAATCCTGGCCATCGATCCACGCGCGCGCTTCGTGCATTGCGAACCAGCGATCAACATCGCAGCCGACCCGTCCCGACCGCTTCAGCGTGGCGAGGCTGAGGGTGCGCGGCTGGCACAGTTCCAGGCCTTCGACCTGATTTCCGGGCGCCTCTGGCCCCAGCTCGGAGGCGAGGCGAAGCTGCTCGATATCGTCGGCCTCAACTACTACCACGACAATCAGTGGCTGTTCGGCGGGCCGCCTGTCGCCGCCGGCCATCCGCAGTCCAAGCCCTTTCGCTACTTTCTCACCGAGGCCTACGCCCGCTACGGTCGTCCGCTGCTCGTCGCCGAAACCGGGACCGAGGGCGATGGCCGTGCCGCCTGGTTCTCCATGATCATCGAAGAGGTCGAGGCCGCGCATGCCGTCGGCGTGCCGGTCGAAGGCATCTGCCTCTATCCGATCATCGACCATGTCGGCTGGGAGGACGATCGCGACTGCCCGAGCGGGCTCTTCTCCAGCCGCCTGTCGAAGGGCCGGCGCGAGGTGCATGCGCCGCTCGCCGCCGCCATCGAACGCTGGCGGCAGGACAACGAGAGCAGTTGTCCCGGAGCGGCCGATGCCGCATGACAGGCACCCGAGGCGCATCGTCGTGATCAGCGATTTCTGCGACGGCTGGATGATGCCGACCCAAGTCCCATCGCTCGAAGAGGCAGCCGCTTCATGGCGTTCGGGCGAGCGCGGCCCCGCGCCGGGAACGGCATACGGTCTGGACATTTCAGAAAAACCCGCCGTGGTCGGAGGCTATCTCGAACGCCTGCCGCTTGCCGCCGTGCGGCAAGGACTGTGCGACACGGCCGAAATATGGTCTTTCTCGGCCCAGCCCACGCTCCCGCCATGGTCAGTCGAGCCGCCGGGGCTGACCAGACACTCCTTCCGGCCCGACGATCCCGGCAGCCGCCCGTTTTCCTCCACGGACATGCTTGGCCATATAGCGGCCTTCGGACCGCCGGACATTCTCTGCGTCTGGGGGCTGGGCGTTGACGCGTCAATTCTGGAAGCCTGTTCCACCAGCGTCAGGATCTACAATTCGATCGACGCGCCGGCGCTGCGCGTGTCCGACGATGTCGGCCGGCATTTCGACATCGTGCTTACCGGCGCCGAATGGCAGTCCGAGGAAGTCGAGCGCCGTCATCCCGGCATGCTGACGGCGATCATGCCCATCGGCCCGGAATTCGCGTCGCCGGAAACCTTCTTCCCGCTTCGCCTCGAAAAGATTTACGACGTCGTCTACGTCGCTGCCGCGCAGGCCTATAAGAAGCATGAGGTGCTATTCGACGCCTTGGCGCAGATGCCCTTCTCGACGCGGGCACTCTGCGTTTGCGGCTATGGTGAACTCGGCGACGCTCTGCGCGCACGCGTCCGCGAACTCGGCATTTCCGTCGACTTCGTGGGGCCGCCGGGTGTGGGGTTTGCTGAAGTCAACCGTCTGATGAACCTTGCCCGTGTCGGCGTCGTCTGCGGCGAGGAAGACGGCGCGCCTGCTATTCTTACGGAGTACATGCTGGCCGGCCTACCCGTGCTCGCCAATTCCCGCCTCACCTGCGGCCTGCAGTTCATCATGCCGCCAACTGGCCGGTCGGCGGGGCAAGATCAGTTTTCGGCTGTTCTGCAGGCGATGCTGGCAAACCTCGACGATTTCCGTCCGCGCGAGACAGTTCTGCGCAACTGGTCCTGGCCACACTCAGCCAAACGTTTCGCGACGGTGGTGGAAGACGCGCAAAAGCACAAGGCCGCCCTTGCAGCAGACCGAACTGGCGTCATGGTTGGCCCAAATTGCCAACGCGAACACTAAGGAACTGCAGTTTCCCAGGATACCAATCATACTGAAGCAAAATTCTCGACAGTGCTACCCCTTGGCGAGATGGCAGTTCCTGTCTGCGGGTAGTCTGTCGTAACAAAACTATGAGGAAGCATTTATGGCGAGTGCACGGGGAGAAGCTGAAGTGACTGCGAGGCTTGCGCGTGAGCACGGCGTTTCCGAGGACGCAGTGAGGGCGGTCTTCAATGCCTTGCGCCGCGGTGGCGGAACCATGGCTCAGTTCAGCCATGCCGACTTCGGCGGGATGTCGCAATGGTCTGCCGGCATGACCATGATCGGCGACATGTTCAACGACAGCCTTAAAGCAAAGCTCAATGCCATTGCCGGTGAGTTGTCGAGATACCTGCGCGACCACCCTGAGGACCGGGGTGATGGTCGCACTGTCAGTTATCATTCTGACTGCACTCGCAACGCCGGTTCATGGTGGCCCCAAGAGCTTGGTGTTCCTTCTTCCGTCGGATCGCAAAATGATATGCGCTATGCAGTGTTTCCCGAGATGCGTCGCCTCGTCATCGACGATCGTGGCCAGATTACGGCCTACGAGACCGGCGACCATCGGATCTCCGGCGTGTCGCAAGCGCAGAGCACGGATTCGACGCTGACCTTCATCGGTCAGCACGGCGTCGTCCGGGTATCGGATCTCAAACGGGCGGATATGCCCGCTCGCTCCTAACGCGGGCTCGGCATTCATGGAAACGGTCACCATCATCGGATACCTCGCAGCCTTCTGTTCGATGACCAGCTTCACCCCGCAGGCGTGGAAAATCATCAAGACACGTGACACTGGCAGCATCTCGGCACCAATGTACGCGCTCACAGTTTCTGGTTTCGCGCTCTGGCTGACATTCGGGTTGATGAAAGACGAGTGGCCCATCATCATCACCAACGCTGTCTGTCTCATCCTTTCCGCGTTCATCCTGCTGATGACCGTGCTACCACGGGGCAAGAAGGCAGCCGTCGCCGACGCTATCGATCCCACCACGAAACGCACTGGTGATCGTGAGCGGTGATGTGGTCGGCAGTGCCGATCTCAATGACTGGGGATCTGTCGTGACCGTACGCTATCGCCTGGGGTGTGATCTCTCTTATGAGGTGAAAGCGCCCACCGTCTTCATCTTCAACCTTGAAGTGGCGAGGCTGCTCAGGCATCACGATCTGGTTGAGCGGCTGACTGTCACACCAGACCTTCCGCGTCGGACTTACACGGTTCCCGACATACAGAATCGCTATGTGAGCGTTTCGGCGCAGCCCGGCCCGTTGAAGATCGTCTACGAGGCCGATGTCACCCTCGATGTTTTTCGCGCCGACCCGGCGACGATCGGTGAAACTCCGCTCGACGCGATCCCGCTCGACATCATGCCTTTTCTTCTGCCGTCGCGGTTCGTCCCCTCGGACAGGCTATCTGCATTTGCTTGTCGCGAGTTTGGCGATTTGCCAAAGGGTCACAGCCGCGTCACCGCGATCTGCAACTGGCTCTACGACAATATCGACTACCGTCGTGGCTCGTCGAACGAACAAACCACTGCCGACGAAAGCCTCCTACTCAGGGCAGGAGTTTGTCGCGACTTCGCACATCTCGGCATCGCATTCTGCCGCGCGCTCAATATTCCGGCGCGCTTCGTGAGCTGCTATGCCTACGGGCTGGAGCCGCGCGACTTCCATGCGGTATTCGAGGCATATCTTGACGGCCGCTGGTGGCTCTTCGATGGAACGCGGCAAGCCAATCTCGACGGGCTGGTCCGGATCGGCGTTGGCCGGGACGCCGCGGAGATTGCCTTCGCCTCACCCTTTGGCGAGATCGAGGCCGGTCCGGTCAAGATCACCATCGACCATGCCGATGGATCTCCCGAATTACCGGGTCGAACGACCGACGCAATCTCGACCGAGGAGCCCGCGCCGAACGCTGGCGCAAATTGAACGAAATTACCTTCGTCAGTGAGAGGGGTTGGGAAGCCGACTATTCTCCGGCCTCGTTTAGAAACCGGCGCAGTTCGGTTGCCAGTTCATCCGGCGCTTCCTCCGCCATGTGGTGACCGCAGTCCAGTCCGCGTCCTTCTAGCCGTGTGGTCCATGGTCGCCAGACGCCGAGAACATCGCCGTACAGCTGTTCGAGATCATCACGCAGCGACCAAAGCGCCAGCGTCGGGCACTGCACTTTCCGCCCGGCGCGCCGATCCGCTTCGTCGTGCTGCCGGTCGATGCCGAGGCCTGCACGATAATCTTCCAGCATTCCATGGATCGTTTCAGGATCGCGGGTGGCGGCGAGGAAGTCGGCGTAGGCCTCCTCTCCCATCTGCTCCGGTGTGCCTGGATACCAAAGCTCGGGATTTGCTAATATGGCGCGTTCCGGCTTCTCGGCTTGCGCAAAAAAGAACCAGTGCCACCAAGCCGAGGCGAAGCCGACGTCGCACCGCTCCAGCGCTTCGATGATCGGCACACCGTCCAGTGCCGCGAGATGGGTAATCGCCTTGGGATGATCCATCGCCGCGCGGAAGGCCGTATAGCTGCCGCGGTCATGTCCCACGATCGCGAAACGCTCGAATCCGAGCTTCTGCATCAAGGCGACACAATCGGCGCCCTTTGCGCGCTTTGACGAGCTCGCGTGATCCGGTGTGTCAGCCGGCTTCGATGACTGTCCAAAGCCGCGCAGATCCGGACAGACGACGGTGTGATCAGCGCCCAGAAGCGGTGCAACGCGGTGCCAGGTCGTATGCGTGCGCGGATGACCGTGGAGGAGGAGAACCGGAGGGCCGGAGCCGCCATGACGGACGCGCAGTACCGCCTCGCCCACATCGATGAATTCCAGCTTGAAGCCTTCGAACATGCCGGTGTGCTCGCGGAACCCCTCAGGCGACTCCTTTGCCGCCGGTCACACCGTAGACCTCCCCATTGATGAAGCTCGCCTCCGCCGAAGCGAGCAGCACAAAAACCGGCGCCAGTTCCACCGGTTGGCCTGGCCGGCCGAAGTCGCTGTCCTGTCCGAACTTTTTGACCTTTTCGTCCGGCTGCCCGCCGCTCGGCTGTAGCGCCGTCCAGACCGGGCCGGGCGCGACGACGTTGGCGCGGATACCCCGCTCGATAAGCTGCTTCGCGAGCGCCTTGGTGTAAGCGACGATGCCGGCCTTCGTCGTAGCATAGTCAAGCAGGATCGGTGAAGGCTGATAGGCCTGGATGGAAGCTGTGGTGATCACCGAACCGCCGGCCGGCATATGAGGGACAGCCGCCTGGGCGATCCAATGGAGCGCGTAGAGATTGGTCTTCATCGTCTTGTCGAAGTCGTCGGTCGACAGATCCTCGATCTTCTCCCGGTACTGCTGTCGGCCGGCATTGATGACCAGGATATCGAGACCGCCCAGGCCGGTGACGGTCTTTTCCACCAGCTCCCGGCACCACGCCTCATCCTTGATGTCGCCCGGCAGTGCGATGGATGTACGCCCTTCCTTCTCGATGACAGCGATGACTTCCTTGGCGTCCGCCTCTTCCTCCGGCAGGTAGGATATCGCGACATCCGCGCCTTCGCGGGCAAAAGCGATCGCCGCCGCGCGCCCTTTTCCCGAATCCCCACCGGTCACCAGCGCCTTGCGCCCCTGCAGCCGGCCGGAACCACGATAGCTCTCCTCGCCATGGTCGGGGACGGGGTCCATTTTTCGGGCAAGGCCCGGCATGGGTTGTGGTTGCTCGGGAAACGGCGGCGCCGGATATTGCTTGCGAGGATCCTGAAGCGGCGGGCAATCGGTCATGACGATATTCCATTAATTTGGGAGATTGGCCGGACATTTGTCCGACACGTCGCAACGACGGACGAAGGCAATCGTTCCTGCGACGCGCCCGCGGTTAGTGGCCGGAACGGGCGCTCGCGCCGCGCGTTCTCAACAAACCCTGTCCAAATCCAAATCCAGGAGCGCGCCGTGGGTCTGTTTACGAAAGACATCAAGACGATGGACGATCTGTTCCTGCACGTACTGCAGGACATCTACTATGCCGAAAAGCAGATCCTGAAGGCGCTGCCCGACATGGTCGAAAAGGCGACGAACCGCGACCTGACGGCTGCCTTCAAGGCGCACCTAGCCGAAACGGAAAAACATGTTCAGCGGCTTGAACAAGCCTTCGAGCTTATCGGCGAAAAGCCAGAGGGAACAACCTGCCCAGCGATCGACGGCATTATCAAGGAAGCGAACGATATCGCCGGCGAGGTGGCCGAGAAAAAGGTGCTCGACGCAGCTCTGATCGCCGCTGCGCAGGCCGTCGAACACTACGAGATCACACGCTACGGAACGTTGATCGCTTGGGCGGAGGAGAGTGGCAACGAGGCTGTCGCCACGCTCTTGACCACGACGCTCAACGAGGAAAAGGCGGCCGACAAGAAGCTGACCGCGATCGCCGACCGGAAAGTCAACGAAAAGGCGTCGAGTTGACTGGCCGCCGTCCAGAGGTCCTCGGCATGAACGCGCGCGGTGAACAGACCCGATCGCTCTGGATGAACGTCGAGGTCTATCCCCGCGCGCCGAAATTCTCGGGAAAGAAGAGCTGCGATACCGTGATCATCGGCTCCGGTATCGCCGGGCTGTCGGTCGCCTACGAACTCGCCAGCATCGGACAGAAAGTGATCGTCATCGACCGCGGGCCGATTGCCGGCGGCATGACTTCGCGAACGACAGCACACCTGGCGCCAATTTGCGATGACGGCCTGAGTACGCTCATCAATCTGCGCGGCGAAGAAACCGCGCGGCTCTTCCAGGAAAGCCAGGAGGCGGCCGTCGCGCGCATCGAGGAGAACGTCGCTCAGCTTGGCATTGACTGCAAGTTCCGCCGTCTGGACGCCTTCCTGTTCCCCGCGATGGGCGTCGAGCCAAAGGAAGCCCGCGATCAGCGCCAGCAGGAATTCGATGCGGCACGCAAGGTCGGGGCGGCTGCCGAACTCGTGACCGGAGTGCCGCTCAAAGGATTCGAGAATGCGCCCGTCCTGCGTTATCCCAACCAGGCCACCTTCCATCCACTGCGATATCTTCGCGGTCTAGCCTCAGCCATCCTTGACAAAGGCGGCCGCATCTTCGCCAACAGCCCCGTGCTCTCCGTCGAGGAATTGCCTGAGGGCGGCGTGCGCGTTTCCACCGAGAGTGGCGGCGTGATCGAAGCAGCGTCGGCGGTCGTGGCGACGAATTCCCAGATCAACGATCGTTTCCAACTCCACACCAAAATGTCGCCTTATCGCACCTATGCGATGGCCTTCACTCTGCCGCGCGGCACCCTGCCCGACGCGCTGTTCTGGGACACCGGCGATCCCTATCACTACGTCCGAATGAACCTTGGGCCGGGATCGGTCGACTATCTGATCGCTGGTGGCGCCGACCACAAATCCGGCGAGGCCGACGACGGCGACATCCGTTTCGAGGCGATTGAAGCCTGGATACGCGCGCTCGTGCCGAGCTTGGGCAAGGAGGTCACGCGCTGGTCCGGGCAGGTCCTGGACACGATCGATTACTGCGCCTTCATCGGTCTCAATGCCGGCAGCCAGTCCGTCTATGTTGTCACCGGTGACTCCGGCCAGGGCATGACGCATGGCGCCCTCGCTGGTCTGATTCTGAAGGATCTGATTACGGGTAAGGACAACCCCTGGGCGGCGGTCTATAAGCCGTCGCGCAAGACGCCCTCGGGCGTGGCCAACTACGTTCGAGAAAATCTGTCCGTGGTCACAAATCTCGCCGGATATTTGATGCCGGGCGAGCTGAAGTCCGTGGGCGAGCTCCGGCTTGGGCAAGGCGCGATCTTTCGCGACGGCCTGCGAAAAATCGCCGCTTGTCGCGATCTCGACGGAAAACTCCATCAGCACTCCGCCACCTGCACGCACTCTGGATGCGAAGTCGCCTGGAATTCTACCGAGCAATGCTGGGACTGCTCATGCCATGGCTCGCATTTTGCTCCCGATGGCACGGTCTTGAACGGGCCGGCAGTCTCTCCTTTGATGGCAGCTTGATCGGCAAAGACACGGAACGGGCCGAGCACCCTCCTTAATGTTGGCAGGCAACCTCGTCGATCTCCGCACCTTCCAGAGTCGGAACGGTTCGCCAGCCTGTGAATTTATCTCCGAACTCAAACGGAGAGCCCTGCCATGGATCACAGCAATCATGTTCGTCTGAGCGAAGCGGAATTGAATCCAGCCAACCTTGAAGGGGCCACGATCTACGGGCCAGACGACGAGAATCTCGGCTCCGTGTCTCACGTTCACGGCGCTGGCGGAACGGCGCAGGTCGTCATCGATGTCGGCGGCTTTCTCGGAATAGGCGCCAAGCCCGTCGCTGTGCCAGCCAGCGAACTCGATTTCATGCGCGACGAGGACGGCGACATTCACGCCGTGACTTCCTGGACAAAAGACCAGTTGAAGGACATGCCGGAGCACAGAGATTGACACCGGGTTTCGTCTTTCACACCTCTCTCGGACCGAGGTGCTTGTGATGTCCGGAGAGGTCAAACGGACCGGTGGGTGTTTATGTGGGGCAGTACGCTACACTCTGAGCGGTGAGCCGCTTCGTTCCGGCATCTGCCATTGCCTGGATTGCCGCAAGGCCAGCGGCAGCCATTTTACCCCTTTCGGGGTGTGGCCAGCTTCAGCGTTTGAATGTTCCGGCGAGATGAAAGTCTTTGCCGAGCGCAGTTTTTGCCCCGCCTGCGGTGCTCGTATCGCGTGGCTTCGCGATGACGAGGCAGAGATCATGCTTGGATCTCTCGACGACGCGCCGACCGCAATCATCCCGGATTACGAGCTTTGGGTCGGCCGGCGTGAGGTCTGGATGCATCCGCTTCCGTGGGCCGAGCAGTTCGAGCATGATCGAAATTGACCCAATAACATGATGTAGCTCCGTAGACCCGGAACTCGCTCAATCATTCCCGTAACTTGACCGAGCGCCGCGGTGCGGCCCTTCATCACGGAACTGCTGTGCAGAGGCCGCGTTTGCATCTGCGATGCGAGGCGTGGGAAAGTACACATGCCTATTCTCGAAAATGGAAAGAAACTCGTCGAGAAGGTGACCGGCTGGCAGAGGCCGTCGCAGAACGATCTGGAACGCCTCCGCCGCCCGCGCAAAGCCCATACATTTTATTTCAAGGACGATGGCATTGTTCCCAATCACCCATACTGGCCGCTGATCGTCTATCGAAGCGCCGCCGCTTTGCCGCCAGAGTTTGATCCTGCCGCCATCTTCGAAGATCTCTTCCAGCGCAATGATTGGACGAGTTCCTGGCGGAACGGGATTTACGACTACGTTCACTACCACTCGCGCATCCATGAGGTGCTCGGCATCGCTAGCGGATCGGCCAAGGTACAATTCGGCGGCAAGCGCGGTCATACACTGACAATAAAGGCTGGGGACGTTGCTGTGCTGCCTGCCGGTACCGGGCATCAGTGTCTTGGCGCAAGCGAGGATTTTCTGGTCGTCGGCGCCTATCCACCGGATGGGAGCTACGACGAATGCACCAGCGGCGAGGATCATACCGGCGCGGCTCAGGACATTCCCAGCGTTGCCAAGCCCCGAAAGGATCCGGTCTATGGCGGTGGGGGACCATTACTCGAACTGTGGACCGGCTCACGCCGTGCGCGGACCATGCGATGAGTGCTGCGGCCAAATTCCTTCTGTCAGTCGACACGGCGCCCATGGAGGCGAAACTCGCGACTACCATCCCCGTTGAAACAGGCGTCTGGCAATATGAGCCGAAGTGGGATGGCTTTCGTTGCCTGGCCTTCAAAGCCGAAGATGCAGTGGACATTCGCGCCAAGTCCGGAAAGCCGCTGGCGCGGTATTTTCCCGAGCTTGTCGAGCGCCTGCTCAGGATGTCGTTGCGGCAGTTCGTCGTCGATGGCGAGATCCTGATGGAGCGTTCCGGCGAATACTCCTTCGATGCTTTGCAAATGCGCTTGCACCCTGCTGAAAGCCGCATCCGCAGGCTGTCAGCGGAAACGCCCGCCAAGCTGATGTTGTTCGACATGCTGGCCGACACCGACGGGAAAACTCTGCTCGACCGGCCGCTCGCCGCGCGACGTTCCGCCCTGGAGGCGTTCGTCAAATCATCGGACGCCGCAGGTATCGAGCTCTCTCCCGCCACGGTGGACGCCAAGCAGGCAAAGAAATGGCTGAAGAGCGCGGGCGGCAGGACAGATGGCATCGTCGCGAAGCGTCTGGACGATCCCTACCTGCCCGGTGAGCGTGCCATGGTAAAGATCAAGCCGATGCGGACCGCCGACTGCGTGGTCGGCGGATTCCGCTATCTTGCTGACAGGCAGCAGGTTGGGTCATTGCTGCTTGGCCTCTATGACCCGGAGGGCAGGCTCGACCATGTCGGCTTCACCTCCACGATCTCCAACGCCGCCCGTCCGGAATTGACGCGCCGTCTGGAAGGACTTCGAGAATCTCCCGGTTTCACCGGCAATGCACCCGGAGGACCGAGCCGCTGGAGCACGGAACGAAGTGCTGCCTGGGAACCGCTTCGACCTGAACTGGTCGTTGAAGTGCGCTTTGACCATGTGACGAACAACCGGTTCCGGCACGGCACGAAACTGTTGCGATGGCGACCGGATAAGACTCCTCGCCAATGCACGTTTGATCAATTGAGGTAGAGGTGCTGGCCCGGAGCCATATGGCCGCTTCCGCCGTTGAGGGTTGGAGGTCTGCCATGAACGAAACTGCCGTCATAAAGCGAAAAATCGGACCCGAGGAACGCCGGGAAAGGCGGAGACTGCGACGAGAGAAGCAGCGCGCGGCTAACATCGGACGGGCTGAAAAGATGCACCTGGCCCGGCTGGCGGCGACGTCTCCGGAAGGCCAGTCTACCGCTTTGGCGGCATCGGCCTTTGTCGGCTGTTCCGGCTGGTTCTATTGGAAATGGCGCGGACCGTTTTACCCAGAAGAGCTTCCAACAAGCGAATGGTTCGGCCACTACGCCGCGCGCTTCGACACCGTTGAAATCAACGCATCGTTCTATTCGTGGCCGACCGTCGCGAATGTGAAAGGTTGGCTGCGCCAAGCTGGATCGCAAACATTCATATACACGGTCAAGGTTTGTGAACTGATTACCCACGTCCAGAAGTTCGAAGACACCCAGGCCCTTGTGAACGACTTTGGACTGATCGCCGACATTCTCGGTGAGCGGATGGGCTGCTTCCTCTTCCAACTGCCGCCCAGCTATCACTTCACCGAGGCCCGGCTAGGCGCCATTCTGAGTCAGCTTGACCATAGTCGACGCAACGTGGTGGAGTTTCGCCATGCCAGTTGGTGGAACGACACCGTTTATGCCGCCTTCCGCGGGACGGGCACGATATTCTGCTCTTGCAGCGGGCCTCGACTTTCGGACGCGCTGGTCCGCACCGCCGATGATGTCTACGTGCGGCTGCACGGTCCGCAGCGCTGGTACCGCCATGACTATTCCGACAGCGAACTGGCTGAGTGGGCCGATAAGATTCGCGCTAGTGGTGCGCGCAGAGCCTGGGTCTATTTCAACAATGACTATGAAGGATTTGCCCCAAGGAATGCGCTGATGATGCGCGGCTTGCTGGAGGAAGCGGGGTTCAACCGCCCAAAATCGCTGGTTCGTTTCCGATGAGCATGCGGACTAGGACAACGTCTCATTTCCTAACTGCGAGCTGGCCGCTGCCGGCGTCAGCCACACTGGGCTCCTCGGTTCGAACCAAGCGCGTCGAGCGCGAGATTCGGACCCGGTTGCCTTTGGCAGCGCGAAAATGCGTTGTGGTCGAGGCCGGGAACGTAGCGATGCAAATGGAGGAGCATGAGCGCGATCAGTTCGAGGCGGCCTCGGCGAAAATCGATCAGGTGCTTGAGCGGGTCGAGGCGCTACCCGTCCTTCCCCGCGAGGCGGAGGACATCCTTTCCATTTCTTCTCGGGAGCGACGGAGATGGCTGAGGGATGGCCGGCTCAAGAGTATCGGGACGCGGACAGTCAAGATGCGAGGCCGGGCCAGGAAGGTTACCTTCCACATTTTCGATCCTCGCGAAGTCGAAGATGCGCTTGATCGCGACCTCCCGACCCTGTGGCGAGAGGAGGACGCGCTAGAGGTCGCCGAGAACAGACGGCGGGGCGCGGGCAAGGCGGCGCGGACGCGTTCAAGCGGGGCCCCGCAAGTCGTTCCTGTGGGGACGAAGAGGGGGCACAATGAAACAGGAAACGGTCTGAACGGATGGGACGCCTTCGATAAGGATGGGTTGTTGCGCGATCCTTAGCGGCCCGTCTTCAATGGCTATTTGTATGGGACAGGGAGGAATAGCGACGCGCAGCGCGCTCTCGTGTTAGCGCGCAGCGATCCATCGCGACTCGCTGCTTAGCCAACCTGCCTCGATCAACTTCTATGCATCCCTCGGGCAACGAGACGAGAAAGTCGTTCCGAGAATGCTTTGGCATCCGCCGGCTTGTCGCCGTCGAGGACACGGGCCTCGTCGTAGAGAAGATGTGCGATGTCCTCCTTGAAGGCCCGTTCATCCTTTCCAAGCTTTGCAAGTTCTGCGATGCGCTCATGCCGTGGATTGATTTCCAGAACAGGTTTCGCAGCCTTGTCGAGACGGCCTGCCGCATTGAGCAGTCGCTCGAATTGCCGATCGGGACCATGCTCCGGCGCGACCAGGCAGACCGCGCTTTCCGTCAGGCGGTCGGAGGGCTTAACGTCGGATACAGAGTCGCCGAGCACTGTCTTGACGAAGGCCAGAAACGTGGCGATTTCCGATGACGTTTCGGTGTCGGACTTTGCCGCCTTGTCGAGAAGCGGGATCTCCGAAAGGTCAGCCGCGCCCTGCGTTACCGATTTGAACGGCTTTCCCTCAAACTCCGGCGCGATCGTCACCCAGAAGCTGTCGACCGGATCCGTCAACAGCAGGACTTCAATGCCGCGTGCCTTGAAACCTTCAAGCTGGGGCGAAGCTTCCAGCCGGGCGCGATCTTCGCCGGTCATGAAAAAGATCGCCTTCTGACCCTCCTTCATCGCCGCCACGTAATCGGCGAGGCTGCGCAGTTCCTCGCCGAAGCCGGTCGACCAGAAGCGCGCCAGCTTGAGTAACTCTTCGCGCCGCTCGTAGTCCTCGTAGAGTCCTTCCTTCAGGACGACCCCAAAATTCTCCCAGATCTTCGCGTAGGCTGCGGCATCGTTTTCGGCCAGCTTGGCGAGGTCGGCGAGGATACGGTTGGTCACGCCCTTCCGGATCGCGGCCAGCAATGGGCTTTCCTGGATCATCTCGCGCGAGACGTTGAGGGGCAGGTCGGCCGAGTCGACCAGCCCGCGGACGAAGCGCAAATAACGCGGCAGGAGGTCGGCATCGTCGGTGATGAAAACGCGCCGCACGTAAAGCTTCATACGCCCCTTGCGGTCCTGATCGAAGAGATCGAACGGACGTGAGCCGGGAACGAAAGCCAGAACGCTGTATTCCTGCCGGCCTTCAGCGCGGAAATGGATCGTCGCGGCCGGTTCGTCATACTGGCCGGCGACGCTGCGGTAGAAATCCGTGTATTCCTCCGGCTTGATCTCGCTCTTCGGTTTTACCCACAAAGCGGTGCCGTCCGCGATGTCACGCGCCTCTGAGCCGGGCTTCTCGATGAGAGATATGGGTACAGGCACGTGACCAGACTGCGACTTCACCAGCCGTTCGAGCTGATAGCTTTCGGTGTAGGAGGCGGCGTCCTCCATGAGATAGAGCACGACGCGGGTGCCGCGCTTGGGTGCTTCACCAAGTGCAACCGAACCGATATCATAGGAACCCTTACCATCGGAGGACCAGCGCCAGGCTTCCCCCCTGCCCGCCTGACGGCTGATTGCATCGACCCTGTCGGCCACCATGAAGGCGGAGTAAAAACCGACGCCGAACTGGCCGATCAGTTGCGTCTCTTCGTTTGCTTTGCCGGCTTCGAGGCGCTCCACGAATGCACGCGTGCCCGATCGGGCAATGGTGCCCAGCGCCTCCGCCATTTCATCGCGACTCATGCCGATGCCGTTGTCCTCAACGACAAGCTGCTTCTTATCGGGATCGGCGGCGATCGTAATGCGCTGCTTCGGGTCGTCGCCCAGCAGTTCGGGACGGCCGATCGCCTCGTAGCGCAGCTTTTCGCAGGCGTCGGCGGCATTGGAGATTAACTCCCGCAGGAAGACGTCCCGGTCGGAATAGACAGAATGCACCATCATGTGGAGCAGCCGCGAGACGTCCGCCTCGAAGGTTCTCGTTTCCGTTTCCGTGGTCTCTGTCGTCATCTCGAAATTCCTGTGCCGCGATCTGCAAGAAGGCCAGCAATCGCAAAAAGCATCTGATTTGCAAATGGGCCGACCGATTTGCCCACGCCGGCGGCCTAACCCCTATCGCTTAAGTCCTGGTATTTGCGCTGGGAGACGATGCTGTCGATACTGCGGGCATTAGCGCGTCCATGTCCGGAACGAGTATGTCGTTGCGGCGGGCAAAGGCGACGAACGTCGATCGCACTGTCTCCTCATCGATCTCGCCGGCAATGCCAGCCTTGCAGGCATTGAGCGCAACGGCATGGCTGCTGTTGCGGCTCGCACCAGGCCAGTCCTGCAGCAGGGCGTATGCTTCCAACACAGTCTCGATCCTTGCGGGCAATCCCATGCCGACCAGGACCGTGACGGGTTCCTCAAAGCGGATGTGTTGCATGGCTCGAAACTCCCTTCCGTTGTCCTGACGGCGGCGCGGGACGTGCGGCAGTCGCGTGCGTGGCGCGGCGTCGGTAGGCAGACTGCACGATGATGCCGTCCGGCCCCGGATACGTGATTGTAGGTGTGGCGATATCGACATCCGTCAGCTTGATCGGTGCGTTGACCGGGGTGGATTTCGGGTTGCTTAGGCTGGGTGGCGGCAGAGCCCTGTGGGCCTTGACCAGTGCCTCGAGCCAGGCTGCTATCGCAATCGGCGCGACGGCCCGTCCGTCAAGCCAGGTAGTCACCTCGCTTTCGAGACAGCCGAGTTGTTCGGCGAGGTCTGCCGCGCTCCATCTCAGAGTCTTCAGACATTCACGCAATCGTCCTGGAATCATGTCGGACCTTCGTTGCGGTTCGGTGGAGCTCGCGCGAGCTTCCACCATCGTCAATGCCGGAAAGACCTCGCCCGGAAGCGAGGCCTGCGCTTCACGATCCGCTGCTCACGGATGTCGCCGATGCCGACACGTGCTGCGCGGCGAGGAACATCAGCGTGGAAGCAGCCGTCCGGCGGCTCCAACCGGCGGATTCGGCCATGTCGATCAGTCCGTCCAGCAGCGGCTTCAGCGCGCTCCTGCACTCCGTTTCGTGGGCCAGAAACTCTTTGGCCGGATGTGTCGGAGACGGAACGCTTCCAATACCTGTCATCATATTCATGGCATCCTCCGAAGTCGGTCTGACAGACGCCCGCTCCCGATCAGGGAGCGGGCAGCTTCATCGAGATCTCAGAAGTCCATTCCGCCACCGCCCGGCATTGCAGGAACCGGCGCTTCCTTCTTCGGCTTCTCGGCCACCATCGCCTCGGTTGTGACGAGCAGACCGGCGACCGATGCCGCGTCCTGGAGGGCGGTGCGCACGACCTTGGCCGGGTCGATGACACCCTGGCTGTAGAGATCGCCGAACTCGTTGGTCTGGGCATTCCAGCCCCAGCCAAACTCGCTCTTCTCGCGCAGCTTGCCCACAATGATCGAGCCCTCGGCGCCGGCATTCTCGGCGATCTGGCGAACCGGGGTTTCGATGGCGCGGCGCACGATCTCGACACCGGTCTTCTGGTCGGGATTATCGACCTGCACCGCATCAAGAGCCTTGGCGGCCCTCAGCAACGCCACACCACCTCCCGGCAGCACACCTTCCTCGACCGCAGCGCGGGTAGCGTGCAGCGCGTCGTCGACACGATCCTTGCGTTCCTTGACCTCGACCTCGGTCGAGCCGCCGACACGGATGACGGCAACGCCACCGGCCAGCTTCGCCAATCGCTCCTGCAGTTTCTCGCGATCATAATCGGAGGTCGTCTCCTCGATCTGCGCCTTGATCTGGGCGACGCGGCCCTGGATCTCCTCCTTGCGGCCGACACCGTCAACGATGGTAGTGTTTTCCTTCTCGATCACCACCTTCTTGGCGCGGCCGAGCATCTGCAGCGTCACGTTTTCCAGCTTGATGCCGAGATCTTCCGAGATCGCCGTGCCGCCGGTGAGGATCGCGATGTCCTCCAGCATGGCCTTGCGACGGTCGCCGAAACCCGGCGCCTTGACGGCTGCCACCTTGAGTCCGCCACGGAGCCTGTTGACGACCAGCGTCGCCAGCGCCTCGCCCTCGACATCCTCGGCGATGATCAGCAGCGGCTTGCCCGACTGAACCACCGCTTCCAGCACCGGCAGCATCGCCTGCAGGTTGGAGAGCTTCTTCTCGTGGATCAGCACATAGGGCTCTTCGAGCTCGACGCGCATCTTGTCCTGGTTGGTGATGAAGTACGGGCTGAGATAGCCGCGGTCGAACTGCATGCCCTCGACCACCTCAAGTTCGGTCTCGGCGGTCTTGGCTTCCTCGACGGTGATGACACCTTCGTTGCCGACCTTTTCCATCGCCTCGGCAAGGAAGCGGCCGATCTCGGCATCGCCATTGGCCGAGATGGTGCCGACCTGGGCGATCTCGTCGTTCTTGGTCACCTTGCGGGCATTGCTCTTCAGTTCCGCGACGACAGCATCCACCGCCTTGTCGATGCCGCGCTTCAGGTCCATCGGGTTCATGCCGGAGGCCACCGCCTTGGCGCCTTCCTTGACGATAGCCTGGGCCAGCACGGTCGCGGTCGTGGTGCCGTCGCCGGCAAGATCATTGGTCTTCGACGCCACTTCGCGCACCATCTGCGCCCCCATGTTCTCGAACTTGTCCTCGAGCTCGATTTCCTTGGCGACCGTCACACCATCCTTGGTGATGCGTGGCGCGCCGAACGACTTGTCGATGACGACATTGCGGCCCTTCGGACCGAGCGTCACCTTCACCGCATTGGCGAGGATATCGACGCCGCGAAGCATCTTCTCGCGGGCTTCGGTATGGAACTTTACTTCCTTTGCAGCCATTGGATCACTCCTTCAATTAGGCAGCTTCGTTGACTGATTGACGTTCGAGAAGCCGTCAGGCGGCCTTCTTCAGCGTGGCGGTCTGTTCGATCACGCCCATCACGTCGCTTTCCTTCATGATGATGAGGTCCTCGCCGTCGAGCTTGATCTCGGTGCCGGACCATTTGCCGAACAGGATGCGATCGCCCGCCTTGACGTCGAGCGGCTGAAGCTGGCGGGCCTCGTTGCGGGCGCCTGGGCCGACGGCGATGACCTCGCCTTCCTGCGGCTTTTCCTTGGCAGTGTCGGGGATGATGATGCCGCCGGCCGTCTTTTCGTCGGCCTCGATGCGGCGGACCAGGATACGGTCATGCAATGGACGGAACGTCATGTCGTTCTCCTCATGGACAAACAGATTTTGAGGTTCCTCCGCACCCGGCCGGCAATATCGGTTCGGTGCGGGGCGCGCCGACCCCTCTCAGGCATCGCGCGAATATCGAGCTAGTTTTGGAATTTTCCGGTTTCAAGAGGTCGGCACAAAAATTTTAGCACTCGCAACTTTCAAGTGCCAACGGACTGTTATCACGCAGCTATTTCGTTCGAGCTGGAATCTTCCTGCTTGAAATTTCGCGGCGATCCAACAAAATTATCCGAGCCCGGTGCCGCCCCTGTGCAGCCGGAAACTGAACGCAATCGAGGAGTTTTTTGCAGACGGAGGACATCGATGAACCGACAGAAATTCTCGCCGATCATTCCCTCTCTCGCCCCCGAAACGTCGGACCTTTCGCTTGACCGCCTGCTTGCGCCGGCCAGGCACTTCAAGCACCCCGACGACGTGCTCAGCGAGGCCACGCTCGAACTACAGGAAAAACGCGCCATTCTGTCATCGTGGGCTTCGGACGCCTGCGCCGTGGAATCGATGCCGGCGCTGCGGCAGCCGCCAGGTGCTGAGCAGCCAATCTCCTTCGATCAGATCATGGATGCGCTGCGGCAGCTCGACAGCGATGCATCGGCGCGCCAATCCGCGTCCTGCGAGTTCTCTCACAGCTTCGACAGGCTGGATGCCTGAGGTTCGCCAAAGGAGAATCATATGGTGACGAGGGTCAGCAGGGAGTTCCGCCTGCAGATGGAAGGCTACGGCCTCACGACAGCCGAGATCCACTATCATCTTCCGGATCACCCGAGCCTGTTGCAGCTCTATGTCTGGCAGGACTACGACCTCGCGCCGGAGTTTCCCGAGTTGAAGGGTTTCCTCAGCTATTGGGAGCGTGAACTGGAGGGGGCACTACATTCGGTGCGCGTCGCGCACAATCGTCTGATCAAACCGTCCGAGTGGAAGGCGATCGAGGGCCTCATAGCGATACACTGATAGGCGCTATTGATGCTCGTCCGGATCGGGCAGTTCGACCAGCGCAGCAACGGTTCCCGGTACCGGCCGGCCTTCACCCATCAACACTCGTATTCGTGCCAAGCCGAGGCCTCTCACAGTTCCTGAACAGAAGCCCGGTCGCAAATCTCTCCGCGATTGCGGTCTCGTCGACGGGCCCGAGAACGGGTCGTCCGCCCAAAGCATCGCAGTGGCCACGCTGCCTCCGAGCGATGTTTCGCCCTGACAGTTTCCCGTTCGCTTTCAGCATCTCTTCGGGGTCTTGACGCAACAAAAAACAGTTCTCAAATCCAATTTGCCGGTCGCCAGACGGGGCCGGTACAGTCAGGGAGCGCCGGCTTCTTGGCGCTCCTCATGTCTATGTTGCTCATTGGAGGATATAGCTATGAGAACCGCATTCGACTTCTCGCCGCTCTACCGGTCGAGCATCGGCTTCGACCGGGTCTTCAACCTGCTCGAAAACGCGAGCCGGCTTCAGGCCGTCGATAACTGGCCGCCCTACGACATCGCTCGCACCGGTGAGAAATCCTATCGCATCACCATCGCGGTGGCGGGCTTTGCCGAGGGCGATCTCGACATCACACTGGAGCCGAACCTTCTGGTCGTCACCGGCGAGCGGAACGAAGAGGAAGGGGCCGAGTACCTGCACCGCGGGCTTGCGGCGCTGCGTTTCGCCCGCCGCTTCGAACTTGCCGATCACATGAGGGTCGGCGGGGCTTCGCTGGCAAACGGCCTTTTGATCATCGACCTGGTGCGTCAGGTGCCTGAGGAGATGAAGCCGCGGCGCATCGCCATAGCAGCCGGCGATGCCACGCCGACGGTCGCGCAGGTCGAGGCGAACAAGCAGGCTGCGTAAGGCGCTGCTCACCAGAGACGCGACGATTCCCGGCGCCGGTAGCATTGCCGGCGCCCAGGGTCGTTCTGCACATTGCAAGCACAAGGAGAAGACACATGACCATTCGTGATCTCATCCCGTGGGGACGGGATTCCAACCAGACACCGGCCGTTTATCGCGACAACGACCGGGATCCCTTCATGGCACTGCATCGCGAGATGAACCGGTTGTTCGACGACGTCTTCCGCGGCTTCGATACGCGGCTGCCGTCGTTCGGGGGCTTTGCCTCGCGTGGCGCCAATTGGCCAAGCGTCGAGATTTCCGACACTGAGAAGGAAATCCGCATCACGGCGGAGGTGCCCGGCTTGGAGGAGAAGGACGTCGAGGTCCTGCTCGATGACGGTGTGCTGACGCTCAAGGGTGAGAAGCGTTCGGAGACTGAGGACAAGGACCGCCAGTTCTCCGAGCGAGTTTACGGCCGGTTCGAGCGCCGCATCCCGCTCGGTTACGAGGTCGAGCAGGACGAGGTTGATGCACACTTCCGCAATGGCGTGCTGACCGTGATCTTGCCCAAAACCGCCAAGGCACAATCGCAGGCCAAGCGGATCGCAATCAAGGGCTGACGATAACAATCCAGGAGGCGGAGGCGACCAGAACGGCCGCCTCCCACATGTTTTTGGCACCGCGCTGTGCGCGGCACGCGACGTCTTCCGCGGGTAGATCAATCAACAGGAGGCTGCCTCTCGTTCTTGTCGGTCGCCTGCCATTCGAGAAACAGGCTGTATCCCACAGCTAACAGCACCGGGCCGAGGAACACCCCGATGAAGCCGAAGGCCAAAATGCCGCCGAGGAAGCCGAAGAAACTGAGTAACACGGGCAAGCTGTTCGCTTGCGTTAGGAGATAGGGCCTCAACAGGTTGTCTATGCTGCTCACCAGCAGCAGCCCCCATCCCGCGACAAAGATGCTCCAGCCAACCTCTCCCTGAAAGAACAACCACAGCGCGACAGACCCCCAGACCAGCGGAGGGGCGGCGGGCACGAAGGACAGAAGAAAGGTGATGAAGCCGAGCAGCAGGGCCTGAGGCACACCTGCTATCCAAAACCCGAGCCCGGCCAACAGTCCTTGCGCAATAGCCGTCCCGATTACACCGTAGACGACCCCGGTGACTGTTGATCCAGCAACCAAAAGCAGATGGCGTGCGCGAGTGCCACCGATCCGCTCGGAACTGCCGCGCGCAGAAGCCGCTATCTGGCGCCCGTACCGATAAAAGAAGAACGCGATGAACACGCTTAGGACCAGTTCGAGGAGTCCGACGCCCAGAACAGCACCGCTGGCTACGGCGATGTCGGTCGCGGGACGTATCAGCTTCGTCAGTTCGACGAGGAACGCCGGTGCATTGTAAGCGAGACCCTGCCAATAGAGGGCGAGACGCTCTCCTATTAAGGGGAGTTCGGCTACCCAGGCAGGCGGCGCGGGCGGTCCTTGCTCAAGAAGGCGGTTCACCGCCTGGGCTACAGTCGCCACACTATCGGCCAGTGTTGCCACCAAGATAGCAAAGGGAGCCACGACGACGGCTGCTACAAGGAGTGTCATGAGAAGCGCGGCAGGCGTCCTCCTTCCTCCCAAAAGTCCCTCGAACCAGAGGTAAATTGGCCAGGTAGAGAAGCAGAGCACAGCGGCCCAAATCAGGGCAGAGAGGAATGGCCAGAGAACAACAATGCACCCGACGCCTAGAAGCACGAGTGCGCCAATTCCTAAGATCTGCTCAACTGGTCGGTCAAATACCATTATGCGTCTTGCAGCCCCATCAGGTCTCGGCAGCCTCAAAATCCCTCCGGGAAATGCTGCCTTGAACCCAACAAACCATATGGGTTGGCTGGTTGGCACGCCACTATTTCGGTCACCGCTGGCTGACTGGGCGTCAGGCTAGAGCCGCAACGACCAGAGGGCTTCGCCCAAGGCAAGAGCGGGCGTCACGGCGATCCGCTTGCTCAAGGCGACCGCGGCTTAAGTCACTTCGTCGGTGACAACCTCGAACCTTACCAGTTGCGATTGACCAAAGCTGGTCGAAAGCGCCACGTCCGTGGCATCGCGACCGGTCGCCATCAGGATCCGCCCGATCCTCGGCTTGTTATGGCGCGCATCAAAAGTGTACCAGTTGCCACCGAGATAGGCTTGGAACCAGGCACTGAAATCCATCGGATCGGGGACGGGCGGAACGCCGATGTCGCCCAAATAGCCTGTGCAATAGCGCGCCGGAATGTTCATGCAGCGGCACAGCGTGATCGCAAGATGGGCAAAGTCGCGGCACACTCCTGTCCTGTCGGTGAAGCCGCCATAGGCGGTGCGCAATGCGTCGGCGTTCTGGTAGTTAAAGGCGATGTGGCTGTGGACGAAATCGCAGATGGCCTGTACCCGCGCCCAGCCGGGTGGAGTGTTTGAGAAGTTGGCCCAGGCGAAATAGCCGAGCCGGTCGGTGTCGCAATAGCGGCTGCCAAGCAGGAAGACGAGCACGTCGTCGGGCAGGTCCTTGATGTCGTGCTGGACAGCGTCCCACGCTACGACATCCGGCCGGCCGCTGTCATGGATAAGAAACTCTGACGAGATCTGGATTGTCCCTGCCGGTGCCGTGATGCGGGTGCAGCCGTTGCCGAAGCCATCAATGTAGCCGCGCGCTTCGACCCGAGGATCAAACTGGATGGTCGCATCGGTGAGGAGGTCCGGCCGGCGGGAAGGATGCACGTCGAGCACGAGCAGCATCTGCGTCGGTTGGGGGCATTGGTAGGCAAGCGTGAAACCGGCTCGGATCTTCATGATGCCCCTTGTTTGCTGACTCCATCAACGCCTGGAAATTCGCCCAGTTGCTTTACGATGTGATCGTTCAGGCATCGACATGTCGTTCGGTTGTTACATTGACCTGGACTGTCATTCCGAGATCGTCCGAGGCCTTTCCATAATAGCTCCCGGATAGCGGAACGGCCTGTCCAGGATCGCGCGCAACCGCCACTCTTATCAAGTCGCGGTTGCCAACGATGCCGTTCGTCGGATCGAACTCGACCCATCCGGCGCCAGGCAGATAAACTTGGCACCAGGCGTGGGTCGAGCCCCCACCCAGATTGGGCTTTCCATCGCGGCTTGACACGTAAATGTAACCGGTGACGAAACGGGCGGCGAAGCCGAGCGCGCGGACACCCTCCATCATCAGCAAGGCAAAATCCCTACACGAGCCATGTCTCGATCGCAGCGTCACGAGCGGTGGTTGCGTGCCGTGTTGGGAGCGGCGCTGGTAAGTAAAGCCTTCGTGGATCGCGTAGCATAGCGTCATCAGCAGCGCGCCGGTTTCGATGGCATTGCTCCCACTGGTGAATTGGCGGGCCCACTTATCCACGTCACCGCCATCGTCGTCGAACTGTCGTCGGATCGTGCTTTCCAGGTCCGGCAGTTCGTCTGGGGAATAGCGGAAGGGGTACAGCAATGCTTTCTCGTCGATGCGAAAATCGGGAACGGCCTGGGGTGTATGATCCAGTCGAATGCTGGTCTCGAAACGTAGCTCCTGCGCCATTTCGGACATGCTTACATGCGCCACGCAGTTGCCGAAGACGTCATGTGTCCAGCGAACGGCCTGCGGCTCAGGATCGACGTTGAGCGACACATCGAGGAGCCGCTGATCGTAACTGTCGCGCGGCCGGAACATCAGCTGGTGCTCGCCGAAGCGGACCGGTCGTCGGTAGCGATAGACCGTCAAATGGTTCACGGAAAACAACGGCATCGGAACCGAGGACTCCACAGGTCAGGAATTTCACACGCTTAATTTTAAGTCACAGACGAAGGACGGCGGTCGCTCCGATCGGTCGCATGAATAAGCATCAGTGCCCAACCACGTCACACCCTAACTCCTATGCGGGCTCTTGCCGATCTTTTTGTGCAGCGCAGCAACAATCTTGTTAGGACTGCGTTGTCCCTCGTGTACGCCGTGAGCAAACCTCGGAGCATTCGCATGAGAGTTCTATCGAGGATGACGGCGCCGCAGAAAGCTTTTCGGCGGGGCGCATGAAGCTGACCATTCGCCACAGGACGACCTACCGCTACGCGCGCCCTGTCGTGCTCCAGCCCCATCGCATGATGCTCCGTCCTCGCAGCAGCCATGACGTCGTCGTGCTGGCGAGTTCGCTTGGCTGCTCTCCTGATGCGCAACTCGACTGGACGCAGGACGTCTTCGGCAATCTGATTGCCACCGGCACGTTCGCGGAGCCGACTTCCGAACTGGTCATCACCAGCAATCTGACCGTCGAACAATTGGCCGAGGCGTGGCCAGTATTCCGAATCGCGCCCGAGGCGCATTCCTTCCCGTTTCAATATTCCCGCGATGACCTGGCCGATCTCGGCGCGTTGCACATTCCGGAACATGAAGATTCGACAGGAAGGCTGGGGGCATGGGCACGTGCCTTCGTCAGCGGCGCCTCGACCGACACGCTTTCGCTGCTGAAGGACCTCAACGCGGGCGTCCTCGGCTCCGTGGCGTATCGCGTCCGCGACGAGGAAGGCACGCAGACGCCGCTGGAAACGCTGGCGCTGGCGAGCGGCTCCTGCCGCGATATCGCTGCCCTGTTCATCGAGGCGGTACGCCATCTCGGCTTCGGCGCCCGCGCCGTCTCGGGTTATCTGTTCGATGCTGAAGCCCGCATCGATGATCCCGGTTCGACACATGCCTGGGCGGAGGTCTATCTTCCCGGCGCTGGATGGATTGCCTTCGACCCGACGCATCGCCGGCTAGGTGGAGCCAGCCTGATCCCGGTCGCGGTCGCCCGCAGCAACCGTCAGATCATGCCGATCGTCGGTGGCTATGTCGGTGCACCAGAGGACTTCGTCGCCATGGAGGTTGAGGTCAGCGTCACTCCGTAAGCATAGCCATTGCGTCTCGGCCTTGCGACAGATGCGGGCTGGTAAAACCCAGCTTGCGCAGACCGACCTGCACTTCCGGCGCATTCATGAAGAGGTTCCAGAGCAGGCCGGTCCGGAAATTCTCTATCATAATGACGATTGGGCCTTGGTTGATCGCCAGATAGGTCCGCGCGTACCAGTCACGACTTTCGCAGAAGGCATCAACGAAACCGAACCGGCCCCAGATGCGATGCTTTGGCTTGGCCAGGAAATACCGCAAGGCGCGCACCGCCTCTTCGGCTGCATAGGGAAAGCTTGAGAGGGCTGCACTCGGGGTGATCACGCCGATATCCTTACCCGGCGCATGGGCGACATAGCCTTTCGGACCGTGACTGGATGTCAGGCCCCAGCAATCCGGCCCGTATCCCGCGTGGCCGTGTGGATTGGCAACGCAATGCTCGTAATTGATGCGGGTGTGGCGAACATTCTGCTCCCAGTAGTCGGCATGGCGATCCGTCAGCCCGCGCGGGTCGAGGCCGCAGAAGGAATAATGCGCTATGAACAGCGGGCCGCCATGATCCATGCCGAGCGGCAACTCGATGCCATGGTAGCTCCGCCCATTGCGGAAACCCGGCCCCGACGCGAACCCCTGGTGATAGACCTCGGGGTCGATCGCATGATCGGGCGCACCGGCGGCGAGCACGTACGCCAGCAGGCCCTCGTTCCAGCCGGCGACTTTTCGGTTCATCGCCCACCCGTGCCTCGGACTCCAGTGCCAGTAAAGATAGTTGCCGCCGTCGCGCCTGTACCAGTCCCATTCGGCTTCACGCCAAAGCCGGTCGATACGATGACGGAGATTCCGCTCCTGAGGGGCAGCGCGGTCAAAATACTGACGGGCGCAGAGAAGCCCTTGGAACAGTAACGCCGTCTCGACCACATCGCCGCCTTCATCCTTGCGGCTGAAGGGAATAGTCTCCGCCGTGCGCCCGTTTATGAAATGCGGAAACATGCCGTGGTATCGCGGTGTCTGTTCCAGGCACGACAGCATAGTGCCGAGCCGGGCGACCGCCTCGTCGCGCGAGACCCATCCGCGCTCGACGGCGACCACGATGGCCATGATGCCGAACCCGGAACCACCAATAGCGACGAGATCGTTGTCGGGATCGCCGGTCGTTTTCTGGCGGTCACGTGCAAGGTGGCTCAGCGGATGCGCGCCCTCCCAGAAGAATCGAAACGTCTGCCTCTGGACCAAGTCGAGCTCGACATCGGCTGAGGAGAAAGACCAGGCAAAGGCATTTGTACGCGGATTTCTGGGAGGAGCAGTGAACTCGTCCGAGCGTAGGGCTCGCCACCCAAGGGAAACGTCACGGAAATAGCGATTTTGCATCTAACGTGTTGCGCCTTGTAAACCGCCGGTAACATCCAGACCGGTCGTTATTGCCTTCTCCTCCATCCCCAAGCGGCGAATCAAGGGGCGGGCGCTCGCAACACCAATCTAGGCGCTATTTCGTGAACGGAGGTGACCCGGTCCCGGTCCCATACTGCAACCTTATGCGACTAAAAACGCACAAACCGAGAACGACGGATAAAGCGCTACTAGCATTTCCGATGGCGCACTTCCAATGCGAAACTTGCAGTGCGATGACAATGGCGATGTCCGACATTCGATCCACTTTGTGCGGCGCTGAGGTAGCTCGTTCGGCTTCCCTACGGAACGGTAGGCTGCCTTTATCAAATATTGCACAAACATGGCAATTTGTGCCACGGAGCTGACCCGTGATTGACTCGAACGATGACGTATCCGATCTCTTCTCAGCTGCATCAGATGTTGCACTTCTCCAGCTACTATTGGCGGAGCTGCATGATGATCTACCGGGTCGACTCGCCCGGTATCACTACTTGATCGACCACGGGCGCTGCTTGGGGAGCGGCGGAACACTTCTCTTTGGAGGAACCGTAGCTCATACGGCGCTGACTGAAGCTCGGTCCTCATTCGTTTACGGCAATTTTGCCGCGACCATTTTACTTTGTCAGTCGCTTGCAGAAAACAATCTGGCTGGGCTTCTGCACGTGGCAGGAGAAGACCTTCCCGCGAAGGTGGGGTTTCATGAGACACTCAGGCGGTGCTTAGCTATGGGTTTTCTCTCATCGGAAGAGGTTGCTGATCTCAAACGACTGGCGGACCTCCGCAACCCTCTCTCTCACTTCCGGAATGTAAACGACCCCAACAACCTGGTGAGGCGTTCCGTCGGCGAGGGAGGATTTGCCGAAGATGTTCTTGCCCGAGATGCGCATTTTGCCATTGCAACAGCTAGCCGCCTCATGTCCAAGGCGCCCTTTCGAGTCGGGTAAATGGGCGCTGCGAAACACAAAAAAGCGCGACGCGATAGGGACCATCTTCTCAGCAAGCCCGTCTCGCGAAGGCGCTTCGATCTCTATACCCTTGGCACGCGCAGATCCCTAGCGCGCGTTATGGCAGAGGAACTTTCGTGGTGGGCAGATCTGGACGAGAAGCTTCTTGGCTTTGTCTTTCGCGACACTACGGATGACGACTATGGCTGGCAATTGCTGGCACGTGATCGCGTTGGGCGCTTTCGCTCGGTCAAACTCAAAGTCAGCCTGCGCAGCGAAGAATACGCAACTATTGGTCTGCGAAACGCCTTCGCACATGCGATACAAAATGAAAACCTTGAAGAGCTTGGTTCCCAAGGTGACGAACCGAACGAGCCGTTTGATCTTCTCAGGGTCCCAGCGGGCACTACTCCGGCCAAACTCCACCCGTATTTTCGGGAGCTGCTTGAACGGCCGGGCCGCTTCCCCGCACGGGCCGTTGTCAAGGAGATCGGGCTGTGAATCAGCACCGAACTTTGACCCCAGTCTGAAAGGCCACAAGTGCATGACTTTGCTAATGAATTCGCCCTACCTTTGGGGTCACCATCGGCGCCGATTATGAACCCGACCGTTTTTTTGATTCAGACAGGCAAATCAAAGCTCTATGCGGCCTGCATACGGGGGTCAAAGTTCGGCGCCGATTCCCATACAAGCTGCTCAACCGGGTGTACATCGGCGAGGCCGTGCACAAGGGCAGCAGCTATCCCGGTGAACATGAGGCAATCATCAGCCGGGCATTGTGGGACAAGGTCCATTCCATCCTGCAGGAGAGCCCGCGCAAGCGCGCCAGCAACACCCGGGCTCAGACCCCTGCCCTGCTCAAGGGTTTGCCGCGAGCCTGCATCTGCGCGGCATCATCGGAGACAACGATCGCGCGGTTCTTGCGGCCTACTGCCAGGCCTATGGCCGTTGGGTGGAAGCCGAGCGCAAGCTTGCCGAGACGCCGCTGTTGATCACGCTGCCCTCCGGCTACATCCAGCAGTCGCCTTGGCCGGCGATCGCCACCAAGCAACTGGAGATCATGCACAAATATGCAGCCGAACTCGGCCTCTCGCCTGTCTCGCGCAGCCGCGTCACCAAGCTGCGCTCACACGAGCAGAAGCCTTGGGAGTTCGGGACCCGGCCCGCCGATGCGTATTTGAAGCCGCGGTCTTGAGCGCTGATTGGGCTGGAATGGCTGCGGTACGTCGTTTCGTAGACCTCGGAGCGCTATCCATCGCTATCCCGGATAAGCTAAGTCTAGGCTCGGCCAAAAACACGTGGCGCCAGGCACCGGGGCTCGAAAGGTGAACGTATGGATGATCCGGTTGCGGCGTTCGATCTCCCGCGAATGTTGTTTGGAAACGAGCCCCCGCTTTTTCTTGCGGAGATCGCCGTCCGCACGATCATCATCTACGGCTACACGCTCGTTTTAATCCGTTGGATTGGCAGCAGGTCGATCGCTCAGTTATCGCTCGTCGAATTTCTGCTGGTCATCGCGCTCGGCTCCGCGGTCGGCGACGCCATGTTTTATCCAGACGTGCCCCTCGTCCACTGCATGGTGGTGATCACTGTGGTGATACTCCTCGACAAGGCTCTCAGCTACATCCTCGCACGCAATCCCCGGCTGGAGGACGTGATCGAGGGCAAAAGCATCGAGATCATTCGCGACGGTATCATCAACTGCGAAGCCCTTGAGATCTCAAATTTTGCGCACGACGAGCTGTTTGAGCAACTGCGTTTGAAAGATGTCGAGCATCTTGGGCAGGTCCGAGCCGCCTATCTGGAAACAAATGGCTCGCTGTCGGCCTTTAAATTCGCGCCACACGAACACCGACCAGGGCTGTCGATCGATCCGCCCTGGGACGTGCGAGAACCACGAAAAGTCAAAGCTGGGACAGTTGCACCAACCGGGGAAATGTTTGCGTGCGAGCGATGCGCTAACGTGAGCGCGACGGTTCGCGACAACGTCTTACCTGGTTGTCCAGTCTGCGGCGGAACGACCTGGCACTTGGCGCATCCAACGAACAGTCCGGCTATTGGGGACCGGTCCGATCGAAACGCTTCGTAATGGCTATTGCCGTCGTCAGCGCCGAGACAAATGCGATCAGCGTAACGGTGAGAAAGGGGCTACTGTTTGCACTGACCGGCGGCTGGGGAGGAATTGGATCGTCGGCGATCGAAGTCGTGATGTGCTTCAGGTCTGGCCTGGTCCCGAAGCTCGTGGCGTAGGCGCGAGTGAGTTCTGCGCCGAGAAGAAAAATCGAGGATGAGTAGAACACCCACAAGAGCAAAACAATCAAGCTGCCTGCCGCACCGTAGGACGAGGCCACTGCGCTCGTTCCGAGATACCATCCGATCAAGGACTTCCCAATGGTGAAGAGAACGGCCGTCGTCACCGCGCCGAAACGGACGTCTCTCCATGCCAGCGAACGATCAGGCAGAACTTTGTAGATCCCAGCAAAGAGCAATGCCACGAGTGACAGTGACACGATGGTGTTGACGAACGAAAGGATGACTTCGCCGAACGGCAGGCGCGAATTGATGAAGCCCCCGAGCCCCGAAATTGCAGCGCTCGCAGCGAGCGATACCAGCAGCAGAAATCCCAGCGACGCGACCAGTCCCAGGCTTGCGGCTCTGGCTCTCACTAGCCCGGACAGGCTTGTGGAAGTGGGCTCGACCTTCCAAATCTGATTAAGCGAAGACTGCATTTCCCCAAATACGCCAGATGCGCTCGCGATAAGAGTGATAAGCGCAACTGAGGCGGCAATTACTCCGCTGGTGCTGTTGGAAGCCCCCTCGATGATCGACTTGAGCAAGTCGGCAACCTGCGGACCCAGGAGACCGGTCAACTGCGCAGTTACCGCTAGTTGGGCAGCATCTCGCCCTACCGCAAGGCCGGCAACGGCAATTACGATGAGCAGAATGGGCGCAAGCGATGTGGCTGCATAGAACGCCATGGCCGCAGCATGGGTTAGCGCATTGTCGTTGATGAAGCCAACGACTGCGGTTCTCACGAGAGTCCAGACGCGACCGAGAACGAGTTTCATATGCGGCGCTTCCCTCAACCACGTTCCGGAACCGCAAAATCGCGATCTCCAAGAAAGTTGCCTGGCGGTCAGATTGTTCCTCGACGTCTTTGGCCCCGAGCACGACCACGGCAAGTAGGTCAGAAGGCGACGGTCCGAGGGGAATGCCGCTGCGCGCGGGGGTCAGAGGGTGGCGCCCGGCCACTCCAGGCTCTTTCCGTCATACCTGAGCCTCGGCTCATAGCGATCGGAAGGGAAGCACATTTGACTGGCCAGTTGCCGGCGCGGCGATATCTTGTGTGCGAACTCATCCGGAATAGGATTTTGATGACCGTCTTCTCGGTGCGGCATTCGACGTCCCATTCATCGTGCGGGATTGCCTTTAGCCGAGATATCTCTCCTTGCCCGCACCAATAACGGTCGTCAGCGGGCCAGGCGCTCGAATGTGGTGACAGACGCTGACGAGGGGTTCGGTGATAATAAGGACACAGCGACTGGCCCATGTCCTGGTCGCCTCGCCTTTCCAACCCTCCAAAGGTTGCGGCCGCTCTCCCAATGACACACTGCTAACAAACGCCTTTGCAGCGTCCGAGGTATCCAATGACCCTTCGTCTCCCCATCGCCGCATTCGCGACTTTGCTCGCAACCCAAGTTTGGTCGGCTGACTATGCCGACGATTCCGGCGCACAGAACGATATCGATCTTATTATTGAGCTTGGGTTTGGTGGCAGGGTGCAGCCTGAATATGAGGGGTCATCCGACTACGAGGTCTCCGCGTTTCCAATCATCGGAGTGGGGTACCTGAGCATTCCAGGCCTTTTTACCATCGGAAGCCTAACTCCCGAACGCGGGGGCTTATCGTTCGGCCCCTCCTTCAATTACACGTCGGATCGTGACTTCGATGGTGATTCAGACCTGTCCGGTCTGGACGATGTCGACGCAACTTTTGAGGCTGGGCTAAGGGCCAGCTATGAGTGGGCAAACGCGGAAGTATGGGGTGAAGCCCGTTATGCCTTTGGTGGGGCGGAGGGCGTGGTCGGGGAGTTTGGCGTCAACGCCGTTGCGCGTCCGACTAATGAGTTGGAATTGAAGATTGGTCCCTTCGCAACCGCTGCTTCGAGCGACTATATGGATGGCTACTTCGGCGTTTCGACGGTTGAGTCAGCCAATACCGGCTTCCGGGTCGCTGCATTCGAGCCGGATGGCGGTTTCAAGAGTTTCGGTCTTAGGGGGACCGCCAAGTATGAGTTCCGGCCAACATGGTTCCTCAATGCGGAGGCCTCGTATAGCAAACTGGTCGGCGACGCAGCCGACTCTCCAATCGTGAAATTCGGCGATGAGAACCAGTTTATGTTCGGGCTGGGAATCTCAAAGAAATTGACCCTGGACCTGTTCTAACCGCCGGCTCAAATATTGGCCTGGTCGCGCCGGCGCTTGTTGATTGGCCACTATGCCCACGAGGGGACGATGCTGGCAGTCGTCAACGGCTCTTGTTATCTCCTGACAAAGGGAGTCGCGAAAGCTGGAAGGTGAATCATCGGAAGGCCGGTTACAGCCTCAGCTAGCGCCATTTTTTAGGTTCGCTATTGCGTTTATTGAACCTAATCTTGCCCACAGAGTGCACGTCTAACTCGCCGCCCGCGCCATCGCCCGCATAATAGCCAAGTCGGCTTCCAACTTGGCGTTCTCCTCCAGCGCCCGCCGCTGCGCCCACAGAAGCGTCCGCGTAGCCCGCTCGATATCGTCGAAGTTCCAGCCCGCCCGCTGCACTCGCTCAATCAGCGCCTTCATCTCCTCTTCCAGAGCCTCCTGGCAATCAATATGCGTGTCTGGGTAAGAATTCGGACGCTTCGGCGGTTTGTCTACCATAGCCGCAGAATCTCAGCAGCACGCGTAACGCGCAATCCGGGGCCGCAGAGGAACCCAGCGCCGTTTCCGTAGTTAGAAGCAGTCGCGGTCCTTCAAGCCACTTTCCGCGACGGCGGCACCGCAAACAGCAAAGAGCCCGTCGCGTAAAACCCCAGCGCGGCGGGCTTTCCATTTTGGGAACCTTGTATCACTTCCGGTCCCCTTCCCGGACTTGACGAAGCGCCGGGATGACACGGGGTGGCCTGGCTCTTACTAATGCAGCTATTTGTGTAGGAACGTCTCTTCTTCTCCGAAGTTGAAAGTCGAACGGAGCGCACCGGCCAATGGGTCGAAAGGCGAACCTCCACAGCAAGGCGAAGGGCTATGATATTCGTTCCGGTGGCTGTTGTAGTGATTGGACTCGGCTACGTTGCATATGTGTTTGGACGCGCAGCATTGGCCGGGGGACGGAATGGCGAATGGCAGGCCGCAATCGGATGCACATTGCTTTCCGCATCTTGCTTCACTCTGATCGCCATTGCTGCCATTTTGGCACCTGCCGTAAACCAACCGACGTGTTCCATCGTCCAGGACGGGAGTGCAAATTCTGGCGAGTGCTGACGAATTGCGTCCGGGGCCAGAAAAACGCGCGGAAGCTCTGCCAGATAGCATAGGCGAGGCCAGCGCCACGGGCGGCGGCTCAATCAGAAATCCCGCCGGCGAAGAACTTGTAGAGGCCATAGAGCATCAGCAGGAGGCCTCCTGCCGTCACCCACCCGCCATCGAGAAGACTCGTGCCCAGTAGGGTGTACTCGCGATATGCGAGGCCATTGGCCAAGATATGGGCTGTCGCGGCTACGGCAGCCCCCACGAACGCAAGCCGGAATGCCGCACGCCGCGTCATTGCGACTGAGGTACGAGGAGCGCGTGCCCGGCCATCGCTAGTGCGCCAAGGTTGCCAATATAGCGATCACCCCTGCGATCAACGCACCCCACATAATGTAAGCGAGCGCAATTCTTGCATTTCGCCCAAAGTCTGGATCGGGCCGATTTCCTGCTGGGCTTAAGAGCATCGCGAATACCTCTTAGACCGCTGAGAATGACGCAGCGTGCAAGCAGTTGCAGTCGTTCACGCCATTGTTATCGTGACCGGGTCCGGGGACTTTTGAATGGCTGCACCATCCTCAAGGATGCCTGACATCTTGGCGAAGCCCTCTATCGCGGTTCGGGCGGCAGAGATGGGCACGAGGCCGTCGTGTGCGCGGCGGCACACGCGCAGAGCTACTTCGGAGGCCGTATCCCTCAGCTCGGGTGGCCATTCCTCCAGGAACTCAATTGCGTCGGCAGCATCTCGTATTTCACGCACGACGCCTGGGCCATCCGCCAGGTAGACCGGTCGATCGAAGTATCGGTTGATTTCGAGCATTACTTCCTCCGTTGGGAATCCTTCGGTGAGAGCGTGGCCGTACCCAACGACCACGCTGGCACGATCAAGTGCTTAAGCCAAAACTGGCTCCGGGACGGCGAACGCAGCGCCTCCGCCGCTTTTCGGTCGGGTGGCAGCGATAGCCGGACAAGGCGGTGGATCGTCATCATCATCGGGCCGGCGGCCGTACCGGGAGAACTTCCTCAAGTCCCAGGTCCGGCGACGCTTGAACGACCGCTGCCATAGCGGGACGCCACTCCCGCCCGCGGATCCCAGGTCGACGCGTTCATCCAGCGCCTTGAGGGCACGAAGGATGTCATCGACTTTAATGATTGAACCGTCTGGGAGCTGGCGAAGCGAAGGCACGTGGGGAACGGCGTGCATATCGGACGCCCAGGATGCCAGCACTGTACGTTTCTCCTCGCGAGTTAGGTGGCGGCTATTCAGAACGTCGTCCGGCTGGCCGAACACGTCCGAAGCGAGCGCCGGCTGTTCGTGTTGGCGATAGGTGTCGGGAAAACTGTGTAAGTCGGTCATCTCCATTCTCCGCAATCTGTAGCCTCCCGGATTCCACCGGGAGGCGGACCGCAGCGTTAAGGTGAGTTATGGCCGGCCGGGTCAGGCCGCTTTGCGCGGTTGCCTGGTGTCCTGACTGATCTGCTCGGTCTTGCCAGTGACAACCGAGGCGGCGCCCGCAGCCGACGTGATCGCGATGCGGCGTGGCTTCAGTTCCTCGGGGATTTCGCGTGCGAGGTCGATCGTGAGCAGGCCGTTGTCCAGGGAGGCTGTCGCAACCTTCACATGATCAGCGAGCTTGAACGCCTGTTTGAAGTTGCCGATAGCCAAGCCACGGTGCAGAACCTCCCGGTCACTCTCGTCCGGCTTTTTCTGACCGGTCACCGTCAGTTCGGGGCCGTGCTGAGTCAGCTCAACTTCATCTGGGCTGAAGCCGGCGACCGCCATGATGATGCGGTACTCGTTTTCGCTCTTCTTTTCGATATCGTAGGGCGGCCAATCGGTCCGCGTGCTGTTTTCAAGCATGTCGAAAAGACGGTCGAAGCCGACCGTCGAACGGAAAAGGGGGGCGTATTCAGGGCTTCTCATAGCCATATCCTCCGTAAAGCAACATGGGTTACAAGAAGCGTCGCAGCGTCTCCTGCGACGCCATTTTTGCCGAGCCGTAGCCTCGACGAAAATGAGTTAGAAACCGCCAAAAAGAGCTTCAAGAGGAAGCACGAAATAAATTTTGCGTCTAGAAACGCCGCGAAAAATAGGCTCCAACAATTCGGCTTACCAATAGGGGGCAGGTCTATCTCGCCACCCGCGCCATCGCCCGCATGATCGCCAAGTCGGCTTCCAACTTGGCGTTCTCTTCCATCGCCCGCCGCTGCGCCCAAAGTAGTGTGCGCGTCGCACGGGCGATGTCGTGGAAATTCCAGCCGCCGTATTGGGCTCGCTCGAAGAACGCTTGCAGTTCAATCTCCAGCGCCTCCTGACAATCGATGTTGCGATCAGGATATGAGTGCGGGCGCTTGGGAGGCTTCGCTACCATAAGACGAAGGTGGCCTGATCCCTGGATGTCGATCAATCGCCGAATAGGTCGCCTTGGCTATCGTCTTTCACGTCATAATAGTCGGGCGAACGCCGCGTGAGGTATTCATCTTCGAACGTCTGCCAGCGGTAATGCCACTCCTCGACCAACGGCCTCACGCGCTCCTCGAATAGGAGGTATTCATCATAGGATAGGTCGTCGAGCGGCGTGTCTCTCAGCTTCGCGACAACGGCATCTTCCGGCCGGTCGTCATTGAACTTGCCTTGGTCGACGAGCGCCCAAAGGTATTCCAGGAAGCTGTTCTGGAAATGGTTTTCGCCCGGCATCTCTTCGATGTTCACGCTGAGGCTCCTCCTCGATCGGGGCCTGTCATAGGGGATTAAGCGGTTCAGACATGAATTCGATCCTCTGGATCATGTGCGGGCTATCGTTTCGCTGCCTCTCCTTCGTGGACGCGTTCACGTCCCGGCTGACACGGTGGAACTGTAGCTTCCCGTCGATGTCGTGAGAGAGGATGTCTGTCAGATCGCTCACCGGCGTCGCAGGGTCAAGCCAGGCGTCATAGTAGGCCGGGTCGAGGATCACAGGCTGGCGGTCATGCAACTCCGACATTGGCTTAGCCGCTGGTTCGGTAATGATCGTGCAACTCGTGACGTCCAGCTTGTCATTTCGCGCCCACAGGGCTGCAAAGCTGAACGGCTTCGTGCCCGGCATCGAAATGAACCATGGGTCTTTGCCGCCATCGGCCGGGCTCTTCGTCCATTCATAGAAGCCGTCTGCCGGAATCAGGCACCGCTTCGACTTGAAGGCATCCTTGAAGGCGCCAGAGGTCGCGACGGTCTCGATCCTGGCATTGAACATTGCCGCCTTGGGCATCTCCTTCGCCCACCATGGAACGAGCCACCAACGGCCCTCTTTGAGGCTGTGATTGCCTTCCTCGCCGGCCGTGACAAAGAAGACGTTCTGTGTCGGCGCGATGTTGTAGCGCGGTTCGTCATTCCGCTGCTTCTCGGCGTCGAGAGTGAGACGGTAAAGCCGGTGAACTTCCGACCATGGTAGAAAGCGCGTAAATCGACCGCACATCGCAAGGATTTCCAGCCTATCGTCGTCGCATAGTTGCCGCGCACGCCGGGGCCGTCAACTGGATCAAGGGTGGCGTGTCAGTCTTTCACGCCCGTCCATGGCCGAGTTTCTTTTCCCTCGAAAAGATGAGCGGACGACATTACCGGAAGCTGGTCGGGAGAGTCAGATGTTGCCGCTTCCAGCGCGTCGATCGCCGCAAAGACACCCCTGACGGCAGCGTCGACCTTCTCGGGATCATTTAGCGCAGGCCCATACAGGGCGTTGTAGGGAGCCGTGACACTTTTGGCCAACTCCTGCTGCCGGAAGCCATTCTCGATACTGGATGCCACAGCGCACGCAAGTCCGAACAGATTCGAATCTTCGGGAACAGTTCTGTCGACAAGCTCTCGCATCATCGCGAGCGCACGGCTGCGGGTGGCGAGTTGAATTTCCGGCTCTAGCAGAAGCGCCAGATTGGCGCCACCTGAGCGTTTCGTTTCGCGCCAGTCCGGAAAGACTGCCTGGAATGCGGCAGCACTGGCCTCATTCCAAACGCTGCAACCATGTTCCAGTTCTTCGGAGGGCGCCTCATCATCAGGGAAGCCAGCATCGTCCCAGCTTTCGACTGCCCACTGACCGTCCGCCGCCTGTTCTGGAGAAATGCCTTCCCGAACGAAAACTTCCAAGGCAGCCTCGACACCTCGGCGAAGTTCCTCCTGTGACGCGCCCGCTACCGAAATGACGAAGTCCACCAAGCTCTTCCGCTTCTCCGAAAAAGGAGGATGGACGACCGTCAATTTCGATCCCTTGGGGATATCGGAACCAACGCCCAGAGCTGCGACGAATGCGGAAATCTCGGCGTCATTCCATGCCTGAGCGGCGTCCAACTCGTCTTTCGCCCATTCGTCGTCAGCAAGTTTTTCCAGGTCGAGGCCGTCGAGCATGCGCACCGCGTTTTCGGCCGTCACCGGATGGACACCGACAGCGTTGAAATGATCAGCGGCGGCTTGGAGGCCGGCCTGTATGCTCGCCTCCGGCACGCCGGGGATTGTCAAACAAAGGGTGATTGTCATCGGGTTTGCTCCTACCAGAGCCCTCACGCCCATAGTGAACGAAATGAGAACAAAAGAGTCAAGATCCTTGAAACGTACGAGATGGCGGCGTCTTTGGCGGGGAGGAACTTTCGCCGGCCGTCTGCGTTTTCGTCGGCCACTGCGAGGTCTGTTCAGCCTCTCAATTCAAGAAACGAGGACACGCTGCTGTTCGCACCCGTCGCGATCACGACCGGACTTGGAGAGAAGACTGAGATTTCCTCCCTGTCCGAAATGCTCGATTTCCTAAACGATTGGGCGCGGGCGATGCGGCGGTTGTCCTACGGGGCAGCGGTGAAAGCTTGTGAAGCCGCGCGATCCGGACAGTGCTCGCCGAAGGCAGCGCGTGAGGCGTTCGTGGCCTTTGCCACGGGGGCCGGCATCCTGTGTCGGGCCGAGACACAAATCATATCGGTGAAACCGGTCGCCCACGGCTTCGGAGGCTTTGCAATCTAGGGTGGCCTCGAATACGGCCCCTCCGCGGAGAAGCGCCAGCGGAATCAGCAAGGGCGCAATAGGCGCCGCGACTGCTCGACCCGCTTCCAGGCGCCGCTTGCGCGCCGTCTCTCCGATCTCGTTTCGGGTAGATTGATGGCACGGAGAGCGCCTCGTCGCGATCCCGTCTCAATAAAATTAGGCTCCGCTAAAGAAATTTACTGAAACCCTATCGGGAAGCACGATGCAGGGTACCGAGCTTCCTTCCTTGCTAATTATATGGGAAGTCTCACCATTGGCGGCTATTGACCGCGTCGATGCCGCGCCGCCATTGGTTACCAAGATCGATCTGATCTCGGCGGACAGGGGAATGCAGTGGCGCCGCCTTTAACCACGGAAACGTTTTCAAGAAGCTTTACGCTCAGAGCGGCTGCAACCTTAATTGCAGTCATGTTCGTTTTCTTTACTTTTATCCTGGGCATCGCAGTTTTTCGTGAGTGGCGTGGAGCCGAAACTCAGGCAGAGCAGCGGGCGCTGTCAGCTTCTCTCGTAGTTTCCACAAACGTGAGGTGGCTGACGCAGCTTTCCCAGCAATCCTTGCAGCGGATTGATGAAGCGCTTGGATCGGATCTTGACCAGAATGCGGGCTCGACAGCCAGCCTCGTGCGAGACGCGGTACGCGCACTTCCAGGGAACGTTAAATCCTATGTGGTAAGCGCCGATGGCCGAACTCTGTTTTCAACCGATCCAAGCGTGAAACCCATCGACGTGCGAGACCGGGAATATTTTGCCGAGCCTGCGAAAGGTCAACTGTGGTATTTCTCGTCCTTATTGGTCAGCCGGCTGGACGGCGCGCAAATATTTGTCATCAGCAAACGCCTTGAGCGACGCGGCGAATTCGCAGGCGTGGCAATAATCTCCTTCGACGTTGCGTTGTTCCAGGAAATCTGGGAATCGCTGGATTTCGACGACGGGTCGACTGTCGGATTATTTCGGAAAGATGGCCAGTTGGTTGCCAGATATCCGTTGGCGCCTGGCCCGCTAGACCTCTCCAAATATGTGTTGTTCACGGATTATCTAAAGAAGTCAGACCTGGGAAACTACCGTACCATATCACCGGCTGACGGCGTTGACAGGTTTGTTGCCTACCGGCGCATACCCGGAACTGAATATGTCGCTCTTGCCTCGCTCAGTGCCCAAGGTGCGCTCGCACCGTTTTGGCGCACCACGATAACGACATTGTTTTTCGCGGTGCCGACAGCATTAATGCTCCTAGGCGCAAGCATCTGGATTGTGACATTGTTGCACAAGGATCAGGCCCGGAGCTTACAGCTCACACAAGCGTTAGGGTTAAACGAGTTGCTCGTAAAAGACACGCACCATCGTGTCAAAAACAACTTGCAGTCAATCATGTCAATGATCCGGATGCATGCCTTGCCTGAGGAGCTGAAAGGCGACCTGCAAAACCGGATTGCGGCCATGTCGGTAGTCCACGAGCATCTCTACCGTCTCGACCAATTCTCGGATGTGAACGCCAAGTCGCTAATTCCAGCAGTCATTGAACCGCTCCAGAAAACCATGACCACGCGCATAATTCATACGGGGTACGATATCGAGGATTTTTACTTGACGCATGAGGCAGCCACACCGCTTGCACTCTTACTAAACGAGGTCGTCACCAACTCTCTCAAGTATGGAATGCCGGCAGAGGGTGAAGCACGATTAGACGTGTCGTTTACACGCTCTGCCGACGGCGTGCCGAAACTCCAGATTGCCGATAACGGCCCTGGCTTTGATCCTCTCCTTCCATCAACGGGCCTTGGTGCCCGCTTCATTCGTGCTCTGGTCACCCAGCTTGGAGGCACGTTTCACTACAGCTTCGAGAACGGCACCTTCTTTGAGGCACGCCTCGCCCGCGACGTTGTGAAGTCCCTACTCGCCTCGCGGGAGGTCGTTTGACGGCCAAAACATGTAAGCGGCCATACTCTTACAGAACTCCCGCACCCGCGTGGTCCTGAACCGCTCCGCCCTGCGGATGTACTTCCGCACGGTGCGAGGGTCTACGTGAGGGTCTGATCCATTATTCTGTTCAGATCCGCCCCGCGCTCGGCTGCGCTGGTGACGAAGTCAACCCGCAAGCTGTGGCCTGAAAACTCTTCGGCTTCGAGCCCGGCGCGCTCGGCATACCCCTTGATGATTTTCGCCACTGCCCAGCCTGTCAGGAGCTCGCGGGAAACGGCGCTGCCCTTGTTGACCGGGCGGAACAGCGGGCCTTCGGTGATGCCGGCAGCGTCCAGCTATGCCCTCACGGCGGCGACGGGCCGCGGGCCTTCGCAGGTGGGAAGTTCGGAGCGACGGAACGCGCCGGCCATGCCGAGCAGGATCAGCGCACGGTCGCGCTTCCCCTGCATCGTGTGCGCGGAATGGGCCAGCATCGCCGAAACCCGTTCTGCGGTCGCGGGCTGCTTCTGGACGGCGCCGCACCGATCGTGCGGCGAATGCCCTCGCTCTTGTGAAGATGGCTGACGTCAGCGGGAGGTGGAACAAAGCACGACTTAGGTCAATTGTGCTGGTGACCCCAATGAGTCGACGCGATCAGGGCCGCGAATACGGAAGACGATGGTGAGGTATTTGGTTCTTGGAATTGGGTTAGCGAGTGTTGCCGGGGCGGCGATGTTTATGGCTGCGTCGACTGGGCCATCGCTAGCGCAGGAATGGACCGCTTTCGGCATCCGGAAAGCCGGGATCGTCTTCGCAGTGCCTCCAAGCTTCTCACTTGATCGTATCGCTGAAGACGGCCAGTCTGCGACCTTTCTCGGTCCACAAGAAGCGAGCCTTGTCGTTCGCGGCGACCACTTTTTGGGCGGCAACTTCAAACAGCGCGTCGAGGCACTGATAGCTGATGACGGGCGGCATGGTTGGAAAGTCACCTATCGCCGGCTCACCGATTCTTGGGCGAGCTACTCGGGCATCAAAGGTGGGATGATACGTTACGTGCGGGTCATTGTGACTTGCGACGATAGCGTTGGGGTCTTTGCGATGGATTATAGCCAAACCCAAAAGTTGCCCTACGACCCGGTCGTCTTCAGGATGGTGAAATCATTAGCCTCGGAAGGTTGTTAGTTTATCCGTCACCCTGGGTTAGCAACGCAGCGGGAGAAGAGCCAGTGTAGGAAGACATGTCACCAGCTAGTCGGGTTGCGATGTGAACTGGCCCCCATTTCGACCGGACAGTCGGCATAACGCGGGAGGCTTGAGGCTATCCTCAAGCACAGGCTTATGGCCGACGATTATCGACGGATCGAACTGATCACTGGTGAGGCGCGTCGCCGACACTGGTCGACCGAATAGAAGCTTCAGATCATCGAGGAGAGCTTCCTCCCGGGCGAGACGGTGTCGTCGGTCGCCCGGAGACGTGGCGTTGCTCCGAATCTCCTTTATCGTTGGCGTCGTCTTTTGACGGAAGGCGGAGCGGCAGCGGTGGGATCGGACGAGCCTGCGGTCGGCAGTTCCGAAGTGCGACGGCTCGAGGAGCGATCTCGACCGGGACCAACTGCGATGACCCGCCATCGACCCGATCACACAGGTCCTTGCGCCATCGGAAGAGCTGGCTGACGTGAATGCCCGCCGATCGCGCGACTTCCGATACCGACACGCCAGCCTCAAGCGACGCCGCGACCAGACTATCCTTCTCCACGTGCGACCAGCGCCGGCGTCTCTCTAACGACGTGATCACCTCAACTCGCCGCGGCGTCATAGGGCTACTCCTAGGATTAGCCCTAGGACTTCCGACGTTCCCCCTCAGCCTACAAGGCGGCATTCACCGGAGGGATACCCTGCACCGCCGAATGGCCGTCTACGTGCTCGACGCGAACGGCGACCTCTTCATTCTCGGTCACCGCCGGATTATCCGCGAGAGCAGGTCGTCATCTATGTCGGTGTGCTCAGTGAGGGCGGCTATCAATTCTCGGGCGTGACGACGCGCCAATGCGTCATCAATCGTGGTGTTGCCAACCAGAGCCCAATAGGTGGTTCGAACGATATCGAAGTCTAGCGCAGAAATTCCGCCGCTGAAGTCTTTGCAGTCCATCGCTTTCATCCTGAGTGGGCGAAAGCGCTATCCTCTTCCAAGCGCCCGCTTGCCTTGCCGGTCCGGGCGACAAATCAACGTATGCGAACTTCAAGCGTCTGGCTATGTACAATGATATAGAGCTTAGCGGAAAGGTTTTTGCAACCGCGCTTCACGAATCAGCGACGACCAGTTCATGCCGAGCAACGCGACAAGATCGGTTGCCTGCACTCCAGTTATGCCGGTTTCCTTTGCCAGCCGCACGGCGGCTGCACGCGCTTGAGTGCGCTGCGCGTCTTCGTTGTCTAGGGGCATTCGGGGTTCCATTCCCCCTCAAGGGGCCGAACATGCTTTTCACCGAAAGGTTCGCAAATGAATGCGCGAGTCGTTGCGGCCATCTCGATTGTAATGGTTACAACATTGCATGTTGCAACTCGCACGGTCTGTCAGTATGTGCACACCGTCAATTTCGCAGCGAACCAGACGGGCATGGCTATGCAGCGGGCGGAAGTGAATGTGGCCGGACAGCCAATGCAGGTGAAGGTTACTCGCCTCGGCGCCGGTCTATGGGCAGTATCTGGTGATTTCGCCGACCGCGAGATTGTCGTGGTGGATCGCAGTCCCGACGCGGCGCTCGACCGCTGGCGGGCGACAGCCGCCGACGACTGGCGCGCTGCGGCCTGAGCCCTGGAGCCCAGCCACGTCGCAGCCGGCGATCAAGGCGTGACACCATCTCGTGCTTTCGCCGCTTCGAAAGTGACCGCCACAGATCGGCTTCCCGCGTCGCGCCTTTCTGGAAGACGCGGATGGCCTCTGCGGCAAGTTCCTCCCTCTGGTCTCGGTCCCTTTGAGCCAGACGGCGCTCGTCACACAGCCGGTCGAATACCTTTTGGACCATCGCCAAATCGATCGGTGTGAGCATGCCCAGTGTATTGTGAGAAAGCCATGACGCTTTCCTCCCTCATTGTGAGGCGAAAGCGTGATGGACTCTTTCAAGCGTCCGTAGCCATATCGATCGGACGACGTGCAACTTGCCGTTAGAGCCGTCGATGCTTCCCCGTGCGCGCAGCGCCGAGTGCTTCGGCTAATCCGCCGACCGGTTCTTCGACAGCAAGTCTTTTGTTATCACCAAGCACCCTGTCGAACACCAGCACCGAACCGCCACCGCCGGGAAGCGCCTCGGCAATCCACGCCATGTTCACAAGAATGGGCTGGCCATCCCTTTTGGTGAGCTGAAGCCACATCGGGTCATCTCGCTACGTCAACTCTAATTATACCGAAATATGATTTCAGTTTCGTAAATTGGCCCGGCCATCTCGCGGCAGCCGGGCTGATCGTCACGACCGTCCGCTAAGTCGTTCGTTGCTTCCGAAGGATAGAGCGGGCACCGCCCTTGCCCGCAAATGTCAGACGATGAAATCGCTCGCAGCGAGCACATAATGCCCCGTGAGAACGATTTGGAACTCCACGGAGGCGTCGTTGTCGATGTTGCCGGCCACCACCGTATCGCCCGCCGCATTATAGGCATAGCGTAGTTCGCCAGGGCTGTTCGAGATGAATGTGTCTCTGCCGATGAACACAAATGCCTGGTTGCCGGAGAAAGTGGCGTCCGCGTCTATCTTGGAGAAATCGATCAAATCGTCATAGCCAGAACCGTCATTGACCTGAAAATCGGTGATTACGTCGCGGCCCGAGGCGCTGGTCATCTCCGCGACGCTGACGAAACGGAAAACATCGTCGCCCGAGCCGCCCGACATCAGGTCGCTGCCGACGCCGCCCCAGATTTGGTCGTTGCCACTTTCACCATAGATGTCGTCGTCGCCGAGCCCGCCCAGCAACCTGTCGCTGCCGCCATTGCCGTCGATGACGTCGTGACCGCGCCCGCCGAACAGCACGTCGACCGAATTCGAGCCGCTCAGATTGCGCGCGGCCGTGGAGGTATCGACCACGAAGTCGCTATTGATGAATTCGGTGCGGGTGACGTCCGCGATTTCAATCACGTGGCTGACGCCGCCCGTATAAGCGTTGAGGATCGAGCCGCCATCTGCGGTACTGCCCAGCAGTGCCTGGACTTGGGTGAAGTCGGACACGCCCCAGGTGCGCAGGTCGATCCTGTCGTAGCCCAATTCGAAGTCGGCGATGTAGTCGTCGCTCAGCCCGGTCGAGCGGGCGCTGGTGTGGAACCAGTCATTGCCGGAGCCGCCATAGAGCGTGTTAATGCCGCTGTCGCCATAAATGTCATCGTCGCCCGAGCCGCCGTACAGCGTGTCGTTGCCGGCCCCGCCCGAAATGAAGTCGTCGCCCTCATAGCCGTAGATCTTGTCGTTGCCGCCGTAGCCGTAGATGTCATCGCTGGCAGAGGTGCCGGGGATGGTCTCGCTGCTGTTCGTGCCTTTTATCAGTGCCATGTATGCGATTTCCTATCTTCCGAAGCGCCCGTCGTTTAGGGCGGCTGGGTGAGCAGAGGTGAACGGACGCTGTAGGCTCCGCACGTAGAGAAGGTTGGATAAGCCAACCTTGCGCCAACGCGGTTAGAAGCGCGCTAGTTCCACCTTGTTATTCATCACTGTCGCTTCCTATCAGGCGATCAAAGAAGAAGCGTGCGACGCGTGATATTCTGGAGATCGGCGAAAAGCTCAATGAGATCAAGACTGCGCTGGAACATAGCCAGTTCCTCGCATGGGTTCGCTCCGAGTTCGACTGGACCGAGCGCACCGCCAACAACTACATGAACGCCGCATCTGCTTTTGTCGGCATCAAATCGGAAACAGTTTTCGATTTGACCGTCTCGTCGGTTTACGAACTGGCGCGAATGGTCGAGCCGGTGCGCAGCGCAGTCATTCAGAAGATCGAGGCCGATCGCCCAACGACTGACGGTATTCTGGCGTTGGTTGAGAATGCGAAACAAAAGGACCGCGGTCAAGGCGTTCGCAAAACAGACGCGGTAGCCGATCGGCGAGGCGCATGAACGCGTGGAAGCAGCTTGAATGCAGAAAGAGAAGCGGGAACGTGCAGCCAAGGAGAAACAGCGCCGCGAACGCCGCGAATTCGAACTCGCAAGGGGCAAGGATGATGTCGCACAAGAACATGCCCGCGTGGGTCTCGCCGAACTGCTGATCGAGCGCCTCGGCGCGGATGTCGATAAGGCCGCGCAACTGCTCAGAGAGTCTCATGCCGACTCGGTGGAACTAGCGCACCGGATCACCGGCTCGCTCTGGGGACGCCATATCAGGTTTGGAAGCCCGGAACCCCGAACGGAAGAGTAATGGCGTGAATACCTCAACTTCAGGTCACGGGGCGAGCGGCCTGCCAGAGAACGGCTGCAGCGCTGGCGTGAGCTGCGGAAGGGATAACTTGCTCGGCTGGAACGTCTGTAACACCTCTACGTTCAACGCATGCGGCAGGCTGCCGCCAACGGGAGGTTCCTATGAGTATCCGCAATGCGCCAACATCCAAAGGCAAGGAAGCCGCCGCGAGCCTAGAGCAAGCTGCCGCGAGAGATGAGCGGAAAACTGAGGCTGATATGGGCCGCCCGCTCGCTAAAGGTGAAAAGCGGTTTGAAGAGCGCTCGAAAAGCTCCGACGGGAAGAGCGCCGGCGAGAAGCAGCGCTGATGGAAAACCTGGATCAGCCTGAAGACTCCATCAAGGCGAAGATAGCACACGAACTCTATGAGGCCGTGAGCAAGGTCGACCCCCAGTCCGACCTTCTGTTTGTGCTCGGCAGTTATAGGGACACGCTGAATGACGTAGAGACGTTAATGCGCTTGCGGCATTGGAACTCAACCCACGATGTCACTCGTCGTGAAGACTCCCCGCCGAAAGCTCCTCTAATCCCGCGTGGCATCACTTAACGGTGCTTGTTGCGGAAGGCGATGGAACGAGGTTGCCATTCGCTAAGTCGTGAAGGCGCGGCCGACGGACTGGAACAAAGGAGAACTCGATGGCTCAGACAGTTGAAGAGCTTAAGAAGTTGAAAGATGACCTCACCAGGCAGCGGCGAATAGAGGCGTACAATGTCACCAGCGCCACCAATCATGGTCAGATCGAAAGACTTTCCCAAGTGCATGTGGCTATCACTGCGCTGGAAGCAGTGATAGCGGAAGGCAAAGACGCGCCAGAGGTAGACCCCACTTTGATGGTCGTTTGAAGACTGGGCCGGCGCGTGGCAACCGTGCTGATGCCAAGCGCCGACAAGCTGAATAGCGATCAGCTCGGCAGAGCCTTCAGAAAATGAACTCCGCTAACTGCGCTTGTCGAACCTTCTTCCTGAGCCTGAAGAAAGGCTGACCGGCCGGAACCATGCGCCGATCGGGGCATTGACCAGAGACCTTCTCCCTCGGCAATGAATCGGCATTAATGGAAAACACAATCACCACGGACAAAGCGCGCCAAGGCCGAACAGGGCTTCAGGTGCTGTTTGTCCTGATCATATCGCTCTTGCTCGCGGGCGTCGTTTGGGGCGGTGTCGCAATTTGGGGCGAGACGATCGACGCGCCGGCAGCCGATGCTCCTGGTGGTTTAACTGCTCCAGCGCAAGGAACTAGCACTTCCGCAAATTGACAGGGCGGTTGACTCCTCCGTTCTCATTTCGTTCGCTCCGCCAATGAGCGACGAAGCAATCATCCCGCAAATCTCGGTCGAGTTGACGACCGCGTCTCGCACCAAACATATCGATGAGCATTGGTGTGAACATCCCGGCTGCAAGCGCTGGGGCTGCTTCGGCTATGCCGGCAGACACGGTACCCTTTGGGTCTGCGGCGGGCATCGCGGCGACGCTGGCGACACACCTATTCGGGCGAGCCTCCTGCACGATCCTTGAGCGCTTTCAGGATGGTCTCGAAAACGCTGTCGACCTCCTCACTGACGTCCTTCGCAGTGAGACCTTCCTTTTCGGCCGCCACCAGCACTTTATCGGCAAGCAAGAACTGAGTCGGCCTTTGCGTCGGCAGGAATGTTTTTCGCTATCCATTTATTCAGGAATTGAAGACCGCGCGCACTCATGGAAGCCTCTTTGCCGAAACCAGACAAGAATAGCGCCGAAGCGGCCGTGGAGGTTCCTGCGACAGTTTCGCCGGCAAAGCTTCGCCTCAAATGGCGCGAGACCTGGCCCGGCGAAGGCTACAACGATTTCAGCGCCTTCGATCGGCGGATGAAAGGCGAAGTCGTCGCGCGCATCTATGAGCTTTAACACTCGCCGATGAAGGGAAAGTGACTCTGGGGACTTACGGCGTTCGGTGCTGGCATTGATCGGCCGATGCCAGCAAGCGGCTACGAAAATTCAGCGCGAGCGGCAGGGCGTCAAGTTGAAACCGCCTGGTTTAAGGCGATTGGCGAACTACCAGACGATGCCCCGGACGGCAGTGTTGGATATTTGTGGCGGCGAGATGTCAGGTGGCCAGGATGATCCCGGAACATCACCGTACCCAACCGCGTTCGATCGAGTATCAATCTGAGCAGATGACCATGCCCAACCTAGACATGTCAAACCTCGCCCTTAGGCAGATGCAGCAGTTTGAAGGGACAGAGCTTGCTACAGCAACTGAGCCACGCGACCCGCAAGAGCCGGAAGCGACGCCCTCCCAAGGGGCACAGATGCAGCAGCAGCCTGGAGTGACGCGCTTGGCCCTCAAGGCCCGCACGCCGTGGCATGCCGACATCGTGAGGGAAGTTGAGCGGAGCCTACGCCTACTCGGGGCTACTGAAGCGGAGATAGCGGCCCTCAACACAACCGACCCGAAGTCGATGCATGACGCGCTCCAGCGTGTTGGAGGCAAATCCGACATTCTTTCGATCATCGGCAGCTACCGCGACACGCTCCCGGACGATGAGGTGCTGGAGCGGCTTCAGCATTGGAACAGTGCCGAGTTTTTCACTCGTCGCGAGGAGCCGTCGCCGGTCCGTCCGTGACTGCGCCCTCTCGAAAGCTTTTTACCGACGCGTGCCGAAGCTTTTCCTCGCCACGCAGGAACTTAACTCGGGCCACCAATCCCGGTTTTACCCATTCCGCTTTCTCAACAGGCAAACCCTTCGGCGGCTTCGCCCCGGCCTTGGCCTGAACGCGATCCCATAGCCGCTGACGAACGCCAATCGGTAACGTCACAAAGGCGCCGCCGACATACTTGCCGGCGCTGTCGGTCATCAACGCCATAGCAGGCTTGCCGCGCTCGCGCTGCACGCCGATGATGTTGAAGTCGGCTTCCTCGTAGCTCTTGGCCTTCCGCCAATCCATGGTTCGGCCGCTTTCGTACCGGCTGCCGAGCCGCTTTGAGACCATGCCCTCCAACTTGGCCCGGTCGATCTTGCGGAAGAGTTCTTTCGCGGTCCCCTCCATTTGCTCGCTGAATTGGAACCGGCCGCCCGTATCGCTGTCGCCGATCAAGTCTTCCAAGAGGTGCCGGCGCTCCTCCAGCGTCATGTCGCGGAGGTCGTGGCCGTTGAGGTGGAGAAGATCGAAGGCTACGAAGATAAGCCGGTCGGCGTCTTGCGGATTGTGGAGCGCAGTGCCTGAAAGTCGGTCAGCCCGGTGGCTGGATCGGGCACGATGATTTCGCCGTCGATGATTGCACTGGCGACTGCCAGGCCGTCGGCAGCCTCGACCAGTGGAGCATATTTCGCGGTCCAATCGAATCCGTTGCGCGTGAAGATGCGAGAGCCGCCCGGCCGCTTGATGAGTTGCGAGCGGTAGCCGTCAAATTTCACCTCGTGAGTCCATTCACCGCCCTCGGGCGGAGCCTCGACGAGGGTAGGCAGCATCGGCTCTATGAACGCGAGCCGGTGTCCCCCGGCCACTGAACGCTTACGCACAAGCTGAGTCTAGGCGTGGAGAGCGAGACGGCAACGGGAACGAACAGTGATTCAAATGGTGCGCCGGAACCGGCCGATGTTTTTGCAGTTCATGTCTCACAGGAGGATCACATGAACGACAACAATCGAGAGACTGGGGCGCGAGAGCCCAAGGCGGGAATGAGCCAGCGTCCGGATCAATTCCACAACGGAGACCGTGGCGAGGAGCCAAAGAAGCCATATGGCCTGACAGAGCCGGTCGATGATGTTGACGAAAAGACGCGGCACTCGGACGGTCAGCAGCCGTCCAAGATGCCTACGCCATCGCCGGCAACTGAGAAGGTGTCAGGCGCCGGCCCGGCTATCGCCGAGCACTCGAAGGATGCGAAGGCTCCTAAAGCTGGCCGCCAGCCCGGCGCATACGTGAAGAAGTAGCGCCATGAACGTAGCCAACTTGCAGCTTGAAGGCCTGATTATGGCGGTGGCTGCCGTGAACAATGCGCTGGTCCACAAGGGGCTTCTCACCGTCGATGACATCGACCTCGCCCTGCACAAGGTAGAAGCAGGGCTGACAGGGGAAGAGCGGAACTACGAGGATATGTCGCCCTCAAATCGTGATGCGCTATGCTTTCCTGTCCGGCTCTTGCGAATGGCCAACAATGCTCAGGGCGAGGCCGATATCCCACCCTTCTCCGAACTCGCCCGAATGGTTGGAGTCACGAAGGCGCCCTACAACGACCAGAGGTAGACATGGCAGATGACAAATCGAAGCAGGACAACCGCGACCGATCGCAGGTGGCAGGAGACCAGGAATGGGAGGTTGGCTACGTCGCCAGCAAATTCGGCCTATCTACAGATCAAGTCCGCGAACTCATCGACCGGTTCGGCAATGACAGAAATGTTATTGAGCGCGAGGCCGAAAAGCTGAAAGTTGATAGCAGGCCACAGGCATGACCGTGCGGATGTATGGCTTAACATCATGAACCATCACATAGACGGATCGAACGTTTTAACGGAATTGGACGGCCTTCCCATCCGCTGGACTGATCCCGATTTCGTGACGCACGCGGTCGAGGGAACGCAGGTCCCCGGCGAGGGCATGCTGTTCTGGCTGCGCTGCGGGGGTGGCGAGGCGCCGGTGGAAGAGGCTCAATTCGGCCACTTCGACGTGACCTGTCCACGATGCTCCGAAATCTTAGAACATCATTCGTAGAGCGGCCTCCATGCCGCGCTACTATTTCGATGTTTTTGACGGGGATGGGATCACGCGAGATGAGGTGGGCATCGAGTCCGCCACGCAAGACGCGGCAGCCGACGAGGCTGTCGCGGCCATCCCGGATATCGTCCACGACGAATTGCCAGGCCCGCCTCAACGAAATTTCTGGGTCAAAGTGCGGGACGAAGCAGGAGAATACGTCTTCATCGCCGACTTGAAATTCAAAGCTGACTGGTTGAAGCGTGAAGCCATTCGATCTCCATTGGGAAATGGTCACAGCCGAAGCGGTTTGGCGGAGACTAACCGAGTCCGCCGTCCCCGGTGGGGGGCGGCGGGCCTAACTCTGACACCGTGAGGCCGCCTCGGTCAAAGTGGGAACCTGACACGACGCGTCATGTTCCGCGCACGCACGAAAATATCACAAACAAGAAAGCCCGCCCCCGAAGGGAGACGGGACGGGCTCAACGCTGGATAACCCACACGCCCTCGCAGCGATGATGCGGCAGCGCTGCGATCAGCGTTACGAACATACTCAATGTACGAAAGTTCCGAAGGTCGCGGAAGTAAGCGCTAAAGGCGGCGGACGGCGCTTTCATAAATCCACATAGCTCGCCGACACTCCTCAGAGCTTGAGAATGTATTGCCCGCTTCGGGGCGAGGGCTGATTGGGCGAGGCTTGTTGAGTAGCCCGGCCGGGTTGACCGGGCCGGGCGCAGAAGCGGGCAGGTGGCTCGATTTGGGGCGATGCGGGCGCGGCCAACCCGTTGCAAGGCTCTTGTCATGCCGGGACCCGGGCGTCGGCGCGCAGGGCGAAGCCGCGCAGCATATTGTGGGCCAGCGCGAACCACAGCAGGACCGTCCGGGCCTTGTCCTTGCCACGCACCGTGAGTTGCTGGAGCCCCATAAGCCGGCCCCTGGCATTGATGCATTCGTGCTCGGCGCGACGGCGATAGAGTGCTTGCCCTGATCGCTCGCCATGCGCTGGCGCCAGTCGGCCACGGCGGCGCTGTCGCCGTCTTTCGGTGTGTAGGGATCGCCGCCGTGCTTTGTCTGCCCCGGCGGGCACCACAGCCGCGTGCCCGCCGCATGGACCCAGTCGATGTCGTCGTTCTTGGTGAAGCCGCCGTCGACCAGATAGTCGCAAGGCCAATGGCCGCGCTTGTGCAAGGCTTCGATCGCCGGGCGTGCCAAACCACGATCCGAGCCGCTGCTATCGACATCGACCGCCACGATCACCTGGGTCTTCGGTGTAGCGACGATTTGCATGTTGTAGGCCGGGCGGAAGCCGCCATCGGCCATCTTCATCACCCGCGCCTGCGGATCGCTGGTGGAGGCCCGCGGCTGCTTCTGTCCGGCTACCTCCTTCTTGTTGGTCTTGTGCCTTCGCTCCCGCTCGGCTTCCAGTTCGCGCATGCGCTGCTGGGCCGCCGCGATGCGCGCCTCGCGCTCGCGCGCCGCCCGTTCGGCGGCCGCAAGCCGCCGCCGCTCGCCCGATCCCGGATCGGCCTTCAGTTCGGCGGACAGCCGCACCACCCTGGCCCGTGCCGCCGTCCGCAATTCTTCCAGCCGCTGCCTGCGCCGGAACGAGCCGGCCCCGGCACTGGCACGCACCCGCAAGCCGTCCTGCGCCAGAACCTCCAGCGACACCAGCCCGGCTTCCACCAGCGCCGCCACGCCCGGCGCCAACAGTTCGTCCAGCACCGCCTGATGCGCGATCCGAAAGTCCGAGAGGCTGTGGTAGTTCATCGAGACCCCGCCACACAGCCAGCGATAGACCAGATGCTCCCGGCACAGAGCATCCAGCCGCCGCGCGCTGCCGACACCATCGATCGTCGCCCACAGCCATAGCGCCATCATCAGTTCAGGCGCCGCCGCCGGATGGCCTGGCTTGCCTTCACGCGCCGCGGTCGCCTCATAAAGCCCCGACAGGTCGAGTCCCGACACGAACGCCCACACCGACCGCACCATGTGGTCGTCCGCGATCAGATCGTCCAACGCCACCCAGTGCAGGTCGATCTGGCCGCGCTCCGGAAGGCGCAGCCGCGGCGCCCCACGCCCCCCAGCCTCCCGCGCCCGCTGCTCCGGCAGGCCACCGAACAGACTTTCCTCGCCCATCGAAATCCCTCCAAAGCACCGCCACGCCCAACTGAATCACACCCCACTGCTCTGGCAAATCCTCAAAACTCAAAAAAGATTCACACCCTCTCAGTGCTGCCGTCCTACTGTCCTCTGTCTCTTTCGCGGATGCCGGGCCGAGTGTTCCCGCGACGCCAATTCGGCAAGCAGCATGCCGACAAGTTACGGCAAGCTATCGGCTCACCCAGACGCTCGCCCTTTCACTCCACGCCCATCACCAGCCCTTCAATATCGTGCTTTTGGGTTACCGGCACCAGTTCGTCAACCACCCGGCACACGAGGTGATCGCGGACTTGCGACGGCAGGGCGTCGTAAAAGTCCTGCGTCACCATTAGATCGTGCAGTGTGTCGTGGCCGGCGCCGGGCGCGTCGACGCCGAGCACCATAACAGGCCTGGCGATCGGCGAGGGATGCGCGGTGCCGCGATGGATGGTGAGCGCCGAGCGGCAGGAAATGTCGCCCATCTTAGGATATTTTTTCACGCCCTTGGCCGCGAACTCCGGCCAGATTTCCTGTGGCGGGAACATCTCATGTTTCCAGCCGCGCCCATCGACATATTGCGTGCCGACGGCAATCTCGAACGGCCCCATGTCCTCGGTCACATCGACGCCGGTGAGGTTGAAGGCCAGCGAGGTTATGCGTTTGTCGCGAAACGTGTCTTCGGGCGACGGAAAATCGCGATGCCAGGGCTGGTACTTCGCGCCTTGGAACGGCGTGTCAAAGCCGATCTCGACGATCTTGTAGTCCGGCCCGAGCGTCGCTTCGCACATGGCGACAACCCAGGGATGGGTCGTCAGTTCGATGAAGCCGGAAAACTCCTGCGGATGAATTTCCACGTACCAGCGGCGCGGCCCGCGCCCCACCGCTCCACCCGGCCTTTGTATCGCCTTCCAGAAAGCGGTCATCATGTCCTCGCGCATCGCTTCCGCGAAGTCGCTTCTGAACGCGCCTTTCTTTCCGACGATGCCGTCCTCCAACAGCGTCGCGATATCGTCCGAGACATTCAGCGCGAGGGAGTGCGTGTGCAACACAATGGTCTCCACTAAATTCGTCATGGTGTTCATAATATGAACAGGAACTCAGCCGTGGATATCGGACGACGAGGTACTGGAACGCCTGCAGGACTGAGACAGTCCGACTTACTCGTCGTTAAGACCCAGCGTCGGAGCTTCCTCAATCTCTTCCTCGCGGCTTGACTCAGCTTTGTGCGTGAGCGTTCAGTGGCCGGGGGACACCGGCAGCCAGTCGCAACGCTGGCCAAGGCGGCCCTTCCGTCGGCGGCCTTCCACTTGGTCAGGCAGCTTACCCGGGAAAGCAGGCGCGGCCTTCTTTCTTGAACGCCTTGCCATTTGGCGGGGCGGTATCACCCAATCAAAAACAGGCACCCAAGCGGCGATCGATCTTGCGACGCCGCGCAACCGTTCCGTCAGATATCCAAGGCGAAATGTCCCTCCCAACGGTCGGCATGCCAGGCTGGGTGGAATGAGTTAGAAGTCAATCTCTCGTGCGCTGAACTCGCCAGTGTGCTCATCCAATGCCGTCAGCCGCATTGGGCGGCCTATGTACCTTTCTGCAGCTACTCTAGGTCGGCGGTTGGGGTCGGCATACCGCTGAACGATCGATTGAAAGGTCCCGCCGATGCCGACATTCTGAAGCAAGTCGCGCCGCTGGTGGTTCTCAGAGCGACCTACCCAGGCAGCTAAATCTGACCGGTTGAAGGTGCTGTACTCGGTCAAATTTTCGTTTTGGAAATGGTCAACCCACAGCGTTACGACTACCTCCCCGTTCGGCGCCCGGTCTGTCCACCACCTGCGCACGTTCTTGCCCGCGCTGTCTACGCCGAAATAGTCGTAGCACGCGGTTAGCGTTTTCCTTCGGTTTTCTTCCGTCAGCTTGACCATGTATCCTCCACAAACTCTCGCGTCGGCATACAGGAAGCGACGGTAGATTGCGACGGCCTCGTCGCTATCAGGCGGCTCGTCGCCTACGACGAAGCGTATCTAGTGCACTGAGCGCGCCTGAAGTCTGTTGGGTCGACAACTAGCCCACCGAATTACAAGTGTCGCATGTATCATTCGCGGCAAGCCGTAGTTTTGTACGCAGCGATCCAAAAAATCCAGAAAACTCAATTAAATCAGTTATATCTGGCGGAGGGAGAGAACCTGAAATCCAACATTCTCTGGGCTCATCCGCGCCCCCGTCTAGTTACATGGTCCTCACACCCGATCGGCGAAAAGTGATCAAGACGGTGTCCTGGATTTCGCTTCAACGGCCTGCTAGGTATGGAACGCAAGCTCGAAGCGAGAAGGGCTAGAACCGCTTCGAGAGGCGCAGGAGCCCCCCGTGGCTCGCGTAGTCGTTCCCGAACGAGCCCTCGTACTCGACGCGCGCCTCGACGCCGTGTGCCGGGTTGGCGACGGAGAGGCCGAGGCCGACCTCGCCGATGATGTCGGCGATCGGCAGGCGCGTGGCGAACCGCCCTGCCTCGAGCGGCGCCGCTTCGAGGCGCGCGGACGTGGTCCACTCGTCCTCGGTCGAGAGGCTGAGCCCCACAGTGGCGAAGCCGCCGATCGCCCAACCGTCGGCGGCGGCGAAGCTGGTGCCTACCTCGAGCGAAGGCGTCGCGATCAGCGCTGTCTGGTCGGCGGCGGCGACGTCGAGATTGTAGATCCCGGCCCCGGATTCTGTGTAGCCGCTCGAGTGGGTGTAGACGAGGTCGACGTCGAGCGTCGGCCTGACGTAGCCGAACGCCGCGGCGAACGTGTAGGCGGCGCGCACCCGCCCGCTCAGCGTCGCGACATCGGTGTCGCCCTCCGCAGTACCTGTGAAGCCGGGCAGCACGACGCTGCGGCTGGTGTCGAAGGCACCCCAGCTGCCGGCCACGGCGCCGGTCAGGCTGAACCCGCCGAACTGCCGCCCGACCGCCGCGGCGACGTACCCTGTCGTCCCGTCGGCGCGCGAGAAGCCGTCGTCCGAGTGGTAGTCACTGTTGTCGATGCCGGCCGCGCCGCCGACGATCCAATTTTCGCCGAGCGCGAACTGGCCACCGCCGCCGAGACTCCAGAGCCGGCCATCGTAGCCGCCCGCGCCGATCTGGTCGATGTAGGTGCCGCTGCCGCCCCCCCAGACGCAGCGGTCCACCTCAAGGGTGCCGGCATCGGCGGGGCAGCGCATCGCCCCGTCGAGCCTGCCCCGCGCCAGCGCGGGCTGCGCCGCTGCCATCGCCTGCGACGCGCCGGGCGACC
>NZ_JBIRCY010000039.1:0-71229 GCF_044326205.1 Mesorhizobium sp. IMUNJ 23232
GGTCGATGGGCGGCGGCGGCAGACCGCGCGGCGGCGGTGGCGGCCGTGGTGGCGGCGGGCGCAGGCGTTGAGAGCAATGAGAGGAGCAGGACCATGAACGCGATCCTTCATCACATGCTGCGCAGCGTCTGCCTGTCCGCCCTGGCGGCGGGGCTCATCGCCATGCCGGCGGCCTCGTTGGCGCAGGCGCAATCCGATCAGCCGGCACAGGCGGCGGACGCCGGCGAGGACCCCGGCATCTTCGCGCTGGAGGCGGAAGAAGACCCGCCGCTGTTCGACAGCGCGGAGGCGGCCATCGACGCCTTCAAGAAGACGCTGGTCGACAACGACTTCGACGGACTGGCGAAGCTGCTCGGCCTCGACGCGGCGAAGCTCAAGGCCGAGGACGGGATCATGGACACCTTTGCCCGCATCCGCGAGGGGGCGGCCAAGAAACTCGTCGTCACCGACATCGACAACGGCAAGACCCTGCAGATCGGTGAAAAGCTGTGGCCGTTTCCGTTCCCGCTCTTGAAGGGCGGTGAGGACGGCAAATGGGCCTTCGATTCACAGGCGGGTCTGGAGGAGATCGTCAACCGGCGCATCGGCGAGAACGAGCTGGAGGCGATTGCCACCATGCGCGCCTATGTCGAGGCGCAGGAAGACTATACCGAGGATGACCACGACGGCGACGGGGTGGAGGAGTTTGCGCAAAAGCTGATCAGCAGCGAGGGCGCCACCGACGGCCTCTACTGGCCGGCCGACGAGGTCAACGGCGAAAGTCCGGCTGGCGACCTCAACCAGGCGGAACTGGAGGACGCGAGCAAGGGCGAAGGCTATTTCGGCTACCGCTTCAAGATCCTCACCAGCCAGGGCGACAACATCGCCGGCGGAACCTACGACTACGTCATCAACGACAATATGATCGGCGGCTTCGGGCTACTGGCTTGGCCAGCCAAATATGCCGAGACCGGCGTCAAGACCTTCGCGGTCAACCAGGACGGCATCGTCTACGAGACCGACCTTGGTCCGGCAACCGACCAGATCGTCAAATACATCGAGCGATTCAATCCGGATGACAGTTGGGAAGTAGTCAAAGACTAATGGGATTAGAATCTTCGCCAGATTTTCGGGGCGCCTCATTTCGGCGCTCAGGCTTGATCGCAGGCGTGCGAGTCATCTCCACGGAGTTGTGAACACCCATCAGCCGGACCTTTGTAGAAGCCGCAGGCTGTCGAGAATTTCGATCCGTCGGTGGGATTTGATGTCGATCACCTTGTCGCGCCTCAGCTTGGATAATTCTCTCGAGACGGTACCGATGGTCAAACCAAGGAAATCAGCGATCTCGGAACGCGTTAGAGGCAGTTCAAAAACCAGGATGGGAGCGTGGTTTTCGACGATCGGGTCGAGGTGCCTGCCGATCTGGCCTAGAAAGCTTGCCACCTTTTCGGATGCCGTCTTGCGCCCCAGCGCGACCATCCATTCGCGCGCTTCGTCGACCTCTCGCAGCGCCTGTGCGAGCAACCGCCGTTCCAGCGTCGGGTTGTCTGCGACGAGACGCTCCAGCGCCGGTTTGGAAATTCTGCAAAGCTCGACCTCCGAGGCAGCTTCGGCGGTGACCACGCTTGCATCCGCGTGCAGCCTGCCGACAAAATCCGGTGCGAACTGCAAGCCGACGATCTGGCGCCGGCCATCGGCGAGGGTCCTGACAAGCTTCACGACGCCGCGTATCATATTGCCGTATGACGTGATCGGTGCGCCCTCCGTCAGGAGTTCCTCGCCGGCGCCATGCCTCACCACTCTCGTGTGCCTGGCGAAGGCGAGCAGTTCCTCGGCATTCAGCGCGCCGCACATGCCATTGTGCCGCGCCTCGCAGCTTTGGCAGAGTACGGGAACGCGGGAATTGTGGATGTCCTTGCGAGCCGGGCTCATCTCGTTTCGGCGTCTGTCATGCTCACAATGACCCCGAAAGGCCGCGTTCAGGATGCGATGTCATCGACGTGCATACCCCAGATGAACCACCATTCCAAATCACAGGAAAGATTTCGGCAGCTCTTTGCGCTAGCGCAAAGACAACATAGGCGTGCCCTTGTAAGGCGAGCCAACCACCGGCGGTTTTTTCACGCAGAAGGCAGGCCCTGAATGTCCAAACTGACTGTCATCGAACGGCAGATTGGCCTCCTTATTGCCCTGATCGTGGCTGCGATCGGGCTTGCCATGGCCGTTTCCGGCCGGGGAGAATTGTTTGGCGCCCAGGGTTTCATCGTGCTTTTCTGCGCTTTGGCGCTGAGCGGCTTCATCATCGCCAAATGGGATGCGCCAGCGCCCGACCCGTCCCAGTTCGACCGCTACTATGACGATCCCACCAAGGTAGGCATCGTGCTGACCATGATCTGGGCGGTCATCGCCATGTTCGTCGGCGTTTGGGTCGCCGCGCTCCTTGCCTGGCCGGAACTGACCTTCGACGCAGCCTGGGCAAGTTTCGGCAGGCTGCGGCCGGTCCACACCAGCGGCGTCATCTTCGGGTTTGGCGGCAATGCCTTGATCGCCACCTCCTTCCATGTCCTGCAGCGGACGTCGCGGGCACGGCTACCAGATCAGCTTAGCCCGTGGTTCGTGCTGATCGGCTACAATCTCTTCTGCGTCGTTGCCGCCAGCGGCTATCTGATGGGCGTTACCCAGTCCAAGGAATATGCCGAGCCGGAATGGTATGCCGACCTGTGGCTGGTCGTGGTCTGGGTCGTCTATTTCCTCATCTATATCCGCACGCTCGCCCGCCGCAAGGAGCCGCATATCTATGTGGCCAACTGGTACTACATGGCCTTCATCCTGGTCGTGGCGATCCTGCACATCGTCAACAATCTCGCGGTGCCGATCTCCTTCGGCAGCGCCAAGAGCTACTCGGCCTTCTCCGGCGTGCAGGATGCGATGACGCAGTGGTGGTACGGCCACAATGCCGTCGCCTTCTTCCTCACCGCCGGCTTCCTCGGCATGATGTATTATTATCTGCCGAAGCGCGCCGGCCGACCGATCTTTTCCTACCCGCTGTCGATCATCAGCTTCTGGGGCATCACCTTCATGTATATGTGGGCGGGCTCGCACCACCTGCACTACACGGCGCTGCCGCAATGGGTGCAGACGCTCGGCATGACCTTCTCCGTGATCCTGCTGGTCCCCTCCTGGGCCTCGGCCGGCAACGCGCTGGCGACGCTCAACGGCGCCTGGCACAAGGTGCGCGACGACGCCACGCTGCGCTTCATGATGGTCGCCGCGGTGTTCTACGGCTTGTCGACTTTCGAGGGCTCGTTCATGGCGATCCGCGCTGTCAACTCGCTCTCCCACTATACCGACTGGACCATCGGCCACGTGCATGCCGGAGCGCTGGGCTGGGTGGCGATGATCACCTTCGGCTCGATCTATGCCCTTGTGCCATGGATGTGGAAGCGCGAGACCATCTATTCGCCGAAGCTCGTCGAGGTGCACTTCTGGCTCGCGCTCTCCGGCACCATTGTCTACGTCTTCTCGATGTGGAACTCGGGCATCATCCAGGGCCTGATGTGGCGCACCTACAACGCGAACGGGACGCTCGCCTTTTCCTTCATCGACTCGCTTGTGGCGATGCACCCCTATTACATCGCGCGCACCTTCGGCGGATTGCTGTTCCTGCTGGGCGCGATTGTCGGAACCTATAATGTGCTGATGACGATCCGGCAGGCGCGCCTCGAGCGCGATGCCGCGCCGGTCGCGGAACCGGATCTGCCGGTCGGCTGGCCCGCCCGCGTCAATCAGCCCGGAGAATGACCAGTGGCTGACTTCCATCGCAAACTCGAACGCAGCGCGATCGGCTTCATGCTGGCCATCGTCGGCGTCGCCTCGATTGGCGGCCTGGTCGAAATCGCGCCGCTCTTCACCATCGGCGAGACCGTGGAGGCAGCGCCGGATATGCGTGTCTACACGCCGCTGGAGGTCGCCGGCCGCAACATATACATGCGCGAAGGTTGCTATGCCTGCCATTCGCAGATGATCCGGTCGCTGCGCGACGAGGTCGAGCGTTACGGACCCTATTCGCTTGCGGTCGAATCCAAATACGACCATCCGATGCTGTGGGGATCGAAGCGCACCGGTCCCGACCTTGCTCGCGTCGGCGAGAAATATTCCGACGCCTGGCAGGTTGCGCACCTGAACAACCCGCGCGATGTCGTTCCCGAATCCGTGATGCCGGCCTATCGCTGGCTGCTGCGCGATACGCTGAAGACCGACGATCTCGGCGAGCATCTCGCTGCCCTGCGCACCGTCGGCGTGCCCTATACCGACGAAATGATCGCCAACGCCCCGGTCGACGCGTTTGGCCAGTCCGCGCCGGATGACGACAAGGCGGCCGGTGTGACCCAGCGATACGGTGAGGCCACCAATGTGCGGGCCTTCGACGGCAATCCCGGCCGGCTTACCGAAATGGACGCTCTGGTCGCCTATCTGCAGATCCTCGGCGGGCTGACCGATGCCGCTGAGAAGACCGAGCAGACGGCGCTGGGAGATTGACCATGCATGATGCGGTGGTTGCATTCTCGAAAAGCTGGGGCCTGTTCTACCTCATCGCGCTGGCTGTCGGGGTCGTGATTTACGCCTATTGGCCCTCCAACAGGAAGGGCTTCGATCGCGTCAAGAAGAGCATCCTGGACAAGGACGACAAGCCGTGGACGTAGGACATCGCGACTCGATCACCGGTCGCACCACGACTGGCCATGAATGGAACGGCATCGAGGAACTCAACACGCCGGTTCCGAAGGTGGTGCTGTTCTTCCTCGCCTTGGCTGCATTGTTTTGCGTCGGCTACTGGCTGCTGATGCCCGCCTGGCCCCTCGGCTCGACCTATACGAAGGGCCTGCTCGGCAATGACCAGCGCCGCATCGTCGATGAACAGGTCGCAACCGCAAAGGCCGAACGCGCTGCGTGGCTGGACAAGATCGACGGGATGGATTTCGCCGCCGTCAAATCCGACCCGCAATTGATGCAGGACGTCGTGCAGGCGGGCCATGTGCTGTTCGCAGACAATTGCGCTGTCTGCCACGGCGTGAAGGGAACCGGAGGACCGGGCTTCCCCGATCTGACGGCGCAGGCGTGGCTGTGGGGCGGCGAACCCGAGAAGCTCGCCGAGACAATCGGCATCGGCATCAATGCGGCCAACGACGACACGCGGGTGTCGCAGATGATGGCGTTCGGCCGCGACGGAATTCTCAATCGTCAGCAGATCGCCGATGTGGTTGCCTATGTCCGGTCGCTTTCGATGCCCGATACGGGGTCGCCCGAAAGCATCAAGGCCGGTCAGGAGGTTTTTGCCGCCAACTGCGTGTCATGCCACGGCGAGGATGCGAAAGGCCTGCACGATCAGGGTGCGCCTGACCTGACCGACAGCCATTGGATCTATGGCGGCACGCTCGGCGATGTCTATTCGACGGTCTATTCCGGCCGGCAGGGCCATATGCCCAACTGGAATGCTCGCCTGACACCGGCCGAAATCAAGCTGCTTGCCCTCTATGTCGATCAGATGGGGCAAACGAAATGACGGCTGCAAGCGCAGCGCCCGAAGTATTGCCACAGCGGCGCGCCAACCCGCGTCTCAGGTGGTTTGCCGTGATTGCGACGCTGCTGGCCATCTTCGTTGGCGCTAATGCGCACCTCGTCTACGTGGCGATGCAATCCCAGCCGGAATGTGTGGTGCATGACGGCGGGGATGCTGCGTCCGCGACCGCTCTTCGCCCGGCCAAGCCGGCCTGCTGAGGAAAAACGCATGAGCGATGCACCCGATACCTCGCTGTCACGGCCCTATATCGAGCGGAACCGCCGCAACCTGCCGGCAAACACCGCCCTCATCTGGCTCAAGGACGGATGGCGCGACTTCACGATCCAGCCTGCTTTAAGCCTCGCCTATGGCGTAGGGGTTTTCGCGGTATCGCTGGCCATTGTTTGGACGCTGTTTGCGCTCGGCATGGACTACATCCTGTTTCCCGCGCTCGCCGGCTTCATGGTCGTCGGGCCGCTGATCGCCATCGGCCTCTACGAAAAGTGCCGGGCGATCGCCGCAGACCAACCGGCATCGCTGCTGCGGATGATCTTCGTGAAAGCCAATTCGGGCGCGCAAGTGTGGTTCACCGGAGCGATCCTGTGCCTGCTCATGCTGGTCTGGATGCGCGCCGCGGTACTGATCTACGCGTTGTTTTTCGGCCTTACGCCCTTCCCCGGCCTCGACCACGTCGCGTCCATGCTGTTCACCACGGCGACCGGCTGGGCGATGCTGCTGGTCGGATCCGTGGTCGGGGGCGTGTTCGCCGCCTTCGCCTTCGCCGTCAGCACCTTCTCGGTTCCGATGCTGCTTGACGAAAAGACCGACGCCTTCACGGCCATGGGCACCAGCATCTCGCTGGTCTGGAGCAATTTGCCGGTGATGATCGCCTGGGGCCTGATCGTGCTCGCCCTCTTCCTCGTCAGCGTCGCCACTGGCCTGCTCGGCCTCATCGTTGCCTTCCCGGTGCTCGGTCATGCCACCTGGCATGCCTACAAGGCGATGAGATGAGTTGCTGCGCGCCCGGCGTGGAAGCTGCCTCCGAGATCGGCGGGGCTCCGTCGCGCGATGAAATCCTGCTTGCCAGCCGCGACCTCAATAATGGCCTGCGTCAAACGGACCTGTCCGTTCCCGCCATTCATTGCGGCGGCTGCATTGCCGCAATCGAGCGCGCTTTCCGGGATGTTCCCGGCGTGGAACAGGCGCGCGTCAATCTTTCGGCCAAGCGCCTGTCGGTGAAGTGGCGGGGCGAGATGCCGCCCCCAATCATCGAGACGGTCGCTCGGGCCGGCTACGAGGCGCATCTGTTCGATTCGGCGGACGCGGCCGCCGATCCGGAACTTTCGCGCCTGGTGCGCGCGACCGCCGTCGCCGGCTTCGCCTCGATGAACATCATGCTGCTGTCGGTGTCGGTGTGGTCCGGCGCCGAGCCGGAGACCCGGCAGGCATTCCATTGGATCTCGGCGGCGCTGGCTTTCCCGGCCTTGGTCTATTCCGGGCGGGTATTCTTTGCCTCTGCCTGGTCCGCTCTGCGCCAGGGGCGGACCAACATGGACGTACCGATCTCCGTCGGCGTCATCCTGGCGTTCGCGCTCAGCCTCTACGATACGATCGCCGGCGGCGCCTATGCCTTTTTCGACGCGGCGGTATCGCTGCTCTTCTTCCTGCTGATCGGACGCACCCTCGACCACATGATGCGTGAAAAGGCGCGCAGCGCCGTGCGCGGTCTGATCAAGCTCACACCGCGCGGCGCGACCGTGGAACGCCAAGATGGCACGCGCGACTACCTGCCGGCCAACCAGATCGAGTCCGGCATGGTGCTGGCGCTCGCGCCGGGAGAGCGCCTGCTGGTCGATGGCATCGTGCAGTGGGGCCGATCCGATATCGATTGCGCGCTAGTCAGCGGCGAGAGCGCGCCTCAACCGGTCGAGTCCGGATCGGCCGTGCGCGCCGGCACGCTCAACCTCACCGGCGCCTTGAAGGTGACCGCGACGTCCGATGCGAGGAATTCCTCGCTCGCCGAGATGGTGACACTGATGACTGCCGCGGAGGGCGGCCGGGCCCGCTACAGGCGTATCGCCGACCGGGCCGCGCGGCTTTATTCGCCCGTGGTCCACGTCACGGCATTCCTCACCTTTCTCGGCTGGATGTTTGCGACTGGCGACTGGCACCGCGCGATCGGCATCGCCATCGCCGTCCTGATCATCACCTGCCCATGCGCGCTCGGCCTGGCGGTGCCGATCGTGCAGACCGTGGCCGCGCGCCGGTTGTTCGAGGCCGGCATCATGGCCAAGGACGGTTCGGCGCTGGAGCGTCTGGCTGAAATCGACATGATCGCCTTCGACAAGACCGGAACGCTGACGACGGGCCGCCCCAGGCTGGCCAACGCGGCGGAAATCGACCCCAAAGCGCTCGCCCTGGCCGCAGCGATCGCCGCACATTCGACCCATCCCGTTTCGCGGGCTCTGGCCCCCTTTGATGACGGATCGCAACGGACACCCGGCGCTATCACCGAACATCCCGGACTGGGCGTCGAAGCCCGCATCGGCCCGCACCTCTACAGGCTGGGGCGGGGAGAATGGGCCATGCCCGGCGGCAAGGCTGGTACGGTGCTTTCCCGGGACGGTCATGCGCTGGCGACGTTTGTTTTCGAAGACAGCCTTCGGCAGGACGCGGCAAGCTCGGTACAAGCCTTGAACGGCGATGGGTATGCGATCGCGATCCTGTCCGGTGACGCCGCCCAGGCGGTCTCACGGGTCGGCGTGCAACTCGGCGTGAAGGATATTTCAGCCCGCCTGTTGCCTGAAGAGAAGGTTGCCCGCATCGCAGCGCTCGCCGCTGCCGGCCGCAAGGTGCTGATGGTCGGAGACGGGCTAAACGATGCACCGGCATTGAGCGCCGCGCACGCCTCGATGGCACCGTCCAGCGCAAGCGACATAGGCCGCAACACCGCCGACTTCGTCTTCCTTCGCCCTAGCCTGCTGTCTGTTCCCAATGCCATCCGCGTGGCCAGGGACGCCAATCGCCTCGTCCATCAGAACTTCGCCCTCGCGGTCGGCTACAACGCTGTCGCCATACCGTTTGCGATAGCGGGTCACGTTACGCCGCTGATCGCCGCGTTGGCGATGTCTCTGTCGTCGATCGTTGTCGTTGCCAATGCCCTGCGGCTTCGTGGCATCGCGAACCATGATGCAGCCGGCGAACCGGCAACCGATCGAACGCCGCCAAGAGCCTTCCAGCCGTTGGCGGGACACACATGAGCAGTCTCGTCTACCTTGTTCCGCTTGCACTTTTGCTCGGCGCCGTCGCGCTGGGTGCGTTTCTGTGGTCGCTGAGAAGCGGCCAATACGACGATATGCAAGGCGCTGCGGAGCGTATCCTTTTCGATGGTGACGAGCCCGAGAGTTATGTTCGCCCGCAACAGCCACGGCGTCCATCCGAATCAAGCTGGCCCGACGGAATCAGCCAAGCGGCAATCCGGAATACGCATTAACTGAAATCAGCAGCCCTGCGTCCGGCCCCGGACATGTTGACGACCTCCATTTCAACATTGTGGGCTTCTGCGGACAGAGGCCGCCCTTCATTCGGCCGTCGATATCACGCTCGCCACGATTCCACTGTTGGACGTCATGCACAGCCACGGGGTCTTGTCCGGGCCGACGCCGACCTTCACCTGCGAATTCTGTGGGGAATAGACCTTTTCAAGCACCACGAGCTGGGTGCTTTTGGTCGTGCGGCCGACTTCCTTCACGCAAGCATCCTCTGCGACCTGCGGTACGGCGGCGTCCTCCCGATTGTCGGCCGAGCTGGAGGCCATGCTTACTCCCGTATCCTCGTTGGATTGGCAGCCAGCGAGCGCCAGCAAAGCGACGCCAATCGCAAGGCATTGAATCTTGGTCATGCATTGTTCCCTTCCGATGCCCCCTCGGCATCGAGGTGACCATAAGGCAGGCGGTGGAGGCCGTCGAGGGAGCGCACAAATAGAAACGATGGAACTGCTCCGGCATAGGCCGTTAAGCCCGGTTACGTTTCCGCAGCCGGGTTAAATTCAGAAGCGTTCTGGATTTGGTACAGGGCGGGCCGCTGGCCTTCATCCTCGCCGTCGACGGGCGCCTTCACAACCGAGATTTGCGCAATGGCCGGAAAATTTCGACTGTAGTGGTCCGGATGAGTGCTGCCCTGGAGCAGTTCCTATTCAAATTCGTCGGCGACTTCCTGAGCCGTTTCCCGGACCGCAAAAATGTTTCGCCGATCGCCGCCGCTCGAAACGCAGCATACGATCGTGGCCGATGCAGTCGGTGTCCGGTAGACGGCCACGACATGGGCGGGGTTTATGAAAACCGGGGTGGCGGCGTCATCATTCAGCGTCAGTTCGATCAACATCACAGTCTCCCAAGAGGCGGCATCGATCTGGCACGATGCAGGAAAGTGGCGAAAGGGCTTCCACGTCGTCAGCCAAGCCATATTGGAGCATCCGACCTGTCGACGCCAGCGTTCATGGTTTTGAAACGGACGGTGCAATTCCCTCGCCCGGCACGCTGCCTTCGCCGCACCGTACCCTTTGCAGTGATACACCGTAATGACGTCCCTGCAGGGAGACGCCCGAGGTTTCTCCAATTCCCCTTACCCGCCTCTCCAAAGCGGCAGGGAACGGCCTTCCGTTACATCATCCGTTACATGCAGTTTTTGCCGGCGACATCCTGGCGTTGCATGGCCCGGCGATGGTCCGCACGCTTGGAAGTACGTGGGCCTCGTTGAAGCCTGACTGGCGCGAGGCAGTTCATCCGGCCCAGGCTCCGACGCAGATGGATCGTCTGCGGGGAGCCTCTTGCTCGGTTCATATGCGGCCGCGCTTCATCCGCTTCCCGTCGTGCCGATTTCCGCCGGATGCCCCTATGCATCGATCCGGCGAAACAGCCAGGCCTCCGCCTCGTCACCAACCGACGAAAGGAGAAATCCCATGGCCACCGAACTCACCGACAAGAGCGACGCCTACCAGGCCGAGGCAGGGGAGGAAGTGCATGCGCTTCATGGCGACGACCAGATTTGGGTGATCGACGAAGACCCGCGGCTGGAATACGACCCCGCCTATATCTATGGCGACCAGGGCAACGACCAGTTGGTCAGCTATACCTATGGCGACCGCCTCTATGGCGGCTCCGGCCACGACACGCTTTATGGCGGCGGCGGTGCCGACTACCTGAACGGAGGGTCCGGCAACGACACGATCTGGACCGGCGGCTTCGGCGGCGGCGAGATTTTCGGCGGCGGGCCGGATGGCGACATCGTCTGGGCCGGCAGCGGCAACGACACCGTGCACATGCAAGCTGCGTCGAACGACAAGGCGGTCCATGGCGAGGGCGACTACGACACGCTCTATCTCTACAACAGCGAGGACGCGATCGACAATTTCTCGCTGATCCTCGGCGGCTCGACCGGCGGGCTGATCGCCGACGGTTTTGAGGAACTGCACTATTCCGGCGGCGACAATTTCGAATCCATCGAAGGCGGCAATTTCGACGACTGGATTCGCGGCAATGGCGGCACCGACATCATCTCCGGCCTCGACGGCGTCGATTTCCTGTTCGGCGGCGACGGCGCGGACCTCGTCGGCGGCGGCAAGGGCGACGACCGGCTCTATGGCGATGCCGGCGACGACACGCTTCGCGGCGCCGAAAATGATGACCTCATCTACGGCGATGTTGGCAAGGATTGGCTCTACGGCGACGACGGCGACGACCAGCTATACGGCGAAGACCAGGACGACACGCTCTATGGCGGAGACGGCGACGACCTGATCAATGGCGGCACCGGCAACGACACGATCCGCGACGGCGGCGGCGACGATACGGTCAACGGCGACAGCGGCAACGACACCGTCCACACCGGCACGGGAACCGACAAGGTTTATGGCGGCGCCGATAACGACACGATCGACGAGGAAGGCAGCGACCTCAGAACAGTCACCGTCGGTCATTCGACCTTCGTCATCGTCGGCGGCGATATCCTGCAGGGCCAGGGCGGAGACGATACGATCCGGGGCGGTAGCGGTGACGACCACCTTGAAGGCGGCACCGGCAACGACAAGCTGTATGGTGGCGACCACAAGGACTGGATTTTCGACAGCGACGGCGACGACCTTCTCAGCGGCGAGGCCGGCGATGACACGATCGCTACAGGCCGCGGCCGCGATACGGTTGCCGGCGGCGACGGCAATGACACCATCAGCGAGGCATCCCCGGACACCACGACTGTGACGCTCAACGGCCATACCATAACGCTGGTCGGCGGCGACACGATCCGCACCGGCAACGGGGACGACACGGCCTATGGTGTCACCGGCCACGACATCATGGAAGGCGGCGCCGGAGACGACATGCTCAATGGCGGCGAGCACAACGACACTCTGATGGGCGGCACAGGCGCCGACACGCTGATCGGCGAAAGCGGCAATGACACCGCATCCTATCGCGACGCGGCGACGGGGCTGGTCGCCAGCCTGGCCAACCCCGCCATCAACACCGGCGAAGCCAAGGGCGATACCTATGGGTCGATTGAAAACCTGCTCGGCTCGCGCTACGACGACGCACTCAACGGCAACAATGCCGCCAACACCATCAACGGCCAGCTCGGCAACGACGACATCAAGGGCTATGATGGCAACGACACGCTGATCGGCGGCACCGGCAGCGACAATTTCATCTTCAACTCGGCGCTGGACGACACGGACAATGTCGATACCGTCGCCGACTTCAACGTTGCCGCCGACACCATCCAGCTCGACAATGCCATCTTCACCGCCTTGACCGCGACCGGCGCGCTGGCGGCTTCCGCCTTCAAGGATATCGCCGTGAGCCCGAAGGACGCCAACGACCGCATCATCTACAATTCCGATACGGGCGGTCTCTATTATGACGCTGATGGCTCTGCCGGCGCGTTCGGCAACACAAAATTTGCGATGCTCGACGGAACTCCGACGCTCACGGCCGCCGATTTCGTCGTCATCTGACGGACGCAATCTCCAAGCTCTTGAGCGGGAATCGGATCCCGTCCCTCGGGGAATTTGACCTCGTCTCATGCAAGGGCGGGAGACCGGCAGGTCTCCCGCCCTTGGTTCGGCAGAAAGCAGCCTTTCCCAGCCTCATCCGTTACAGGCGGCTCTGCCGGCGACATCCCGCCGTTGCATCGGCAGCCGATAATCGCAACGCTTGGAAGTACGTGGGCCTCGTTGAAGCTGAAATAGCGCGAGGCAGTTCATCCGGCCCAGGCTCCGAACGCAGGAGGTTTTTCTGCGGGGAGCCGAGTGGTTGGCCGGTGGACGATGTCCAGGCTTTTCCGCTCCTCGCAATGCCCCGACGCAGAACGGATTTTTCCGAAGCTGCCGGTGCAACGCCACAGACCTCCCGATGCGTCGGCAACCGCTGGCGAGGAGAATGTCATGGCTACCACTTTGACGACCGGCAACGACGGCTACGTCGCCGATGGCGGCGAGGTCGTATACGCGCTTCAAGGCAACGACCAGATCAACATCATTCACGTCGACGACAGCGGGGGCGGCCAACTCGACTTCGACTATTTTTCACCTGGCCAGGCCTACGGAAACCAGGGTGACGACTTTCTGCGCAGCTTCGATTTCGGAGACATGCTCTACGGCGATTCCGGCAACGACACGATCTATGGCGGAGCGGGCTGCGATCATCTCGAAGGCGGCTCCGGCCATGACACGATCTGGACCGGCACCAGCGAATGGGTGGTCAATGTCTTCGACGAACTCTCCGCCACGCTCGACGGCGAACTCGTCTGGGCGGGCACGGGTGACGACAAGGTCTACCTGCAAAACGCCGACAATGGCGACATCGTGCATGGCGAGGACGGCCACGACACGCTCTATCTCTACAACAGCGACGAACTGATCTCGCAGTTCTCGCTGATTGCCGGCGGTTCCAATTCCGGGCTGGTCACCTCCAGCTTCGAGGTCCTGCACTATTATGGCGGCGACATTTTCGAGGTCATCGAAGGCGGCAACGAACAGGACTGGATCTACGGCAAGGGCGGGACCGACCTCATCTCGGGCTGGGATGGCGACGATCTGCTGCGCGGCGACGAAGGAGCCGACATCATCAACGGCGGTGACGGCGGCGACGACATCCTCGGCGGCGACGAGGACGACGTGCTGCGCGGCGACGCCGGCAACGACCTCGTCCGTGGCGGAAACGGCAATGACGAGATCACCGACGGAGCCGGCAACGACGACGTCTTCGGCGACGCGGGCAACGATACGATGCGCACCGGCACGGGAACCGACACGGTTCGCGGCGGCGCGGGCAACGACGTCATCCGCGAGGACGGATCGGACATCACCTACCGCAGCGTTGGCGGAACCCAGATTCCCATCATCGGCGGTGACACGCTGCGCGGCGAGGACGGCAACGACAACATCCAGGGCGGCTCCGGCGCCGACATCATCGAAGGCGGCAACGACGCCGACACGCTGCGCGGCGGCGACCATAACGACACGATCTCCGACGGCGCCGGCAACGACACCGTCTTCGGCGACGCCGGTAACGACACCATCCACACCGGCACGGGAACCGACACGGTTCGTGGCGGCGAGGGCAACGACATCATCCGCGAGCAAGGCAGGGATGTCGCGACGATCAGCGGAGTGGAGGTCATCGGCGGCGACGTCCTCCACGGCGAGAGCGGCAACGACGACATCCAGGGCGGCACGGGCGACGACGACCTCTATGGCGGCGCCGGCGACGACATCCTCAACGGCGGCGCGCACGGCGATCTTCTCGACGGCGGCAGCGAAACCGACACCGCCTCCTATGCGCTCGCCAGCGCCGGCGTCACCGCCAGCCTGACCAACACCGCCATCAACACCGGGTATGCCGTCGGCGACTCCTATGTCTCGATCGAAAACCTTACCGGATCGAGCTTCGACGACGTCCTCAATGCCGACAATCTCGTCAACACCGTCAATGGCGGCATCGGCAACGACAATTTGAAAGCCTATCGCGGCAACGACACCCTGACCGGCGGTGCCGGCGCCGACAATTTCATCTTCAATTCGGAGCTCGATGACGCGACCAATGTCGACACCATCACCGACTACAGCGCGTTCGCCGACACGATCCAACTCGACAATGCGTTCTTCACCGGCCTTGCAGCCGGGGTGCTGGCAACCTCGGCCTTCAAGGACATCGCAGGCGGGCCGAAGGACGCCGACGACAGGATCATCTACAACTCCGGCACGGGCAATCTCTATTACGACGCCGACGGCTCCGCGGCTGTCTTCGGCAATGTCAAGTTCGCGGTGCTCGACGGAACGCCGACGCTTACGGCGGCCGATTTCGTCGTCATCTGACGGCGACGAAATATGGCCGAAGAGGCCGGACAGTCATCCGGCAGCCTGTATGCGATTCGGGGCGATGGACAGCGCGGCATCGCGCTGCCACCTCTGCGCGATCAATTGCGTGCATCGCAATTGTCTCAATTCCGGCCGAAGGTTCCGGCAGAATCTTAACGCTCCGAGGGTACTGTCGGGACCGAGTTGGCGCTCCGTGGATTGACGCGTCTGTCATGGGAGAATTGGAGAACCGGGATTTTGCATCCCTCCTCGACGATCTGATCGCCGTGCGCGATCAGGCCGGGGCTCCCGCGGCTGCGCCCACCATTCCCTTCGACTATCTCTCCGTCGCCGAGGAACTGCACTCCGGCCGCATCCGGGTCTCGGACGATGCCGTCGAGGCTGAGTATCGCGAGGCCGCGGGCGACGAACTTGCGAACGAGCCACCGGTCGTGGCGCCGCCGGACCCGCCGCTGGCTATCGAACCCGAAGCAATCGCCATCGAACTCGGCCTCGAACGGGCCGGCATCGAGGATTTCACCCGAATCCGCCGCCGCTTCGCCTTCGCCAACCATCCCGACCGCGTCGCGCCGCATCTGCGCGAGCGGGCAATGGTGCGCATGCAGGTCGCCAATATGCTGATCGACGAGGCCTCGCGGCGGGCGATTGCGAGGCGCTGACCAGTCCAACGGGTTGGGTCAGGCCGAACCGTGCTTTGCAGATCTCGTGCGCGTCCGCAAAGATGATACCCGTCACCCCTCCGCGATCGAAATGGCCAGACTTCTAGCCTTCGCCAGGATGACGTTGTCCGGCGCTATCTCGAATTTTTCACAGAATGCAGAGAGGCGATGTTCACCCTTTTCGCGCTCGCCCAAAGCGATAAGGATCAGACCCCAGGCGATGTCCGTCTGCACATAATTATCCAGCGAGAAGCGCTGAAAATCCATTTTCGACCGGTTCTCGAAGCAATCAGCGACGTCTTTCAACGTGTTCAGCTTCGACCAGTCGGCCTTGGCGGCCTTATGGACAGCAAGCGCCACCTTTCCAATTCGCCGGTCACCCTCATTGTTGTCGAATGAGCACCAGCGGGGGATGGAGCCGGACATGTCGATGGGATCAATGCAGAGATCGAAGCGGGCTGTCTTTGCAGTTCTTTTCCAACTCAATCCCTTTGATTTCAAGCAGGGAACGAAGTCGACCGAAATCCCCCAGCATAAAGAAAATGTCATTCCCTTCATTGCATGCAACCGGAACAGGCGGCGTATGTGGTTTGTCGGGGCATTGACCCACAAAACGCCGTCGTTCCGCTGAAAGTCTCCCGGCCATTGGCCTTCCAAGGCGATCTCTATTACGTCGCCAATAGATTCGCCTCGCCTGGCCGGCTTGCTCATATTGTATTGTCGCCGGAACAAATCGATGAACCGCGAAAACATTTCGGCTCCTCAGGCCAGGTAAGTTAGCAGAGGGATCGGCGAGAGTGGCAGGTTCCTGTTCAATGGACGTTGCCTTCTGGAAAACGTTTTGGACGGCAAGTCTGCGTGACGTCAATCAAGAGATGGTTGCAGATTCCAGGCGTACATGATCGGGCTCGGTCCCAACTTCAGACGACGATCACCGCCCCCATCAGGTGACTTTCCAGGAAGAACGCCGGCTTCGCCTTGGCCAGATATTCGTCGACCGCCGTTTTCGAGCCGGGGAACAGCGCCGAGCCGTAATCATCGATGACGATGATGCCGCCCGGGTTCATCCGGGGGTAGAAGAATTCAAGGCTGTCGCGCGTCGGCTCGTAGAGATCGACGTCGATATGGACCAGCGCGAACCGGCTCTCGGCCAGTCCCGGCACATCGAATGACGCGGGAATCCAGCCCTTGTGCAGCGACACGAATGGAAACGGCGCCAGCGACGCCTTCACCGCGTCGTAGTCGGAAAAAAAACTTTCCTTCTGGTTCCTTGTCGCCTCGGGGCTGGTGTCGCCGCGTCCGGTCCGGTCCTTCGGCGTCTTGTCGGACAATCCGCCCTCGAACGAATCGAAGACCCAGAAGTGGCCCGGCCAGCCGCCGGCCTTGAGCAGATTGGCCACCATATAGGTCGAATGGCCGCGCCAGCAGCCGCATTCGGCGACGTCGCCCGCCGGCCCCTGCGCCAGCACCCGCGACGCCATCTGATAGAGGGTGAAGAACCGGTTCTGCTTGAAGATGTTGTCGTTGGAGCCGGTGTTCCGCATCGCCTCGAAATAGGCGGAGAGATAGGCGTCCTTGCCCTCGGCGTGGCGGACATAACGGTCGATACGCTCGACATCGACAACACGCTTTCGGGCTTCGTTTTTCTTCTTGGGGCCGAGCAGGCGCCGGATGAACCGCATCTTCACGTCCAACTGTCGTTGTGTTGAGCCGCTTCATAGTATGGTTTGACGGATCGGCGCCATAGCGGAAGACGCCACTGCGGCTAGAACGCTTGGAAGCTATATCGCGCTGCTCGCCGCGATATCCCGGCAAGCTTCCGTCGCGCCGATTGGCGAGATCGCCACGAATATCTGTTCCCGCGTATGCGCCGGCTCGGCCGCCAGCTTCCGACAAACCGAATTCGGGTTTTCAGGTAGATCGAGTAAACCGTCCCCGGATTCCGATCGCCGCTTCGTCGCTTTTTCAGCCTCCTTGGTCATGCCTGTTCCGCAAAAATCCACGCGGGTTCCGATCAACTCCCTGTTTCTGCTTGGTTTTACAAGCATGACATCCTTTTCGAACCACCGTTGGGAGAGCCCTGAAGCATGCCGCCGCCCATCGAGAAATCAAACCTTTTCAATGTGTTGCGCAGGCAGCGTAACAGCGGGTCGCCGCGCCACCATCGTGAAGGATTATTTTCTTAGGCCGCTTGTGTTTGTTCCCTTTATGTTCCATATTGGATGCCGGCCCTGTCCGGAGGTGGCATCGGTGGAGTTGGGAGACGCGAGGACGACAATCGAGGGATATCGGCAGGCGCTGAAACACATCCTCATGATGCTGGTCGGCATGGCCGAGATGGGTTTTGGCAGGCCGCTGTCGCTGGTGCTCGGGGAAGCCGCTGTCGCCCCGAGGACGGGACGAGCGGGAAAGACGGGGAGAAACAAACCGTCTCCGGCGCTCTGCCTGCCGCGCCATCTCTATCGCGCCATTCTTCTGCTCTTGCGCCCGGTCGAATCCGCGGCGCGGCGGTTGATCATCGCGACAGCGCAAGGCATCGTGGTGACGCTGCCGCCGTTTCGTCCGCGAAAGCCAAAACCAAAAATTTCCGACACGGTGGCCGCCATGCGCCGCCTCGGCCTTGCCGTCACCCTGTCGAGAGAAGACTTTGCCCGTTATGAAGCCGAACGGCGCGCCGCCAAGCCGCGTGGACAAAACCTTTCGCTGCTTGATGCGCTCAAGAATCCGTTCCGCATCCGCCGCAAATATGTGCCGGCGCGTGCCGTGCCGCGCATCCGGTCGCTCGACGACGATGCGCCACGCATCCCCCTGCCGCCGACGCCTTCGCAGAACGATCCGATCAATGCGGCAAAACTGACCTTGCGACTAGACGCGCTGGCCTCAGCGCTCGACGATCTTGACGGCCAGGCGCAGCGTTTTGCCCGCTGGAAGGCGCGCAACGACGCCGCCCTTCAACGCGACAGGGAGGCCCGCGACGCGGCGGCCGCAAGCGGCAAGCCAGGCCCGGCCCGGTTCCCGCGCATGTCGCCGCTGAGGCGCGGGCCACCGCCCGGCGGACGGCTGCCGCGTTTCGATCCGGACGCGCCGAAACGCAAGAACATCCGCGAGGTCGACGAGATTCTGGCGCATGCCAATGCGATGGCGTTCTACGCACTGGAGCCGCCGCGGCGAGATACGTCATGACGTCCGCCTGACGGACGCGGAAAGCCAAATATTCCAGCATGTTAGTGGCCACACGGAAGAGAATCAGGGCGTGGCAGCGATCCGTGCTGTCAAAAAATACCGGTGCGCGCCCGGTGGCGACGCCGGCCAAAAACTGCTTGGGCCATCCCCATAAGTTGAGCCGCTCCGGCGAAACCCGATCCGAAGACTCTGGGCGGTTCACTTCGCAACCCGCGCATGGCGAATTCCGGACCGAGATGCTGCCGGCTCTTGGGATTTTCGGTTTTCCCGGATAGGGTACCGAACGGATACCTCTTCCGTTCCTCCCGCCTGACAAGATTCCGGAGACGACCCGATATGCAGAAGCGCCGCCTTGGCCGCACCGATTTGCTCGTTTCGAGCGTTTGCCTGGGCACCATGACCTGGGGGCAGCAGAACACCGAAGCCGAGGGCCATGCCCAGATGGACCTTGCCTTCGCGCGTGGCGTGAATTTCCTCGATACGGCCGAACTCTATTCCATCCCGCCGAAGGCGGAGACCCAGGGCAGCACCGAGCGCATCGTCGGCAACTGGATGAAGGCGCGGAAAAATCGCGACAAGGTCTTGCTCGCCACAAAAGTCGTCGGGCGCACCCCGATGGACTGGTTCCGTGGGGGCAGGCCGTCCAAACTGGTCCGCAACGACATTTTCGACGCGATCGACAAGTCGCTGGCACGCCTGCAGACGGACTATGTCGACCTCTACCAGATCCATTTTCCGGAACGCCGGGTGCCGTGGGGCGCCAACCCGGCGCGCGTCGGCGACTGGCCGGCGCCGCGCGACGAGGACGAGACGCCAATCGCCGAGACGCTTGCCGTCTTCGACGAACTGGTGAAGGCCGGCAAGATCCGCCATCTCGGCCTGTCGAACGAAAGTTCGTGGGGCATCATGCGCTTCCTGTTCGAATCCGAGACGGGCGGCGGCCCGCGCGTCGTGTCGGTGCAGAACGCTTACAATCTGGTCAACCGCACCTTCGAGGTGAACCTCGCCGAGGTGTCCGACCGTGAGGACGTCAGCCTGCTCGCCTATTCGCCGCTGGCGCAGGGTTTTCTGAGTGGCAAATATGATCACGGGGCTCGGCCGGCCGGATCGCGCACGGCTCTGTTCAACCGCAGCCAGCGCTACCAGACGCCACACGCCGCCGAGGCGATCCTCGCCTACAATGAGCTTGCCCGCTCCTTCGGCATGGAACCGGCGCTGTTTGCCGGCGCTTTCGTGCTCAACCGGCCGTTCGTGACGTCGAGCATCATCGGCGCCACTACCATCCCGCAACTGGAGACGGCCCTGAATGCGGCCGAATTCAAATGGACCGAAGAGATGCAGAAGGCGGTCGACGATGTTCACCAGCGGGTGGGGAATCCGTGTCCGTGAGGGAGTTGGGTGCCTTGCGAGCGGCCCTCGCAAGCCTCTCAGTAACCGACCCCTATTTGTTCTTCCCCTACTCTCTTACATCCCCCGAGCTAGGGAGATCACGTAAGGCAAGTGCGGTGGCGTGCCGCTATTCGGTCCATCGGAGCATGACTTTGCCACCGTGAATAAAAAAAACAGTTTTTTTGTCGCTCCAAGGCGGGTGGATAATTTCTCCATCCAGAATTTTTTTACCGGACCAAGCACTTGCCGCGGTAAGGATCGACGATATTGGGAGAAATGCGGCAGCGAGCGCGAAACCTGCCCAGCCCACGTTCCGACGTACTCCAAGGCCCGCAGTATTTCGCCCGGAAACCGAGCCGCCATTGAGACATAAAACGCTGCCGACGGCTTCCAGAAACTTCCAGCCGTTGTCTCCCTCCGCCACATTGCAACCTTGGAAATAGATGCTGGGGAAATGGGGGAACAATCTGTGATATCCTTTGCCGGCCAGTCCGGACTTCGGATTCTGAATCCATCTTGCATTGATAAAAGTGATGTCTCCCTTGAAGTTGATCGCGCCGTCCACTCCATGGGTGGTGAATACGGCGTTACTAAACTGTTTGCCATTCGCCAGGAGCTTATCCAGTGAGGCTATCAGTCCGTCGGCTCCGCCGGTCACGGCAACGTAATCGCTAGCGGCAACCCCTCGGCCAACCGAGATCGCAATGCTATCGCCGCCATCATAAATCGAAAGAGTTCCAAGCATCGTGCACCCTCGTGATCAAGGTCGTGGAAGGCAAGCGGATAATCCTCGCCTGCCCCATCTGCAATTCGGCCAGTAAATGTTATAATCTGCACATTCACCGATGCCGACTGTTGCGCGTGTTTGCAGCAGGCGACGTTTGAATAACGCGCTTGACTACTGCCGTATTCCCAAAGATTTAGGCTTTTTTTGATGGACGGATACGACGAGAAGCGGGTCTTCCAAACGTCACCGGAAGCCTGGCATGAATGTGAAGATATCCACATTCCAAAGGTTGATCAGCCGGAATTGCTGCTCTTGGTGATGCCTGCCGGCATGCCCGGTATCCGAAGTGTCCTTGTCGGGAACATGAAGCGCGAGAGGTGGAAACGCGCGGGCATGCGATGCTGGATCTCCGAAGATAGTCGGCGCCGATAGTTGTTTCAGATCGGCTAAACCAGGTCAGGCGCTTGTCACGCAGTGGACGGCGCCAGTCTCAGATCAACATCAGCCCTTTCATGCTGGCATGGCCCTTCTTGCCGATGATGATGTGGTCGTGCACGGAAATGCCGAGCGGTTTTGCCGACGCGATGATGGTCTTGGTCATCTCGATGTCGGCACGTGACGGTGTCGGATCGCCGGACGGATGGTTGTGCACAAGGATCACCGCCGTCGCCGACAGTTCCAGCGCGCGGCGGACGACTTCGCGTGGATAGACCGGCGTGTGGTCGACCGTGCCGGTCTGCTGCACCTCGTCGGCGATCAGCGCGTTCTTCTTGTCGAGGAACAGGATACGGAACTGCTCGCGGTCCTCGAAGGCCATCGCCGCGTGGCAATAGTCGAGCACTTGAGTCCATGACGACAGTATCTCGCGGCCCTTGATCTCGCCGCGCGCCATGCGCTGCGCGGCTGCCGCGACGACCTTGAGATCGAGAGCGGCACCTTCACCGATATCGTCCACTTCGCGCAAAAGATGTTCCGGCGCGCCGAGAACCTCGGCCAGCGAGCCGAAACGCTTCAGCAGCGCCTTGGCGCGCGCCTTGGTGTCGGCGCGCGGGATCGAGCGGAAGAGCAGGAGCTCGAGCAGTTCGTAGTCGGCGATAGCGCCGGCGCCCGCCTCGCGAAAGCGCTGGCGAAGACGGTCGCGGTGGCCGGCGTGATGCGGCTTGGATGTGCTTTGCTTGCCGGGCTTCAGCGCGAGCGGCTGCTCGTTGAAAAAACCGCGCTCGTCGTCCCCATCCGCCGCCATGCAGCCCCCCGACTGATCCCGGCCGGCCCTCCCAAAACCTCGCCGCCACGATCAAGGCAAGTCTAGACCATCCTCTTTCGATCTGGAAACGGGAGTTTTGGGAACGGTCGCCGGCGCGGCGGCAGGCCGGATAGACAGGAGGCGGGGTGCTCAGCCCGGCAGGCCGGGCCGGTCGAGACCGCCGGGCGACAGCGTAAATATCTCGCAGCCGTTCGCGGTGACGCCGACCGTGTGCTCGTATTGCGCCGACAGCGAGCGGTCGCGGGTGACCGCCGTCCAGCCATCCGACAGCACTTTTACATGCGGCCGGCCGAGATTGATCATCGGCTCGATGGTGAAGATCATGCCGGGGCGCATCTCGACGCCTTCGTTCGAGCTGCCATAGTGCAAAATATTCGGTGCGTCGTGGAACAGGCGGCCGACGCCGTGGCCGCAGAAATCACGCACCACGGAGCAGCGTTCGTGCTCGGCATAACTCTGGATCGCTGCGCCGATCGCGCCCGTCCGCGCGCCTGGCCGCACGGCGGCCACGCCGCGCATCAGGCATTCATGCGTGACTTCCAGCAGCCGCTCGGCGGCGCGCTTGATCGTGCCGACCGGGTACATGCGGCTGGAATCGCCGTGCCAGCCGTCGAGGATGTAGGTCACGTCGATGTTGACGATATCGCCGTCACGCAGCGGTTTTGCATCCGGGATGCCGTGACAGACAACGTGGTTGATCGACGTGCAGGAGGACTTTGTATAGCCGCGATAGTTGAGCGTCGCGGGCAAGGCGCCGTGATCCATGCCGTATTCGAAGACGAAACGGTCGATCTCCTCGGTGGTCGTGCCGGGCGCGACCAGAGCCACCAGTTCGTCGAGGCAGCGCGCGGTGAGATCGCATGCCCTGCGCATGCCTGCGAAGGCTTCCTCACCATACAGTTTTATCTGCCCGGTGTTGCGGGCTGGTGCGACGTCGGCGTCGAGATAGGTGACCATGGGCCCAGGGGAAAAGTGGATTGGATGCGCGAGCGCTTCATGTGACATCTGCGCGCCGAAGCTTCAAGGGCAAAGCGCACAAAGCCGGTGTCGGAGAGACGAGCCGGCCGGTTCGCCTTGCACCGCTCAGGGCGTCAGAAAATCGATCTTTCCGAGCGGCACGCCATTGTGCCGCAGGATGTTGTAGGCGGTGGTCACGTGGAAATAGAAATTCGGCATCGCAAAATTCTGCAGATATTCGATACCGGTGAATGACAGATCGCGCGTCCGCCCCTTGATCAGGATCGCGACGTCCTCGCTGCCGTCGATCTCGGCCGGCTCGAAAGTGGCCAGAAGCTCGAGCGTACGCGTAATGCGGGCCTGAAGTTCCGCAAAAGTCGTTTCATTGTCCTCGAAGCGCACGATTTCGCGCTCCGCCAGCCGCGATGGCGCGCCCTTGGCATGGTCAGTGGCGATCTGCACCTGGGAGGTCAGCTTCAGCATGTCGGGCGCCAGCCGGTCGTTCAGGAACACCGCGGGGTCGATCTTGCGCTCCTCGGCATTGGCCTCGGCCTTCTTCAAAACGTTCGACAGGCTCTTCAGCCGCGCCTGGAACACAGGCACACTCGCCTGATACATCGACATCGCCATGGGGTTCCTCCGTTGCAACCTGTCCGGCCCGGCCTGCCAAGATTCAGGTCTGCTGTGCAGATAGGGACTTCTGGGCGCCGCTTGCAAGCGTCATCGCCACGCCGCAATCAATCGTGATTCTGCCTTTCGATCCTCGGAGATTCGCGATGCGGACCGCATTCTTGACGACGGCCTTCTCTCTGCTTGCCTGCACCGCCGGTTTCGCGCAGACCGAACCGCCGCCCTATCTCGACGACCGCTCCGACGCCGCGGCGATCATAAAATCCTTCTACAACGCCATCAGCCGGCAGGAATATGCCCGCGCCTGGGACTATTTCGGCGACCAGAAACCGTCCAAGGATTTTCAAAGCTTCGTCAAAGGTTACGAGAACACCCAGTCGATCCGGATCGTCACCGGCGAGCCGGGCGCGGAGGGCGCGGCCGGCAGCACCTTCTATTCGCTGCCCGTCGCCTTCCTCGCCATCAACAAGGATAACAGCGAGCAGGGTTTTGCGGGCTGCTACACGGTGCGGCAGGTCAATCCGCAGATCCAGGAGCCGCCTTTCCGTGCGCTGACTATCGAGAAGGCACAGCTGAAACCCTCCGAACAGCCTTTTGAGGAAAAGCTCCCGCAAAAATGCGGCGACGGGCCGGCGCCTGAACCAAGGGACGCGGTGCTGGAGCAGGTAAAAAAAGCATTCGCCGCGCTGCATGCCGGGCAATGTGATTCGATCACGCCAGATGGGGTCAGCCCCGCCCCGGAAACCTACACAATCGCGTTCCGCCGCGCTTCCAGTTCGGAAGACGAGCCGGAAAGCCAGGCTCGCCTTTTCCGCTTCTATTGCGGCATGGGCGCCTACAATGAGAGCCACGTCTATTATCTCCACGACGAGGTGGAGGGCCTGCGCGAGCAGCAGTTCGCCACGCCGGAACTCGACATCCGCTATGTCGACGACAATCCCGACGGAAAGTTCGAGAGCATGACGATCATCGGCTACACGGTGGACGACGAACTGGTGAACTCATTCTACGACGAAGCCACGCAGACGATCGCCTCGCATGCCAAATGGCGGGGCGTCGGCGACGCGTCGTCATCGGGAACGTGGATTTTTCGGGACGGCGCATTCACCCTCGTCAAGTACGACGTCGACCCCTCCTATGATGGAGAGATCAACCCCGAGACGGTGCTGGATTTTCATACCGGGCCGTAAGCCGCCGTCCCCTTGCCGTTTGCAGACCTGACGCATTTTCCGCGGCGGAACCTCCGGAGCTTTCAGGGGCTGGCGGAAATCATCCAGTTCAACGTCTCGCGCCAGTCGGTCATGCGGATCGGCGTGCCGTGGGTGCCGGTCTCGAAGCGCACGAAGCGTGTCGGATAGGCTTTTGATTTCGTGCGGATAGACCGGAAAAATGCTTCCTGTTTTTCGACCGGGAAAACGGTGTCGTGGCTGCCCTGACCGAAGGAAACCGGCACCTTGCGCTTGAAAGCCGGGCTGGCGAGAAAGCTGTCGTCCCAGTGCGAGCCGAGCAGCAGCAGGCCCGACAGGCGAGGCGCCACCGCCGGATTATTGGCAAGCAACCAGCACAGCCCGCCGCCCATCGACCCACAGGCGACGAAGATTTTTGCGGACGGCGACCTCTCGCCATAATGCGCGATGAGGGTGGCAACCTGCGCCGCGCCCTTCTCGCCGAAATCGGGGAAGTCCGGCGACAGATAAAGGCCACCGTTCGCGGCCATCAAATTCTTGATACGATTGAAATTTCCGCCGAAGGTGAAATCGTCGACGCCCTGCTTGCGGCTGCCGCCCTGGCCGTGCAGGTAAAGCGTGATGAACCGCGCGTTCTCCGTCGTCCCGACCGCCACGTGTCTGATATCGCCGAGATCGGAGCGCAGGACCAAATCCTTCTGCACCTTGCGCACGCCGGTTGACACGTACTTGCCCTGCACCCGCCGTTCCGGAATTTCGTCGCGCGCATTGATGTCGCGCGCCTCCTGATAGTCGACCACCTCGTAGGCGCCGCCGTCGCCGGTCGACAGTATCGCCGGATAGGCAAAAAGCTCGTCCTTGAAGGGTTTTAGGGATTGGGCGGCGGCGGGGGCGGTCAGGAGCACCGTCAAAATTACAGCCAGGCTCGTGGCGAAGCCGGCATTCCCTCGCACCCCCCTCTGTCCTGTCGGACATCTCCCCCTCAAGGGGGGAGATTGGCCCGCCGCTTGGCTTTCGCCAATCGCCAAGGTTGCAGAACGAGCGGCAACGCTAGAGCTGCCAATCTCCCCCCTTGAGGGGGAGATGTCCGACAGGACAGAGGGGGGTGCGAAGGAGTGCTGGCCGACCAGTGCAAGAAAGCGAAACATCGGTGACTTGTAGCGTCGCCAACGCGCGGCGTCATCCCGTGCGGCAGTCAGTGATCTGACCGCCACACCATCACGAAATGCAAAGAACTCAATCCTGCAAGACGCCACCGGCCTCGGCCATGGCCTCGGTGGTGTCGACATCGACAAAAGCCCCCTGCCCGATCTCGACATCGATCACCCCGGCCGACCCGGACTCGATCACGTGACGCGCGCCGACATCGCCTTCCAGTCTCAGCACGTCCGCGAACACCGATCGCGGCAGGATGACCGGGTTGCCGCGCTTTCCGTCATGCGAAGCGCGCACCACCTGCTGGCCACCCGAAGCGACGAAACTCGCGACCAGCCTGTCCAACTCGCGAGCGGAAACTTCCGGCATGTCGCCCAGCACGATCAGGGCGCCGGCCGCGCTAGACGGCAGGCTGGCGATGCCGGTCCTCAGCGAGCTTGCCAGGCCGCTGGCGAAATCGGGATTATCGGCAAAACGCACGTCGAGGCCATCCAGCGCGGCGCGGATACGTTCCGCCTGATGACCGGTGACGACAGTGACAGACCGCGCCTTGCTGGCCAGCGCGGCGGCAACGACACGCCGGATCAGCGGCTCGCCGCCAAAGCGCGCAAGCAGTTTGTTCGGGCCGCCCATGCGGGTCGAGCGGCCGGCGGCCAGCACCACGGCATGCACCGCATCGCCATTCGGGCGGCGTGCCTCGCGCGGCTGCGGCCGGGTCGGGATTTCCATCAGCAGTCCGCCGACACCCATGCCGGCGATGTCCCGCGCGGTGACGTCCAGTCCGGCCAGCAGGCGATCCAGAACCCAATCAAAACCGTTTTCCTTGGGACTGCGGGCGCAGCCCGGCGCGCCGATCACCGTCTTGCCGCCGATCCGGCCCAGCACCATCAGATTGCCGGGATCGACCGGCATGCCGGCCCGCACCACCTCGCCGCCCGCCGCCCGGATCGCAGCCGGGATCACATCGTCAAAATCGCACATGGCGGAAGCGCCGAAGACGATCGCCATGTCGCTACCGCCAAGCACCTGCGCGATGGCCTTTGCCACATGCGTCGCATCATGAGGAATCCGCCTCTCGCCGACAACCACGCTGCCGGAGCGCTCCAGCCGGTCCTCGGTGATACGCGTCGTCTTGGCGACCACGCTGTCCTTCAGGCCGGGCAGCATGGTGTGGACCAGCCCGACCTTCAGCGCGGCGAAAAGGTGGACCTCGAAAAGAGATCGGGTTTTCAGAATCCCACAGGCGGCATCCACGAGATGCCCGGCAATCGCGAACGGGATGATCTTCACCGTCGCGACCATCTGGCCGCGCTCCACCGCCGCCTTGTCGGCCAGCGTGGCGATGGTGATCGCCGGGTCGATGGCGTTGATGGCATCGACCGTCGCGGCATCGACGGTGAACACGCCGGCAGCGGCCGCATGCAGGTTGACGCGGCCAGTCGAGGCCGGCTTCACGTCGACATTGCGCGACCGGATCGCGGCGGCGATGCGTGTCGCGGCTACGTCCTCGTCGAGATCGCCGGGTTCGAGCACAGCGGCGATGACCTGCCCGACGCCGGCGGCGCCGAGCAGCGCGATGTCGTCAGCTGAAATCCGATGCGCCTTCGGAAAGCGCTTTTCGCCGGCATGCACCGCATGCGCCAGCAGCGCGCCTTCGGCGTCGGCTATCCTCACCGGCCCGAACTTCACGCCGCCCTACCCTTCTCGACGCTGCCCAGCCCGCGCGACCGGAACACCTGGATCACCTCAGCCAGGATGGCGACGGCGATCTCCTGCGGACTGATCGCGCCGATGTCGAGGCCGATTGGCGCATGGACACGCGCAATCTGTTCGTCGCTGGCGCCGGCTTCCAGCAGGCGTTGGACACGTGCGGCATGCGTCTTGCGGCTGCCGAGCGCACCGACATAAAAACAGCCGGCATCGAGCGCCGCCTTCAGCGCAAAATCGTCGATCTTCGGGTCGTGCGTGACGGCGGCCAATGCGCAGTAGGGATCGAGCGGCCGTGCGGAAAACACCGGTTCCGGCCAGTCGGCGTGCAGCGGCACGTCGGGAAATCGCTCGGGCGTGGCGAAGGCGGTGCGCGGGTCGATGATTTCCATGTCGAAGCCGGCAACCTTCGCCATCGGCGCCAGCGACTGGCTGATATGCACGGCACCGATCACCACCAGCCGCGGTTTTGGCAGCGCCACCATCAGGAAATAGGCAACGCCATCGACGGTCACGCTGGTCGATACGCCGGTGCGGAACGCCTTCTTCACCGCCTCGCCGAGTTCGCCGGGGATGGTGTCGCCTTCGCGGATGATGCGGTCGGTATCGCTCTTCAGTTCGGTGAGCAGGATCGCCGCGCGGCGGTTGCGGCGTTCCCTGTTGAGGGCCTTCAGCGACAACAGGTCCATCGCTCAGCTCAGTTTCTCGACATAAACTTTGATGCGGCCGCCGCAGGACAGGCCCACCCGCCAGGCGGTCTCGTCGGCGACACCAAACTCCAGCATGCGCGCCTTGCCGTCGCCGATCACGTCCATCGCCTCGGTCACCACCGCGCCCTCGACGCAGCCGCCGGACACCGACCCATGAAAGTTGCCGTCGGCGTCGATGACAAGATGGCTGCCGACCGGTCGCGGCGCGGAGCCCCATGTCTCGATAACGGTGGCGATGGCGACATCACGGCCGCTGTCCATCCATTCTTCCGCGATCGCCAGCGGGTCACGGCTTTCGTCGAGCGTAGTGAGTGACATATGCTCTTCTCCTCGTCTCCCGGTCAGGCCGCACGCTTCTCGGGCGGCGCCATGAACCGGCGTGGATCGACGCCGCCCCTGGGATGTTTGCCCAGCGAGGCGCAAAGATCGGCTAGCGCGTTCAGATTGTGCACCGGCCGGAATTCGTCGACATGCGGCAGCATGGCCCGCACGCCGCGCGCCCGCGCCTCGAAACCGTTGAAGCGCAGCAGCGGGTTCATCCAGATCAGCCGCCGGCAGGATTTTTGCAGCCGCTCCATCTCGGCCTCCAGTTCGCCGACATCGTCGCGCTCCAGCCCGTCGGTGATCAGCAGCACCACCGCCCCCTGCCCCAGCACGCGGCGCGACCATTTTCGGTTGAATTCGTGCAGCGTGTCGCCGATACGCGTGCCGCCCGACCAGTCCTTTACCGCCGCCGAGCAATCGGCGAGCGCCGCGTCTGGGTCGCGGTGGCGCATCTGCCGGGTCAGATTGGTCAGCCGCGTACCGAAGACGAAGGCGTGCACGCGCCGCCGCTTCTCGCTCAGCGCATGCAGGAAATGCAGGAAGACGCGGGTGTACTGGCTCATCGAACCGGAAATGTCGGCCAGCACCACCAGCGGCGGATGAATTTCACGCTGCGAGCGGAATCTTGGCAGGATCACCTCGCCGCCGGTGCGTGCCGAAGAGCGCATCATGGCGCGCGGATCGATCTTTTTGCCGCGCGGATCGGCCTTGAAGCGGCGGGTGGCGACCATGTCGAAGGGCAGCCGAAGTGCCGCGATCTCGCGCCGCGCCTCGCCGAGTTCCGCCGCCGTCATCTGAGCGAAATCCTTGCCGCGCAGCACCTCGCTTCCCGACACCGTGAAGCGGGCGTCTACCTCGATCTCCGGAATCTCGCGCGGCGGCTGCCGGTTCTGCTGGCCTTCGAACATCGCCTGGCTGACCCGGCTTTCGGCGGCGCGCGGCTTCTGCTTCTCGCGCTGGTCGAGCGCGACCGGCGAAAACATGGCAAGCAGTTTTTCGATCAGCTCGCGCGACTTCCAGAACAGGCGGAACGCCTCGTCGAATACGGCGTGGTCCTCATGGCGCGTCACCAGCACGGCGTGCAGCGTCCAATAAAAGTCGTCGCGGCTGCCGATGCCGGCCGCCAGCACCGCCTCGATCGCATCCTTGACCGAGGCCGGCCCCACGCGCATGCCCGCCTTGCGCAGGGCGCGGGCGAAATAAACGATGTTGTCGGCAAGCCGGCCGTCGGCGGAAACGACTTTCCGGTCTGAGCGGAAAGTGTCCATCCTTCTACTCCGCCGCCGCGAGCTCCGCCTTGACCTCTTTCAGGAGGCGGCGGCCCTCGCCCTGCTCGATGCACGCGATGTCGTCCTGATATTTCAGCAGCACGCCGATCGTGTCGGACACGGTTTCCGGATCGAGCGCGACTTTGTCGAGCTCGGTCAGCGCCCCGGCCCAGTCGATCGTCTCGGCGACGCCGGGAACCTTGAACAGCTCGATCTCGCGCAGTTTCTGCACGAATTTCACCACTTCGGCCGACAGCCGGCGGTTTGCCTGCGGCACTTTTCGTGACACGATCTCAAGTTCGCGCACGGCGTTGGGATAGTCGACCCAGTGATAGAGGCAGCGCCGCTTCAGCGCGTCGTGGATCTCGCGCGTGCGGTTGGTGGTGATGATGACGATCGGCGGCTCCTCCGCCTTGATCGTGCCGAGTTCCGGCACGGTCACCTGGAAGTCGGCGAGGATTTCCAGCAGGAACGCTTCAAAAGCTTCGTCCGTGCGGTCGAGTTCGTCGATCAAAAACACCGGCGCCGATCCGGCCTTGCCTTCCAGCGCCTGCAGCACCGGCCGGCGGATCAGGTATTTTTCGGAAAAGACGTTCTTTTCCATCGCCCGCCGGTCGACCGTCCCTTCCGCCTCTTCCATGCGGATCTCGATCATCTGCGCGGCATAGTTCCACTCATAGACCGCCGACGATACGTCGAGGCCCTCGTAGCATTGCAGCCTAATCAGCGGCCGGCCGAGCGCCGTCGCCAGCACCTTGGCGATCTCGGTCTTCCCAACTCCGGCCTCGCCTTCGAGGAACAGCGGCCGTTTCATGCGCAGCGCCAGGAACAGCACCGTCGCCAGCGCCCGGTCGGCGACATAGTCCGCGCCCGACAGAAGTTTCAGCGTCGCGTCGATCGACTGCGGCAGCGGAATGGATTTTGCGTCGGTCATGGGGTCTCCACGCGCCTACAGCACCCGATAGCGCCGGTCGTGGTAAAGCAGCGGCTCAAGGCTATCGCCGATGCGGATGCCTGTCACCTTGCCAAAAAGGATACGATGGGTGGCCATGTCCTTGGATTCGAAGAGTTCGCAATCGAACACCGCCATGGCGTCCACCAGCGTCGGCGCGCCCGACGCAATCGTGTTCCAGCGGCCGAGCGCGAAGCGCTCCGCAGCCGGCAGGCCGGTCGCCCCGGAAAACGCCACGGCCAGCGCCTCATGCGCCGGCGTCAGCGTGTTCAGCGCGAAACGCCCGTTCTTCACGAACGCCTCGTTCTTTTCATTCTCGCGGTTTATGCAGACGAGAATCATCGGCGGGGCGTCGGAGACCGAGCAGGCGGCGATGACGGTCGCGCCGCGCAGGCCCGCCTCGCCATCGGTGGTGACCACATGCACCGCGCCCGCGAAACGCGCCATCGCGTCGCGGTAGGTCTGCGGCTCGACGTCGCTTTTCTTGAGCACCCGGCGTTCCCGATCTGGAGGACAGCTCGCTATATATGGGGAGACACGGCGCGCCACAAGAAACCGCTGATCTGGCCATCCGAAATCGCCTGTTGCGCCAGCGGGATGACGCCGTTACGAGTTTGCCCGGACGCGCGCCGCTACGACGCGCACAAACCGGCTTCGAAAGGACGGCACGCGGGCATGCAGTTCGCCAAGGCAGCGACCGCGCTTATGGCCCTGTCTCTGGCAGTATTTCCGGCGTATGCAGAGGCGCTCAAGCTGGGCCTTGCCGCGCCGCTCAGCGGCTCTTCGGAACTGCTCGGCCGGCAGGTGCTGAACGGCGCACGGGCGGCCGCTGGAGATACGGCTCTCGAGATCGCGGACGATGCCTGCACCGCCGAAGGCGGCGCGGCCGCAGCCCGCCGCTTCGTCGAGGCCGGGGTGAGAATCGCGGTCGGTTTCCTCTGCACCGAATCGATCGAGGCGGCGCTGCCGATCCTGAAGGACGCCGGCATCCCGACGATCACGCCCGGCGTGCGCACCGACAGCCTGACCGACCGCCGCGAAAAGACGGGATGGCTGGTCTATCGGCTGGCGCCACGCGCCGACGGCGAGGAAAACGCCATCGGCACGCTGCTGGTCACGCTGTGGCGCGACAGCCTGTTCGCGGTGGTCGACGACGGCACGATCTACGGCCGCGACCTTGCCGAGAATTTTCGCGCGGCGGCCGGAAACCGGGGGCTGAAGCCGGTCTTCGTCGACACCTATCGCCCGCAGATGGAAAACCAGATCGGCCTGGCCGGCCGGCTGCGCAAGGCGGGCGCGGCCAACGTCTTCGTCGGCGGCGACCGCGACGACATCGCGATCATGACCCGCGACGCCGCAGGTCTCGGCGCACGACTGACCTTTGCCGGCGGCGAAACCTTGCGCTCGGCGTCCAATGGCGTGCCGCTCGCACCGGGCACGCTGATGGTCGGCCTGCCGGAATGGGCCGATGTCGCCGATCCGGCGGCGCTGCAGACGCTGGCGGAGCGGCACATCGCCCCGGAAGGCTATGTGCTGCCGGCCTATGCCGCGATGCAGGTGGCAATCGCCGCCGCAGGCGCCGGGCAGGATTCGGGCACACCGCGCCTCGCCGGCCCTTATCCCACGGCGCTGGGGGAAATCCGCTTCGATTCGAAGGGCGACCTCGCGGCGAGCCCCTACCGGATTTTCCGCTATGACGGCGCGCGGTTCGTGCCGCTGGAGAGCCAATGAGTTTTCGCGCCGGCTCGAAAAACCTGATCACCGACGTCGCGGGCCTCAGGGTCGGCAACGCGGCGGATGCGCGGCTGAAGTCCGGGACGACGGTCGTCGTCTGCGACGAACCAGCGGTGGCCGGTGTGCAGGTGCTGGGCGGCGCGCCGGGCACGCGCGAGACCGACCTGCTGGAGCCGCACAATTCGGTCCAGTCGGTCAACGCCATCGTGCTCTCCGGCGGATCGGCCTTCGGCCTCGACGCCGCTTCAGGCGTGCAGGCGGCCTTGCGCGAGCAAGGCGTCGGCTTCGAGGTGCGCGGCCTGCGCATACCGATCGTGCCTGCCGCGATCCTGTTCGACCTGACCAATGGCGGCGACAAGGACTGGGGCCTGCATCCGCCCTATCGCGAACTCGGCTACGAGGCCGCCAAGGCCGCGGCCACCGATTTCGCCATCGGCACCAAGGGCGCCGGGACCGGCGCTCTGACCTTCGGCATGAAGGGCGGCCTTGGTTCCGCCTCGACCGTCATGCCCGACGGCACGGTGCTGGGCGCGCTGGCGGCGGTCAACGCCACGGGGTCGGTGACGGTCGGCGGGACACGTCACTTCTGGGCGGCGCCCTTCGAGATCGGCGACGAGTTCGGCGGCCTCGGCTACCCCTCGCCGCTGCCAGCCGACGCCAGCGACATCAAGCTGAAATTCCGCGACCAGGGCGCCAACACGACGATCGCGGTGATCGCCACGGACGCGGTGCTCTCCAAGGCGCAGGCGAAACGGCTGGCGATGGCCGCGCATGACGGTTTTGCCCGCGCCATCTGGCCGGCGCACACACCCGCCGACGGCGACCTGATCTTTTCGCTGGCGACCGGCCGCAGCGGCCTCGCACCGGCGCCGGACGCCGCAATCGATCTCTATGCCGCGGCCGGCGCGACCATGGCCCGCGCGATTGCGCGCGGCATCTATGCGGCATCGCCGGCCGAGGGCGACCTGTTCCCGGTCTGGTCGGCGGGGTGAACGCCGGAGCGACCTGGCCCAACCCGGTCGAAGGCGATGGAAGACCGATCCATCACAAGACGTTAAGACCTCTTGGCGATAGAGTGCCTTTTGCGACACGCCCTCTTTGGTGGAACGCCAATGCGACTGCTGCTTCTCGCTAGTCTCCTTGCCATGACAGTGCTTGCCGCGCCCGCAAGCGCAACTGCCGGCGATGCGGCCGAACTCAATATGCTGGGCTTCAGCGCCGATGGCGGCATTTTTGCCTTCGAGGAATATGGCATCCAGGACGGCTCGGGATTTGCCTACGCCAACCGTTATTACATCGACACGGCAAAGGACACCTTCGTTCCCGGCTCGCCGATCCGCATCCAGCCGCAAAGCGAGGATCCGTCGGTGGAAGACGTCCGCGCCGAGGCGCGCAAGAAGGGCGAAGCGATCGTTTCCGACGCAGAACTTGCCAAACATCCGGGCTACACGGCGGCGATAAACCCGGTGTCGGAACTGTCGGCCGATCCGTTCCGCGTCGTCGCCAATTCCAGGCCGCTCTATCCGCAGCCGAGCGACCCGATGGAATTCCGGCTGGAGGAGCTTGAGGGCGTCAAGCCGGGCATCAAGTGCGAGGACTGGCAGGAAATCAGGGGTTTCCGCCTCCTGAAGGTCGATGTGCGTCCCGGCGGCGCGACAAAAATCCTGCATGAGGACAAGCAGATTCCGGCGAGCCGTGGCTGCCCGCTTGGCTACCGCATCGGCGCCGTCCGATCGTATTTTCCGGACGGCGGATCGCATATCGCGGTTGTGGTGCTTGCGGTGCGCTCCTTCGGCTTCGAAGGTCCGGACTATCGCTGGCTCGCCGTTTCAACCACGATCGGGGACTGAGAGAGCGTGTCCGTCGCCCCCGTCATTGCCGAAACCGGCGCGCCGAAGACCGGCCTGACGGCGCGGTTGCGGCTGGCATTTCCCACATGGCGGGTTGCGGTGCTGGGTGCGCTGTTCTGGGCCGGCACAATGGCTGCCAGCGCGTCGATCAACCTGTTGATCGACGGTTGGCAGACCGGCGCGAATATCGCCGATGTCGCCGTGGTCTTCGCCATCGGCGCGGCCATAGCCTTTCCACTGAGCTACGCCATGGCCAGCCTTCTCGCGGCAGGCCGGGGCTGGGAAACGCGGCTGGCGGCAGCCTTCCTCTGCTTCACGGTCGGCACGGTCGGCATCACCTCGGCGCTCTACGCCCTGGACTACCGCCAGTATTACTCCCAATCGCACTCCCATGCCTTTTCGGTGACGTGGATGTTCCAGTTCGCCTTCACCACCGCCGGCGCGCTGATCCAGTTCGCCGCCACCGGGGTCCGGCTGTATTTTCCCGTTGGTTTTGTCGCGCTCGCGGCCGTATCGGTGTGGTTCGCACGCCGCGCGCGTTGAGAAGCAGGCCGGCGTCTGTTAGGACGCGACAAGCTTCTTCGATATCAGGACGGAACGATGATCCCTCGCTATTCGCGGCCGGAAATGGTCGCCATCTGGTCGCCGGAAACGCGCTTCCGCATCTGGTTCGAGATCGAGGCGCATGCCTGCGACGCGCTGGCCGAGATCGGGGTGATCCCGAAGGAAGCGGCGAAAACGATCTGGGAAAAGGGCGGCGCGGCGACTTTCGACGTCGAGCGTATCGACGAGATCGAGCGGGTCACAAAACACGACGTCATTGCCTTTCTGACGCATCTGGCCGAATTCGTCGGGCCGGACGCGCGTTTCATCCACCAGGGCATGACCTCGTCCGACGTGCTCGACACCTGTTTTGCTGTCCAGCTTGCGCGCGCCAGCGACATCCTTCTGGCCGACATCGACGCGCTGCTGAGGGCACTGAAGCGCCGCGCCTTCGAACACAAGGACACAGTCACCATCGGCCGCAGCCACGGCATCCATGCCGAGCCGACGACGTTCGGCATCAAGATGGCGCAGGCCTATGCAGAGTTTTCGCGCAACCGCGAGCGCCTCGTCCGGGCGCGGGAAGAGATCGCCACTTGCGCGATTTCCGGCGCGATCGGCACCTTCGCCAACATCGATCCGCGCGTCGAGGAACATGTGGCGGCAAAACTCGGGTTGAAGCCGGAACCGGTGTCGACGCAGGTGATTCCGCGCGACCGCCACGCGATGTTCTTCGCCACGCTCGGCGTCATTGCCTCCTCCATCGAGCGGTTGGCGATCGAGATCAGGCATCTGCAGCGCACCGAAGTGCTTGAAGCGGAAGAGTATTTCTCGCCGGGCCAGAAAGGTTCCTCGGCCATGCCGCACAAACGCAACCCGGTGCTGACGGAAAACTTGACCGGCCTCGCCCGCATGGTGCGCGCATTCGCGCTGCCGGCGATGGAGGACGTGGCGCTGTGGCACGAGCGCGACATTTCGCACTCCTCGGTGGAGCGCATGATCGGCCCGGACGCCACGGTGACGCTCGACTTTGCGCTGGCGCGGCTTACCGGCGTGATCGACAAGCTATTGGTCTATCCCGACAATATGTTGAAGAATCTCAACAAGTTCCGAGGCCTTGTTCACTCGCAGCGCGTGCTGCTGGCGCTGACCCAGGCCGGCGTCTCGCGCGAGGATTCCTATCGCCTGGTGCAGCGGAACGCCATGAAGGTATGGGAACAAGGCGCTGATTTTCTTGAGGAACTTTTAGCCGACAAGGAAGTCCGCGCGGCGTTGTCGGAGGAAGACATTCGAGAAAAATTCGACCTCGGCTATCACACCGCGCAGGTCGACACGATCTTCAAGCGGGTGTTTGGATAACGCACCATGCAGTCGGCGTCCTTGTTGAAGCGGCCGAAGAGCACGGAAAAACAATGATTTCGACCTTCGGCAATTTCGACTTCCTGGCCCTGCCTGGTCGCGGCAATTGTGGTCCCGATCACTGGATTTCGCACTGGTGCCACGTCTTTCCGAATTCCAGCCGGGTTTTGCAGGCCGAATGGCACAACCCTGATCCGAAAGACTGGATCGCGCGGGTGGACGCGGCGGTCGCCCAAGCGCCGCGAAAAGTTGTCCTGCTCGCCCATTCGCTGGCCGTGGCGACGACGGTAAAGTGGGCAGCAGGGGCAAGCAAAGGCCAACTCGACAAGGTTGCCGGCGCATTTCTGGTTGCGCCGACCAATGTCGCGGACCCCGATCCGTCCTTCGACACGGTCCGGCCCTTCGCGCCCATGCCTTTGAAACCGCTGCCGTTTCCGGCGCTTGTCGTGGCGAGCCGCAGCGATCCGCGCGTCACCTTCGACAAGGCCACGGAATTCGCCACCGCCTGGGGCGCCGAACTCGCCGATGCCGGCGATCTCGGCCATATGGGCAACGAGGCGCGCCTCGGACTGTGGCCTGACGGCCTGCTTCTGCTCGGGAGACTGCTGGAGCGCGCACGGACCTGACCCACGAGGACCGGAACCGGCGCCGGCATTCCGGCGTTTCTGGCTCGGATCAACAGATGGCCGAGGTTGAAGATGGATCGGGTCGTTGCGAATGGCGTCAGCCGGGTCGGCTGGTTTGCCGCGGGAGCTTTGTCACTGGCCGCCGCGATTGCGCTTTTTCTCTTTGCCGACAGTTACTTCAGCGCGAAAGCTGACCTCGCGTCCGATCAAGCGTCGCGCACCATCGTCGAGGGAAAGTAGCCGCATATGCCCCGCGGACGCAGCCGGGACAATCTCGGCAGGAAGCCAGGTCAGGTCTGGAATGCGTGGTCATTCATACATGTTGCGCCAAGATAACGTCTGCAACCGCGCCATGGGCAGGACATTGCCCTTCCTAAGCCGGACATCGCCCTTCCGGAACGGCGTGCAAGTTTAATTGTTGCGCCGGCAGGCCGCTGAACCATCGTTGTCATCGGGGATCATTGTTGCGGTCGGATTTCGGCCGACTTGCCCGCCACGATCCGGCACCAACCGGCTCAAACCGCCGCAGGCACGATACGGATGACGTTGCCCCACGGATCCTCATGGACGGATTCCGCTTTCGCATCTTTCGATCGGAACTCGACGAACGACAGCCCCGTCCGGTCGGCGTCCCGTTCCCTGGCGCCGGCACTCTGCCAGGCATTGGCTCCGACATGATGGTGATAGCCGCCGGTCGACAGGAACACCGCGCTGCCGCCAAAATTCAGCATCGTGTCGAAGCCGAGTTCACTGTTCCACCACTTTTCCGCTTCGGCGGCGTTGCCGACGCGCAGATGGATGTGGCCGACCATACTGCCGGCCGGCGCGCCGGTCCATTCGGGCTGGCCGGGCCGCAATTCGCCGAGCAGGTTCTCGACGTCGAGCGGCAACGTCGCCATCTTCAGTGACTTGCCCTCGAAATCCCAGGCGTCGCGCGGCCGGTCGGCATAAATCTCGATGCCGTTACCCTCGGGATCGGTCAAATAGATCGCCTCGCTGACCAGATGGTCCGAAGCGCCGGTCACCTGGATGCGGCGGTCGATGGCGCGGCGCGTCCAGCGGGCAAGGTCGGCGCGGGCCGGCAACAGGAACGCCGTATGGTAGAGACCGGCCGAGCGCGGATCATCGGGGCGCGCCGCCTTGAACTGCTCGATCTCCAGTAGCGGCAGTCCGCCGGCGCCGAGCACGATCGTGCCGGGACGGCGCGCCACCTCCTGCAGCCCGACGGCATGCTTGTAATAGTCCGCGAGCGTGTTCACGTCGCGGGCCTTGATGCCGACGGTGGTTACGCTCACCGGGGCATCGGCGGCAAAGGGAAGTTTTGTCATCATGGTCTCCGCACGGGAAAAACCCGTCAACGCGTCTAGGGCCAGAATCCCGGCCGCGCCTGAAAAGCTGCGTCTCGATATCCGCATGTCGTCCTCGCCCGGCCGTCCGGTTGTCGTCCACAACATCGGATCCCCTGCCCGCGCGCGCAAGGCAGCAAAGCGCGAACACGGTGTTCACCGTTTCAGCACGGTTGGACGGATTGGGTGCACACCGGATTGACAATGCGTCACTCCGAAGATCGATCCCGAGCATTGCAAGCGCCGCCCCGCATCGCTAAATCCGCGTCATGAAAGTCAAGGATGCCGACATACTGATCGTTCCCGGATACACCAATTCCGGGCCGGAGCACTGGCAGACGCGCTGGGAGGCAAAACTGTCGACCGCGCGGCGCGTCGAGCAGGCCGAATGGTCGAAGCCGGTGCGCGAGGACTGGACGCAAAGGATGGCCAACGCCGTCAACGAGGCCGAGCGGCCGGTGGTCATCATCGCCCATTCGCTCGGCGTGCCGACGGTCATCCAGGCGATTCCGATGTTCGAACGGCCAGTGGCCGGCGCCTTCCTGGTCGCCCCGCCCGACGTCGCCAACCCGTCGATCCGGCCGAAACATTTGATGACCTTCGGGCCGTATCCGCGCGATCCGCTGCCGTTCCCGTCGATCGTGGCAGGCAGCAGCAATGATCCGTTCTGCGCGCTCGATGTCGCCGAGGATATCGCCGCCGCCTGGGGCTCGGTGTTCGTGCATGCCGGGGAGGCTGGCCATATCAACGCCGAATCGGGATACGGCCCGTGGCCGGAAGGCAGCATGGCCTTCGCCAACTTCATGACGCGCCTCGAAGGGTAAGCAATTCATGGCCAAAAAGGTGCTGGTTGTCGGCGCGGGCATCGTCGGCGCGTCGGTCGCCTGGCACCTCGCGAAGGCCGGATGTGCGATCATCGTCGTCGATGCGGGCGAAGGCGGCGGCGTGGCGACGGCGCACTCCTTCGCCTGGATCAACGCGACCTGGGGCAATCCGGAGCGCTATTTCCATTTCCGCCGGCGCTCGATGGCGGGGTGGCGGCGGCTGGAAAGCGAGATTCCCGGCGTCGCGGTGAACTGGTGCGGCGGGATGACCTGGGACATCCCGGCCGAGGATTTTGACAGGTTCGAGACCGAGCACACACGCTGGGGTTACGGCATGCGCCGCGTCGACAACGCCGGGGCGCAGCGCATCGAGCCCGGCCTGAAGACGCCGCCGGACCGGGCGCTGTTCGTCGCCGAGGAAGGCATGGTCGAGCCGGTGGAGGCCGCGCGCGCCATACTTGCCGCCGTTGTCGCAGCTGGCGGCAAGGTGATGACGGGAACGCGCGTCGCATCCTTTGCGACGCGAAGTGGCAAAGTGATCGGCGCGACGACCGGGGACGGAACGCTCATCCAGGCGGACGAGACGGTGATTGCCGCCGGAACCGAGACGCAAAACCTGCTCGAAACGATCGGCGTCCGCCTCAGGATGATCATGTCCCCCGGGCTGATCATGCATTCGACGGTGGCGTCGGAGCGCCTGCTCAACGGCCTGGTCTTCGCGCCGCAATGCAATGTCCGCCAGACAAGGGAGGGCCGGCTGATCGCCGGCTCGGATTTTGCCGGCGCCGATCCGAAAGGCGAGGAAGAGCGGATGGCGCGTGAACTGCTGGCGAGAGTAAAGGCGCTGGTGCGGGGCAGCGAAAGCCTCGATATCGGTTTCATCACCGTCGGGCACCGCCCTACCCCCGCCGACGGCTTTCCGGCGATCGGCCGTCCGGACGGCGTTGAAGGTCTCTATGTGACGGTGATGCATTCCGGCGTGACGCTGGCACCGATCGTGGGGGAACTGGTCGCCCGCGAGATCGCGGAGGGTTTTCGCGATCCAGACCTGGCGCCGTATCACCCAGGTCGGGCGGAGTTGGTTTAGCACTGGCGGAACGGCTTAGGCCCTTACTAAGGCGCTACATCCTGAGCTGTATATAGTATGTTGGACATGCTGTCGCGATGTGACAGTTCATACGACCGGACATAATACGCTTCCAGCGTATAAGTATCGGATAGTTTCCTTCATAAATTGTACTCTCGCATCAATCCGTCGCAAGCTTTGGATTCGAATATGAATAACGGCCACCTAGAGTATTTCCTAAAATGCCTATCCTATCGCGGAATGTACGTAAATACGAAAAGCCTGGAGAGTATTTTGGGCTTTGTCTTAGGCTTTGATGCAGGAAGCAAGGCAGAAATCACACACGGATTCAGAGAGTGGCTCCTGAAAAACTATGACCAATGCGACGGGCCATTCGCCTGGCCTACCTTCATATGTCAGATATTAGGCGAGCGACGCGACGGGGAAGATGCCGTCGACGAGTTTGTGGATATCATAATGCGGTTCATCCGTGAGAAATACGGAATTGATGCCCGATAAGAACATTGCGCTCAGTCCTGCACGCTAGACGGGATATTTCGCGAGCAGTGGCCGTGGCGGGCAACCCCTCATAAAGCCGCCGCCTCGCCCGCCCTGAAATGGCTGGGCGGCGCGCCGATGACGCGCTTGAAGGCGCGGCTGAAGGAGGCCTCGGAATCGTAGCCGAGGCGTTTTGCCACCACGGAAATGCGCATGCGGTCGCGTACCAGCCATTGCCGCGCCTGGTGCATGCGCACCTGGGCGACGTAGCGCGCCGGCGTCTCGCCGACGACTGAAGCGAAACGTTCGGCAAAACCCGAGCGCGAGGCACCCATCAGCCGCGCCAGCGCGGTCACCGTCCAGTCGCGGTCGGGCTGGAGGTGGATCGCCGCCAGCACGCGGCCGACATCCGGATTGCGTACCGCGGCGATCCAGCCGCTGGCGTCGCCGCAGCCTTTCTCCACCCAAACGCGGATGATGCTGGCGGCCAGCACGTCGGCCAGCCGCGCCAGCATGCCACCGGCGCCGACGCGCTCCACCGTCACCTCGCGCGCCATCGCTTCGAGGAGAAAAGCGATGTTCGGCTCGATAGCGGCCAACTCATGCACCCACATCACGTCCGGCATCATGCTGAGCAGCGGGTGCAGGCTGTCGACGTTGAAATGCATGCTGCCGCAGAACAGCAGCGTCACCTCGCCCTCACCGCCGCCGCAGACGTCGAAGACGTTGCCGCAGATCGGCTTGACCTCGTAGGTTTTTATCGGCAGCGCCGTCACATCCGGCTGGCTCGCCAAAATGTGTTCGGCGCCGCGCGGCAAAAGCACCGCGTCGCCCTCCTTCAGTTCCACCCATTGCTTGCAGGGCGTCAGCAGCCAACAGCCGCGGCGGCCGATGAAATGAAAGCGCGCCGCTTCCTGCGCCGGGAATAGGATACCCCAGGGCGCCGTCATCTGGCAGCGGCCATAGTCGACGCCGTCGAGCCGCAGCCCGCGCAGCATCTCGGTCAGCGGATCGTTGACGCCTGCCGGCACAAGTCTGGACGAATGGTCAAGCATTTTGGCTCTTCTAGCATGGAAACTCCAGACGGTCACTCCTTATCTTGCGGTGCACAAAAGGAGTGTTTCCATGACCGATTCCCTCGCCGCCGCTCAAGAGGCGGGTTCCACGGCCAATGATACCGCCGAACGAACGGAGGCGCTGTGGGCCGCCGTGGTTTCGCTCTCCCTTGGCGTGTTCGGCTTAGTGACCGCCGAATTTCTACCGGCCAGCCTATTGACCCGCATCGCCGGCGACCTCGGCATCACTGACGGCGCAGCCGGCCAGGCGGTCACCGCCACGGCTGTCGTCGGCGCCATCGCCGCGCCGACCATTGCCATCGTGACGAAGAACATCGACCGCCGGCTGGTCATGTGGACGTTCACGCTGCTGCTGATCGTCTCCAACATTCTGGCGGCCACCGCTTCTGGCCTCACCATGCTGCTGGTGGCGCGCGTCATCCTCGGCGTCGCGCTCGGCGGCTTCTGGTCGATGGCTGGCGCCATGGCGATGCGGCTGGTGCCGGCAAAACTGATGCCGCGCGCCATGTCGATCGTCTTCACCGGCGTGTCGGTGGCCACCGTCTGTGCCGCTCCCGTCGGCGCCTACATCGGTGAATTGTGGGGCTGGCGCGCCGCCTTCGGGCTGGCGGGCATCGTCGCGGCGGTGACGCTGGTGGTGCAAATGCTGACCATTCCGAAACTGCCGCCCATCGGTTCGCCCGGACTGGCCGCTCTCGCTGGCCTGCTGGGGCGGACCAGCGTGCGCATGGCAATCGCCGCCACGCTGCTGATCGCCTCGGCGCACTTCGCCGGCTTTACCTATGTCCGGCCGTTCCTGGAGCAGGTGCCGGTGTTCGACGTGGAGGCGATCTCGCTGACGCTGCTGGCCTTCGGCATCGGCGGCTTTTTCGGCAATCTCTTCGGCGGTTTCCTGATCGAGCGCAGCCTGAAGGCCAATATCGGCACCGGCGCGCTGGTCATCACCGCGACGGCGCTGGCCCTGGTGACCTTCGGCGCGACGGATTGGGTCTCGGCGGTCGCCGTCACCGCCTGGGGTTTTGCCTTCGGCATGCTGCCGGTCGGGTTGCAAACCTGGATGGTGCGCGCCGCGCCCGACGAGGCCGAAAGCGCCGGCGGGCTGCTGGTCACCGCCTTCCAGGTGGCGATCGCCGGCGGCGCGATCTTCGGCGGGCTCATCGTCGACGGGTTCGGCGCGCCGGGCGCCTTCATCTATGCCGGAGCAGCCATGCTCATGGGCGCCCTTCTGGTGCTTTCGTTGGGCGGCAAGGCGTTGCCGCGGGCGGTCTAGCCGCCCTGCCCGATCGAGCCTTTGATGGCGCCGAGCTGCTTTTCGGCACCGAGCGCGATCAGTTGGCCCTCGCCGCCAGTGGCGAGCAGCCGGTAGCCCATCTTCACGTAGCGGCCGGCGATCGTCGCGTCGACGACGTAGATGCCGGTGAATTTTCCCGCCGCCCGCGCCCGGGCGGCGACGGAGGCCACCGTCTCCATCATGTCTTCCAGCATGGAATTGACGGTCTTGCCGCGGCTCCAGGCGATCGAGAAATCCGAGGGGCCGAGGAAGATGGCGTCGATGCCTGGCACCGCCAGGATATCGTCAAGGGCATCCAGCGCCTGCCGCGTCTCGATCATGGCGAAGGCGAGCGTGCGCCTGTTGCTCTGTTCCAGCCAGGCCTGCATCGAGGTCTTGCCGTCGCGCGGCAGCGCGTAGGTCGGACCCCACGAGCGCTCGCCGATTGGCGGATATTTCATGGCGGCGGCGAAACGGCGGGCGTCCTCGACGGAATTCACCATCGGCGCGATGACGGCGTCGGCGCCGAAATCCAGCGCCCGGCTCGCCATGTCGAAGCGGCCGACCGGGATGCGCACCAGCACCGGCTTTTGCGCGCGCTTCACCGGCACGACCGAGCGCAGCACGCTGTCCTCGTGATGGCCGCCATGCTGCATGTCGAGCGTCACGGCGTCGAATGGCTGGGCGGCCACGATCTCGACGGTGAGCGGATCGGGCACGCCCGACCATGCCGTGACAACAACCTCGTCGGCGGCCAGCCGGTCTCTCAGCGACATTGCTCTCTCCTCAAAATCTGTTGGCGCGGAGATTGGCCCGGAAGCCGGCGAAAAGGCAAAGAAAAACCGCCCGTCAAAGCGGGCGGTCGGATTGGTCCAGTCAGGACTGCGGTCAACTATTCCTGACCTGTTCGAGAGCCTGTGCCATCAGCTCGTCCATGGTGCGGCGGATCTGGTGTTCCGACTGGTCGACGCCGGCGGCGTCAAAGTCGCCTTTTACCTTGCGCAGCACGTCATGGTCGCCGGCTTCCTCGATGTCGGAGACCACCACATCCTTGGCATAGGCATCAGCGTCGGCGCCTGACTTGCCGAGTTTTTCGGCCGCCCAGAGGCCGAGCATCCTGTTGCGGCGCGCGGTCGCGCGAAAGCGCTGTTCCTCGTCTATCGCGAACTTGCGCTCAAAACCTTCCTCGCGGTCTTTCATGCTGGTCATGGCTGTTCCTCCGGCTGGGAATTCTGTTCCGTCGATCCCATATAAGGGGTTCGTCCGCACAAACCAAAACGTTGCGCTGGGGTCAATACGGGCAAGCATGCTGCGCTGCGGCAAATCGCGCCCGAAAGCCGTTGATTGCAGGGAAATGCCGATTGAGGAAATGTCCGCTTTGCGTTAGAGACCGCCGTTGAAACCCATCATCGCGCGCCCGGTCGCGCGAGTCGGAGGGTACGGGTATGATCCGCCTTCCAGTCAATCCAGAGAAACCGCTATGAAAAATCGCCGCCGAATCTACGAAGGCAAGGCAAAGATCCTCTATGAGGGACCGGAGCCGGGCACGCTCATCCAGTTCTTCAAGGACGACGCCACCGCCTTCAACAAGAAGAAGCACGAGATCGTCGACGGCAAGGGCGTCATCAACAACCGCATCTCGGAGCACATCTTCAACCATCTGAACCGGATGGGCATCCCGACCCACTTCATCCGCCGCATCAACATGCGCGAGCAGTTGATCAAGGAGGTCGAGATCATCCCGCTGGAAGTGGTGGTGCGCAACATCGCCGCCGGTTCGCTGGCTAAACGCCTCGGCATCGAGGAAGGCACCGTGCTGCCGCGCTCGATCATCGAGTTCTATTACAAGGCCGATGCGCTGGACGACCCGATGGTCTCGGAAGAGCACATCACCGCCTTCGGCTGGGCCTCTCCGCAGGAGATCGACGACATCATGGCGCTGGCCATCCGCGTCAACGATTTCCTGTCCGGCCTGTTCATGGGCATCGGCATCCAGCTCGTCGACTTCAAGATCGAATGCGGCCGCCTGTTCGAGGGCGACATGATGCGCATCGTCGTCGCCGACGAGATCTCGCCGGATTCCTGCCGGCTGTGGGACGTGGCGACGCAGGACAAGCTCGATAAGGACCGATTTCGCCGCGACATGGGCGGACTGGTGGAAGCTTATCAGGAGGTCGCCCGCCGGCTCGGCATCATGAACGAGAACGAGCCGCCGCGCCCGACCGGCCCGATCCTCGTCGCCTCCGGCAACGGCAAGGGCAAGCCGCACTGAGCGGCTGCCCTCCCCGCCATTTCAGTATTTCTGCAAGGAACGATTGTCTCGTGATCAAGGCCCGCGTCACCGTCACCCTCAAGAACGGCGTGCTCGACCCGCAAGGCAAGGCGATCGAGGGCGCGCTCGGCACGCTGGGCTTTTCCGGCGTCGGCCAGGTGCGCCAGGGAAAAGTCTTCGACGTTGAGCTTGAGGGCAGCGACACGGCGAAGGCAGAGGCCGACCTGAAGGCCATGTGCGAGAAGCTCTTGGCCAACACGGTGATCGAGAACTATAGTGTGACGCTTACCTGAGGTTGTGCCCGGAGGGCGCGATGGCGGAAGTCACGAACGAACTGATTTTCGAAGTGCTGAAGAGCCTTCAGCACGAGGTTCGCCTTCTCAAGGACGGACAGGGCGAGATCAAGCAGGAGTTGATCTCGATCCGTGGGCATATCCTGTCGATGCAAAACGACATTCACAACATCTATGGCATGATGGCGCGTCACGACGCCCGGCTGGACCGCATCGAACGCCGGCTTGAACTGCGCGAACTCGCGGAACCACAACGCCCTTTCGATCCGAGCACATGAACGGACTTCAGCCAGCAGCGAAAATTGGAACCGGCATGGCGGAAGTGACGAACGACCTGATTTACGAGACACTCAAGCAGGTCTACTCCGACCTGTCGGACGTAAAGTTCGACGTGCGTGAATTGAAGAAACGGATGACCGGTGCCGAAGAGGCGCTCGTCGGCATGAACCGTCGCCTGGACCGCCAGGACGGCCGGCTGGAGCGCATCGAACGCTGCCTCGATCTCCGTCAACTCGCCGAACCAACGCGCCCTGGTGGATACGAATGTATCAACAGGCGCTCCGCGGCGAGCTAGAGTATGACCGCAACTGAAAAGGTGGCAATTGTTTTCGGCCACGTAGTGCAGGCGTTGGCCTTTATCGTGCTTGTCGTGGGTTTGCTACTTACAGCGGTCTTCTTTCGCGATTGGTTTCGAGTTAGTAGGGACTGGACCGACCTGCTTTTTGGCGAAAAGAGGGGTATGGGAGTTCTCGGCGGGTTGACGCTTCTCTTTACATTGTCACTATCCGTCGCCCTGCGGAGCGTTGCGCGATGGGTGCAACGCCAAGCTAAAAAGTGAATTGCGCCTGAGGGTCTAACTTGAAATGAAATCCGCCGTCGTCCTCCTCCCCGGCCTCAATCGCGACCGCGACATGATCGCGGCGCTGACGAAGATTTCCGGAAAGCCGCCGGTTACCGTCTGGCAGACCGAGACGGAAATCCCGGACGTCGACCTCATCGTCATCCCCGGCGGGTTTTCCTATGGCGACTATCTGCGCTGCGGCGCGATCGGCGCGCGCAAGCCGGTGATGCAAGCGGTCGCCGAAAAGGCGAAAAAGGGCGTGCCGGTGATCGGCGTCTGCAACGGCTTTCAGATCCTTCTCGAGGCCGGCCTGTTGCCGGGCGCGCTGATGCGCAACACGTCGCTGAAGTTTGTCTGCCGCGAGGTGAAAATGTCGGTGGCCAACGCCAACACATTGTTCACGCGCAACTATGCGCCCGGCCAGATCATCCGCACGCCCGTCGCTCACCATGACGGCAATTATTTCGCCGATGCCGAGACGCTCGCCCGCATCGAGGGCGACGGCCAGGTGGTGTTCCGCTACGCCGACGGCACGAACCCGAACGGCTCGATCAACGACATCGCCGGCATCATGAATGAAGATGGCAATGTGCTCGGCCTGATGCCGCATCCGGAAGATTTGATCGAAGCCGCGCATGGCGGTATCGACGGACGCGGGCTTTTCGAAAGCGCGCTGGGCATCGCCGCGTGACCGACTGAAATGTCGCGGCATTCGCGTGAAATGGACGCCGCGCAGCGTTCTTTCCCTCACCTGAACCCTTCTCACAGCCCCCTTCTCTTGCCGATTCCCCAATATCGCCACGGCAAGAACCATCGGTAGCGCACCGCCAATCGCTCCGGCACGTTATCGATGCCGCTGGTGCCGCCGGGGCCGCAGCGCATCACCCGGAACAGGCCCATCCAGCCGCCCGCCCAGAGGCCGTGGCGGGCGATCGCCTCATAGGCATATTCCGAACAGGTCGGCAGGTGACGGCAGGAATTGCCGACGAAACCCGACAGCGTCAACTGGTAGAGTCGCACGAACGACGTGCCCAAAAGCCGCCCCGGCGTCCTGCGCCAGGGGCCGAGCCAGTTCCGCCCCCTCCCCGGCACGCCATGGTCGTGGCTGTGCGGGTTATGCGGCACGGCGATAGGGGCACGGAGCGTTTGACATAAGCAGAAGATGTCGATCCGCACCGCGCTCCGCAAGGGCGCCGCCGCGGCCGCGCCACATCCTTCCACCCGCTGTTCAGGAAGCCGTAGCATCCGCGCTCGCCAGTTTGCGGGCCTCGTCCAGATAGGGCCGGCTCACGGGCAGACGCCGGCCGTCGACAAGCTCGATCATGGTCCGGTTCTTCTCGCGCAGGATACGCTTCGCCCGGCCGCTCGCCACCCAATGCGAGCGATGCACCTGCGCGCCCGGATAGCCCGCGAGTTCCTCGACCGCGTCGGCGAACCGGATCAGGATCATCACCGAGGCCCGGCTTGTCGTCACCCGCACATAGTGGTCCTGCATCGAAATCGAAATGATCTCCCGTCCGGCCTCGCGCGGCAGCCGGCCGAGAAAGCGAACTTCGGCCGCCTCCTCATTCGAAGCGGGAAGCGGCATCGCCGGACGCCTTCCGAAGTTCGCGTAATGGACGAGAGAGATGGGAAAGCCGATGCCGGCCACACAGAACCAGAACCACAGATAATGATCGAACACCGCATCGTTGTAACGCATCACTGTTTCCAGGATGCCGATCAGCGCCGCGCCGGGAAAGGCCGCGAGCATGCACCCCAACGCGATGCGCGGCAGGCGCGGCCACTCAGCCAGCCACGGCGCCGCCAATGCCGCGCTCACCCCGACATGCATCAGCAGGCCGACGCCGCTGGCCGCGATGATCCAGTAAGCCAGGCTAAGCGGGGCTGGCAGGTCGACGAAAGTCCCGAATGGACCGGTCAACGTCAATAGGATGATCAGTGCCCCGTCTATCGCCACTCGCCGGCGCCATCCCTGTAGAATGCGAAATTCACGCATCGTGAAATTTCCAGTCCTCCGAATTCGCGAATATTCGAAAGAATTCGCGGAAGTTCGATGGCGCGGACATTCTGCAAATATTCAATTGCGCCATCAACAACCAGGGTGTGTCGAGATTCAGGTCAGGCCGAGCCGAAAATGGTGGATTTCGAGAACCGGAGCGGAGCGTACATTTGGGTACGTGAGCACCGGAAGCGCAGAAATTCGCCATTTGCAGGCCGGCATCACCTGAATCTCGACATATCCCAGACCAGCCGCGTCGGCCTCCTCCCGGCATTCGACGCGGCGGCAGGGAGCGGACCATGCTGCGATGGTATTTCCAAGGCTATGCTGACACGATTCTTCTGGCGACGAGATTCAGGGTCCGGGATTCGCAGCCCGATATTGCCACCAGAGTGCCGGACCGTTTGCCATATGACGCCTCGGGCAGGCTTGGCGGAGAGAAGATCGCGGCGGACGACACTCCGCCTCGTGGCAGGCACCGCCGCGCCAGAGCGAGATGAAACGATCCACGACAATTCCGTTTGTCATTTGGAGAGGCGATCCGCGCGGGTCCGGAAACCCGGAGGGCCGCGCCGGTTTGGACTAAATTCTTCGGGCGCGACCTTCGGTGGGGTGCTGGCCGTTCGGCAACAGTCCGCCACTTTGGCGGCACCGTCCTGAATCACGCGGGGAGGAACCTGCGAAGCTGGTGCGATCGAAGCACTGCCGGTCCGGAGGGTGAAATCCCATGGCCAATTTTTACGGAACCACGTCGCTCGATATTTTCATCGGGCCGAACCAGGTCAACAACTACTACTTCGATACGTTCGAGCTTTCTCCCACGGATATCATTGCTGGCGGAACCGCGGCCGACGAGATCCACTTCTCCGGCGTGCAGGTCCTTGGTTGGACCGGCTCGAATTATTTCGCCAATGTCAGCAGTGTCGAGTTCCTGTATTTCGACGATTTTACCGACATCGTCGAAATCCCGGACAGCCTGGTCACATCGACACCCGGAACGGCGATCTACCGCCTGATCATTCGCGCCGGCGGCGGCAATGACGAAATCGACGCATCCGACGTGACCTCGGCCCTGCCGATCCTGATCGAGGGCGAGGACGGGGACGACACGATCGGCGGCGGCGGCAGCGGCAGCAAATACACCGGCGGCGAGGGCGACGACATTTTTAACCTCGGTTCGGGCATCGAGGAGGCGTTGGGCGGGGATGACGACGACGATTTCTCCGGCACCGTGGCCGAGATCGACGGCGACACCATCGACGGCGGCGCGGACTACGACACGCTGGTGATGCTCTCGGCCGGGACGTTCACGTTCTCGATGGCCGGGATCGAGTCGATGCTCCTGGTGAGCGCAGCCAACGACGTGACCATCGAAAGCCGAAAATATGACGGCGGCAGCGCGGTGACCGCGCATGTGGAGGGCGGAGCCTTCGCCGACAATATCGAAGTCGATTCCGTCGACAGTCCGTTCTACGCCCACACCTGGGAGAATTTCCGTATCGACGCCAATGGCGGCAACGACATCATCACCGGCGGCAATGGCGACGACACGCTGGACGGTGGTGCCGACGTGGACAGCCTCGCCGGCGGCGATGGCGACGATACGCTGATCGGCGGCAGCCAGGCGGACATTCTGTCGGGCGGCGACGGCGACGACACCTATGTCGGCGTCGAGAGCGGCGACCTCGTCAACGAGCTCCTCAGCGACGGCACCGATACGGTCCAGACCGCGCGTGCCGTCTATACGATGCCCGTCAACATCGAGATTCTCGACTACACCGGGACCGCCGCCATGACGGCGACCGGCAACTCGAGCGGCAACACCATCGACGGCACCGGCAAGGGCGATACGATGTACGGCCGCGACGGCGGCGACATCCTGAACGGGCTGGGCGGCAACGACGTCCTGCGCGGCGAGGACGACGGCGACACGCTCGATGGCGGCGCCGACAACGACACGCTGCGCGGTGGGCAAGGCGAGGACACGCTTTTCGGCGGCACCGAGGTCGACACGCTCTATGGCGACGGCGAGAACGATACGCTCTATGGCGGGCTTGGCAATGACACGCTGAACGGCGGCGGTGGCGACGATTTCCTGCAGGGCGACAGCGGCCTCGACACGCTGAATGGCGGGAGCGGCATCGACACTGCCAGCTACCTGATACCGATTTCCGGCGTGGATGTGGACCTGGAGCGCACGGTCAACCAGACCCAGGGCGTCTATCTCAACCAACTCTCCGGCATAGAGAACGTCATCGGCACCTGGAACGGCGACGTCATCCGCGGCGACGCCAATGCCAACGTTCTGACCGGAGACGACGGGAACGACACGCTCGACGGGCGCGGCGGCGCCGACACGCTCTACGGCGGCGACAATGACGACATTCTCTTGCCGGGCGCCGGCAACGATACCGTCGACGGTGGCAACAATATCGATACGGTCGACTATGCCTACGCCGTGTCGGATATCGTCGCGGCCCGCCCGACGGGCACGACCGTTGCGTCGGGCGCCGATATTGGCTCCGACTATCTTGTCAGGGTCGAGAACATCATTGCCGGTGCCGGCAACGACACGCTCTCCTACTGGGCCGAGGCGCACGGCAACGCCGGCAACGACATCTTCAAGGCCAACAGCGGCGTCAACGCCTTCTACGGCGACGAAGGTACCGACACGGTCGTTTACCTGAACGCGTCGGGCACGACGGATCTCCTGGTCGATCTCGAGGATGCGTCGCTCAACCGCCAGGCGGCGGCCGGCGACACGCTGGATTCGATCGAAAACGTCACCTATCAGGGCACCAACCGCGCGGACCTCCTCGGCGACGACAACGACAACCGGCTGGAGATATCAGGCTCCGTCAGCACGGCTTCCGGTCGCGGCGGCAACGATACTCTGGTGGGAGCCGGTTTCGCTGATATCCTCGACGGCGGCGAAGGTTTCGATACGGCGGACTACAGCACGGCCACCTCGGGCATCGTGATCACGCAGGTGGGCACGGTGCTGCAGGGCGCCGGCGGCGCCGTCGGCGACGGCGCGGTCAACATCGAGGCCATAAAGGGTTCCGCCTTCGCCGACGTGATGACGGTGGCCGACACCGGCTTCACACTTTTCGGCCTCGGCAGCGCGGACACGCTGACCGGCGGCACCGGGGCCGACACGCTGGATGGCGGCAGTGACGCCGACACCATGGCTGGAGGGGACGGCAACGACCTCTATTATGTTAACAATGCCGGCGACGTCATTGTCGAGGCGTCCGGCAAGGGCACGTTGGACCAGGTCGCGACGAATGTCAGCTACACCCTTGCCACCGGCATCGAAGTGGAAAAGCTCAATACGACCAGCGTCAACGGCACCGCGGCCATCAACCTGACCGGCAATGAGTTCGGCCAGACGATCTTCGGCAATGCCGGCGCAAACACCATCAATGGCAAGGGCGGCAACGACACGCTGACAACCGGCGGCGGCAACGACATCCTGGTGTTCGATACGGCGCTCGACGACGCCACGAATGTCGACACGATCACCGATTACGACGTTGCGGCCGACCTGATCCACATCGACAACGCGGTCTTCACCGCGCTGGCCGCCACGGGCGCGCTTGCCGCCTCTGCGTTCAAGGACATCGCCGCCGCCCCGAAGGATGCCGACGACCGGATCATCTACAATTCCGCTACCGGCAATCTCTACTACGACGCGGATGGCTCAGGGGGAGCCTTCGGCAATATAAAATTCGCCGCGCTGGCCGGCGCCCCTGCCCTCACCGCTTCGGATTTTCTGGTGATCTGAGGCAAGCGTCCAGGCGATCAGTCAGCGTCCCGGCAACGTCCCGCCGGCAGACTCGTGGTTGGCATGGTTCGCAGCGCCGGTCCAGGTCGGGCGGGACTGGCGCACCCTGCCCGGAAATGCACCGTCGGGCTCGAAAAATTCCCGCCGCATCGGACGCTGCCGCTGCTGGAATGTCACGAGGCGAAGCACATCGCTGAAAATGTCCAGATAGGCGTTCATGGCCAAATCTCCTTCTGGCCATGATTGGACCACCGCTGGCCTTCGCCCTCAAACGAGTATAATTTCGCCTTCGGATGACTTGAGGTTATGCTAAGGTCTGCCGAGATTCAGGTCAGGACGAGCCGAAAATGGCGGTTTTCGAGAACCGAAGCGCAGTGTACGAACATGAGCATCGGAAGTGCAGAAAAGCGCCGTTTGCAGGCCATCATGACCTGAATATCGGCAGGCCGTAGATGAAACGCGGACGCCTGCCGCTCACCGCCTTGCGCAGCTTCGAGGCCGCCGGCCGGCATCTGAGCTTCAGCCGCGCGGCCGATGAGCTTTTTGTGTCGCAGGCCGCAATCAGCCGGCAGATCCGCGAGCTTGAAAGCCTTCTCGCAAAACCGCTGTTCGAGCGCCTGCACCGGAAGGTCGTTCTGACCGAAACCGGCACACGCCTCCTCGACCAATTGACCACGAGTTTCGACGCGATCGACCGCCGGCTGGACGAGATCATGGCTGTCGGCGCACCCGATACGGTGAAGGTAAGCGTCGAGCCGTCGCTGGCCGCGTGCTGGCTCATACCGCGGCTGGAAATGTTCCGGCGGTTGTATCCCGACATCGATGTTCTGATCGATGTCGATCCGCGCATCATCGACTTCCACGGTCACGGCGCCGAACTGGCGATCCGCTACAGCGCGCGCAACACGTCCTGGCCGGATACCGATGCCGAATTGCTGGCGGAGGTTTTCGACACGCCAGTGCTTTCGCCGACCCTGCTGCAATCCGGGACGGCGCTTTCCGCGCCCGAGGACTTGCGGCAGCATGTGCTGCTGCACGAGGAGACCCGCCATTACTGGGACCGCTGGTTCAAGGCGGCCGGCGCCCCGGAAAGCTTTGTTGCGGCGCGCGGCCCCCTGCTGGCCGACATGGCGCTTGTCCTGCAGGCAGCGCTACGCGGCCACGGCGTCGCGCTCGGCTGCATGCTTTTGGCCGAGGACGACCTGGCTTCCGGCGCCCTGGTCACGCCGTTCGAGACCAGGATCGCCGCCGGCGCCTACTGGCTGGCCTCGCGCGACCTGAAAGCCCTCAGCGAGCCGGCCAGCCGCTTCGCCGAATGGATAAGGGCGGAGTTCAGGAAGAGCGCGGCGGCGACCGGACCGAAGATCGCCGGGGCAGCGCGCGGCTCCAAGATCATCGCCTGAGCCTGGCTCCCTTGGTTGCGCGCCGCCACCCTGGCCACGGGCTTCTTCCGGCATCAGCCATGTCGGCGCGGCCGCCAGGTTCCGCCCGACGGCACAAGCCATTCGACACAAACCATCTTTTGCGCCCGATGCGCGGCGCGCGAGGCATTGCCCGAAGGGAATTCCGCGCCCTGGCTTTTCCGTCAGATATCAGCAGCGAGCCGTATAGATCGTGCCGTCCGGACGCCGATAACGACAATATTGCGAAGACTGTGGTGTGGTGGCAGTGCCGACGACTGCGCCGAGAAGGGCCCCTGCTCCGGCCCCGACCACGGTGCTCGCCGTGTTGCGGCCAATTGCCTGTCCCGCCAACGCTCCCGCGCCGGCCCCTATCAGGGCACCCGTTCCTGCCCGCTGTTCCTGCTCGGTCGCCGCGCAGCCTGCCAGAAGGACAGCGAGCAAAGCGGCGGTGATGATGGTTTTGCGATTGGTCATTTGCATTTCTCCTAAACAATCCCGCCCAAGAAGTGATCTCAAACTATAGCGTGAGTGCACGCGATTCGAACTCGCCTTGAGCCATCAACCGCCGAAAGCGGTCGCCGTCGTCAATTCGACATGCTGAGTCTGGCAAGAATCGTTCGCGCAATCTCATTCGGCATAAGTCTCCGCGTCGATCGGAGTTGCATCGGAGCGGAGGAAAAAAACAACGGCGGTTCCAGATTCGGTTTTCCACGCGGCCAACATGACGCCGGATACCGACGCCCGCCCGGCAGACTGCATGTGCCGGCCAACCTAATCCTCGACGCGGAAGAGTCATGAGCACAGAATCCAAATCGTGGGCAGTCTGTCCCGACTTTGAAGCGCGTTCCGGCATCTCCTTGACAACCGTGCCTTGACGACTTGATGTCACTCAAAACGCGTCATGGAGGATATGATGCATCGTCCCTTGTTCGCTTGCCTGGCTCTCGCTCTCACCCTTGTCATGCCCTTGACGCTGCCGACACCAGCGCAGGCAGTCACGATCAACCTGACCATCGGCACCAGCCTGAACAATGGCCGGGCGATCACCTGCCGGGGCGGCGAGAGAATCCTGCGCAATCGTGGTTTTCGGGACATCCGGCGCGTCGATTGCCGCGGCCGGTTCCTCGTCTATCGGGCCTGGCGCGGCGGCAGGCGATTTGAAATCGCCGTGAGCGCGCACAATGGCCGTGTGGTCGATGTGCGCCGGATCAGAAGATGATTTGTTCAGGGTGATCCTTTCGCCACTCCCATCCCGTCGGATGCCCCCCAAGGCGGTGGCATCCTGCCGTGGGCCATTCATGCCGGCTGCCTGGTAGCAGGGAATGCTTGGAGCCACGGGATTACATCCGATCTTGGCGAGGCTCGGGAGTTCGTTCCTCGCCGTCGGCGTGCTGGTTGGGACGCTGTCCTTCGCGGCTTCGCTGACACCGAGCCTGATACCGCGATCTTATCTCATCCAGGGCGTGCTCTCCGGGATCTCGGCGGCGCTCGGATATGGCATCGGCGCACTCGCCTATTGGCTGTGGACCTATCTCGAATTGCCGCAGTTACGGGGGCGGGTCCTGAAGGCGGCGCGTATCGCCATTGTCGGCGCGTGTATCGCCATTGCCGTCATCTTCCTCTGGAAGACTTCCGGCTGGCAGAATTCGATCCGCACACTGATGGAACTCCCGCCTCTGGATACGGCAAATCCCTTCAAGATCGGCGCGATTGCCTGTCTCGTCTTTGCCGTTCTCATGATCCTTGCATTCCTTTTCAAATACACCTTCCTGCTGTTTTCCAACTGGCTTGGCCGCTTTGTCCCGAAGCGGGTCTCTCTTGTGGTGGGCGGCCTGCTGGCGATTGCCTTGTTCTGGTCGGTCGCGCAGGGACTCGTCGTCCGCTTCGCACTCAGGATCCTGGACTCGTCGTTCCAGGAACTCGACGCCCGCATCGAAGACGGCCTCTTGAAGCCGGAGGCCTCCTACAAGACCGGAAGCGAGGCCTCTCTCCTGTCGTGGGACGATCTGGGAAGACAGGGCCGCAGGTTCGTCAGTTCCGGCCCTACGGGGGTGGAGATCGGGGCGTTCTTCCGCGAAGGAGGGATGGACCCTATCCGCGTCTATGTCGGAATGAACTCGGCCGAAATGGCCGAGGAACGCGCGAATCTGGCATTGCAGGAGCTTAAGCGGACCGGGGCGTTCGACAGATCGATCCTGATCGTCGTCGTCCCGACCGGCACCGGCATGATCGATCCGGGCGCGCTGGACACGGTCGAATACCTCCACAAAGGCGATGTCGCCAGCGTCGCGATGCAATACTCTTACCTCGCCAGTTGGCTTTCCCTTCTGGTCGAACCGGATTATGGCGCCGAGGCCGGCAAGGCCCTTTTCCGGGAGGTCTACGCCTACTGGTCGTCGCTGCCGCGCGACAGTCGCCCGAAACTGTACCTTCATGGCCTGAGCCTCGGCGCGATGAATTCGGAACTCTCGGCAAGCCTCTACGACATTGTCGCCGACCCTTTTCAGGGCGCCCTATGGAGCGGGCCGCCCTTTCCGAGCCGCACCTGGAGGTCCGTCACCGATGGCCGAAATCCCGGATCGCCCGAATGGCTCCCTCGCTTCCGCGACAGTTCGATCTTCCGGTTCACCAATCAGAACAATGCCCTCGACATACCCGACGCGTCATGGGGGCCGATCCGGATCGTGTACCTGCAATATGCCAGCGATCCGATAACCTTCTTCGATGCCGCCACACTCTACCGGGAGCCGGATTGGATGAAGGGGCCGCGCGGTCCCGATGTATCGGAGCAGGTGCGCTGGTATCCCCTCATCACGATGCTGCAGCTTGTCGTCGACATGGCGATCGCCACGACTTCCCCCATGGGGTACGGCCATGTCTTCGCCCCGCAGCACTATATCGACGCATGGGTGGCCGTGACCGATCCACCAAACATCACAGCCGACGACATCGCGCGGTTGAAAGCTCTTTTCAGGGAGCGTGGTCCGATACCTGCAAGCAGCGGATAGACGGCGCCTGCGCGTCAAGGCGAAGCTAGGCGCTCAGCATACGAAGCACCTGGCCGAGCGTTTGCGGGCTTTCGGGTCGATCGGAGCTTTTTCGACCGATGGCAAAGCCATCGCTTGCCCATCCGATGTTCCTCGCCTCTTTCGGCGAGATGCCAAATTCGTGCCTGAAGGATCGACTGAACACCGATGCGTCGACGAACCCCCACTCTCCGGCTATCCGGGATATGGATCGTCCGTCCATACTGTCGGACAGCGCGGCGCGTATGCGGAGCAGCCTTTGCCTGCGGATGTACGACGCGATTCCGCCGAGAGGTTCAAACAGCCTGTAGAGGCGGGAACGCGACACGCCGAGTTCGGCGCACAGCATATCCGACGTAAGGTCGGGACGGGCGAGTTTGCCATCGATCAGCCGCCGCGCACGTCCCAGCAGGGTTGCGTCGATCGGACCCTGCACCTCCGCCAGCCGATCTCGCGTCGGAGCAAGACATGCGGCGACGACGCTGCGGGTAGCCTCGACGACATGGGGTATCTCGTCTGTCTGCAACTGCGAAAGCGAGTGATCCAGCAGGAACAGATACTCGGCGAGCAGCCTTCCCAAACCACCCTCGAACCGGACGTCCAACATCCGGTCGAGCATGATGGTCGAGGTGAACAGATCGTGAGGAATGAACAGCATAAGCATGCCGTCGTCGTCGATTTCGGCCTCCAGCGAAGTGGCCAGGCAATGCAACTCCGGTATGGCGTTGGTCGTGGCATACGCACCGTCAAGCGCAGAGGAACGAAACGGCAAATTGATATACCAGTGGTCGAGTGCGCGCTTGTTCAGGTGCTTGCGGCGGTGGGAATATCCTTTGCCGGGAAGCTTGGTCCGCGTGAATACAAGTTTGTCCAAGTCCCAGACCATTTGACTTGCGGGAAAAAAGTCAAAACTGCCTTCGACAGCAGATGTTTCCATCACCCCATCAAAGGCGGACTGGAAGGCTTCGAACTGATCGACGGCGGGAAAGGCGAGCGTTGTAAAATCGACGACTTGCCTAAGTTGAGAGTTTTGTCTTTTGTGCTCATCATGCGACTGTAGGGCAGATTCCTGATACATGAGGAATACTCCATATTAACAATCGGCTCAGTGAACTCTAACTCCCCATACCCCCGTATCCGACAACTATTTTATCCTTGTGCGCTAGGGTGTAAACCGCCCCGTGAAAAATTGACATATCGGATGCTAAATTGCGATATGTTCCGGTCTCGCTCAGGTACTTCCTGCCGGTGCCAGCCAGGCTTGGGCGGCGATCGGACAATGCTCGGAGCGGACGGGACATTGTTCTTTGGGCGCTGGTGAATGCACAAACTGTTGACGCTCGACCTGCGCGAAGTGCAACGCGAACTTCTGAGGAAGAATTTTGTCCGGAGCAGTGAAGCGCTTGGCCCGACGGAGACCATCTTTCGAACGAAAGAACATGGCTATCGCCGCATCGACGACTCCATTCTCCTTCACGTGCTGAATTTCGAAGCCGGGCGGCCCTACAGCCTGGACATGGCAAGGCGAGGACTCGTCTGCATCCAGATCATCATCAAGGGAACCTACAGCCGCTGGCTGAACAATCGTGCAGATCTCGTGAATTCTGCCTCGATCCAGATCTCGAACATGCCGCGCGCAACCTCCGAGACTGAAGCCGGAATGACGTTGCGCGGCGTGCTGATCGCATGCGAACGACAATATATGCTCGACCATCTCGGGTTGAATGTCGACTGCGTTCCCGCCGCCTACCGGCCAATCTTCCTGAGCGAAACCGGGATGGCCGAGACGCTCAAACTGCCGACGTCGCCTTCCGCCATTTCCATCGCCGATCAGTTGATCTCCTGCGAACTCGCCGAGCCGCTCAAGACGCTGTACATCAAAGCCAAAACCATCGAGCTGATTTGCGAAATCGTTTCGCGGATAAACATGCTTTCCGCGCACAGACCGTGCCGGGTTCAGTCAACTGATGGCAAGTCTCAGGCGATCGAGGCCGCGGCCGCGATCTACAGGCGCGAGATGTTCAGGCCGCCGACGATAGAGCAACTGGCGTTCCGGGTCGGATTGAACCGGAACGATCTGACCGATGGCTTTCGGGAGATTTTCGGCACCACGCCGCATTCCTACGGAATGATGATCCGAATGGAGCAGGCGCAAAACCTGCTCCGTAACGGCGGACTCTCGATCAGCGAAGTGGCGCGACGCGTCGGCTATGAAGGGTATTCGAGTTTCTCGCGGGCTTACCAGGCGCATTACGGCTACGGTCCGTCCCTTTCCAGCGAACCGGAGCTCTGATCAACCCGATCACATTCCACCGCTCGCACCCGATGGTGGGGGCCAGTGATATCTTTGATGACGCCAGTCCTCCATTGTCGGCAGGATGGCAAATGGGATTGAGGCTCGTAGATCGAAATCCCGATGCCGCGGATAAAAAAGAGACATAGGGCACATCAACAGGATTCCCGGCTCATTTCTTCAACCGCTCGACGCCCTAAAATGCAGGTAACCTCGCGCAGCCCTCGGCAGGAGCCCCCATGTCAACTCTCATCGTGATTGTTTACCCCACCGAAGCGAAGGCGGAAGAAGTCCGTCAGACTCTTCTCGGATTGCAGAAAGAATATGTGATCACGCTTGGCGATGCTGTCATTGCCACCAAAACCGAAGCCGGGAAAATAAAGCTGAACCAGCTCATGAATACCACGGCCACCGGCGCGGTCTCCGGCAGCTTCTGGGGATTGCTGATCGGGGTCCTATTTCTCAATCCCCTTATCGGCGTGGCGGTGGGCGCGGCTTCGGGCGCGCTTGGAGGCGCGTTGACCGATGTCGGCATAAACGACGCCTTCATGAAGGACCTGTCCGCCAGCATATCGCCAGGCAATGCCGCGCTCTTCCTGCTCATCCAGGAGATGACCGAAGGCAAGGTTCTGAAGCAGATCGAAGGTTTTGGCGGCGTCGTTCTCAAGACCTCGCTCGACGAGACCAAGGAGCAGGTCTTGCGCGATGCTCTCCAGAAACACTCGGCAGCCGCCGATTCGACGACGCCGGCATAGCGCGGCGTCGCCGGCCTGACCGTCCGGATTCCACGAAGACCGGCGGACGTCCCCGACTGAAGCCTTTATGGCCGTTGCCATCGAGATGCTTTGCGGGTGCGTCCGCCGCATTACCGGCAGCGCATTTAGGGATTATTTTCCTAGGTTTATTTACATATTCGCCGATCGATGCTATAATGACGCCGGCCTTGTCTGGAGGTAGGCGGCGATGGACGGGAATGCGGCAATCGAGCGAAATGTGGAGGCGCTGAAGCGCATCCTGGCAATGCTCGTCGGCATGGTCGAGATGGGGTTTGGCGCTGGGGGACAGTTTACTTTCTTTCCGCAGAAAGGCGCGGAGGTTCAGAACGAGGCGCTGGCGGAAAAAAGTAAACTGTCCCCGGCACTTAGCCCGGCACTTACGCTTCCCCGCCATCTCTACCGCGCCATCTTGCGGCTCTTGCGTCCGGCCGAATCCGCCGCCCGGCGGCTGATCATCGCAGCGGCGCGCGGCATCGTGGTCAACCTGCCGCCGGTGCGCCCGCGAAAACCCAAGCCAAAAATTTCCGACACGGTGGCCGCCATGCGTCGCCTCGGCCTCGCCGTCAATTTGTCGAAAGAGGACTTTGCCCGCTACGAAGCCGAGCGGAAAGCCGCCGAACGGCGTGCCGCAAGGCCGCGCGCAATCAGCCTGCCGCTGTTCGATCCGCCCAAATATCCGTTCCGCGTCCGACGGCGCCATGTGCCGGCGCGCGGCGTGCCGCGCATCTGGGTTCCGGGCTTCAGCGAGCCGGCTCCGCTGCCGCTCCCGCCATCGCCCGACGACCCGATCGATGCGGCGCGGCTCGGCTTGCGGCTCGCCGCGCTGGGCGCCGCCCTCGACGACCTGCCAAAACAGGCAAGACGCTTCGCCCGCTGGAAGGCGCGCTGCGACGCGGCAGTTGCGGAAATGAGGCAAATCGGCAGCACCGTGGTCGTGCGCGGCAGGACGGCGCGCGGCACGGTCCGGTTCCAGCGGACACGGCCGCTGTGGCCGGGCCGGCCGCCCGGCGGCCGGCTGTCGCCCTACAACCCCACCGCGACGCACTCCCGCGGAATCCGCGAGGTCGACGAGATTCTGGCGTATGCCCACGCGCTGGCCTTGGACGCGCTGAACCCGATGTGTCCCGACACGTCATGACGACATGGCTTTTGCCGAGGGCGAAAAACCAGGGATTATCGGCCAGCGCGGATTTTTCCGCGGCTTGGTGGCAATCCGTGCTGTCCAAAAATACCGGTGCTCGTCCGTTGGCGAAGCCGGTCAAACCTGCTTAGTATCATGCTTCCCACAAACGGCGACACGCAAGATGGGCGGTATTCGATGGCCCCGCTGATCGATCCTCGGCTCGGCGACATCGAAGCGGATGCCTCCAGTACCAAGCGTCGTTCGTTCGTTTCCCTCGCCGGCAGCCTGCTGGCGGAAGTGAGCCTGCCGAAGCTGGTGGCGGCGTGGGCGGTTCTGCTGGCGATGCCTGCCTTGCTGCTGGGTCTGACGCCGCTTGTTGCCACTGCCTGGCTCGCCGCTTTCTCACATCGCCTCTCCGGTTCCTATGGCGGCCTTTGGCCGTTCATTGTGGTTCTGGCGGTTGCCGGCCTCGGCCTGTTCGGCGGCCGCTCGCTGCGCCGCACCGCCGAGATGGGCTTCTGGTCGCTGAACTCGGTTGCCGTGCAACCCGCCTATGCCCTGTTTCGCGAGGGCGTGCGGCACCTGTTGGAGTCAACATTCCAAAGCCGGCTTGATGCGACGGGCAGAGCGCGGCTGCGGGCGGCCAGCGCCGTTGGGGCCGGGGCAATTCTGGCCACTCTCGCACTCGTGGTGATCTGGCTCATCTGGCCCTCGTCTCGATGGAACGGCAAGGTTGCAGACCTCATGGCGCCGCTTGGTCTCGTCGTTCCGATGCTGGCGAACGCAATGGTCATCCTGTGCGGCTATTGCGCCGGGGCGGCGCTGGTCTGGGGCATCGCGGACGCCAGAATGGATCAGCCCCAGGACTTCTCCGGGTTCGGCAAATCCACGCCAATGATGCGAAAATGGCGCGTCGCGCACCTGTCCGATATCCATACCGTCGGAGAGCGTTATGGCTTCCGCATCGAGAGCGGCCGCTCCGGCCCGCGCGGCAATGAGCGGCTGGGCGCGATTCTGACAAAGCTAGCCGCGATCCATGCCGAACTGCCGCTCGACCATATCCTGATCACCGGCGACATCACCGACGCCGGACGTTCGGCGGAGTGGGCGGAGTTTCTTTCGGCGCTGTCGGCCTACCCGGCGCTGGCTGAACGGACACTCCTCCTGCCGGGCAACCACGACATCAACGTCGTGGATCGCGCAAACCCGGCGAGGCTCGAGCTGCCGATCAGTCCGGGTCGCCGCCTGCGCGAGATGCGAGCCCTCTCCGGCATCGCGGCCGTACAGGCGGCCAGGGTTCGGATTGTCGATGAGGAGAGTTCGCGTCTGGGCGAGACCCTCGACCATTTCCTCTCCCGCCATCGCGAAAGTATCGCAAGCTTCGCCGACACTGGCGGCATGTTGGTGGCGAGAAAGCTCTCCGAGGTCTGGACGAAGGCGTTCCCGATGATCCTGCCGCCGGACGAGGCGGATGGCCTCGGCGTCATCCTGCTGAACTCAACGGCGCAAACGCATTTTTCCTTCACCAACGCCCTGGGCCTGATCCCGTCGGAGCAATGGAAAAGTCTCAAGCTTGCGGTGCGGCAGTTTCCCGATGCGAACTGGATCCTGGCGCTGCATCACCATCTTGTCGAATATCCGGGGCTTGCCAACGCATTCTCGGAGAGGATCGGAACCGCGCTGATCAACGGGTCGTGGTTCGTCAGGCAGTTGGCGGGGTTGGGTTCCCGTATCGTCGTGATGCACGGTCACAGGCACATAGACTGGATAGGACATTGCGGCGCGCTGCGGATCATTTCGGCGCCCTCGCCGGTAATGGAAAGCACCGGCGAGGATACAACCTGCTTTCACATCCACATGCTCGGCCTGGACGAGAACCGGGCGTTGACGCTGCTGCCGCCGGAGCGCGTCGGCGTTCCCGGCGCCTCGTTACGCGACTAACGGGCCGTCGGTCGCGTTGTTCTCCGGCGCGCCCAACAGCCGGGCAAGCCATTGGGTCGAGGCAGATTGGGCGCAGAAGGTCAGTATGGCGATTGCGATCGGGACGCCGATGAAGGCGCCGAACAAGCCCCAGAGAAACATCCACAGGAAGACGGAAAACAGGACGAGAAAGGGCGACATCGCCAGCGCGTTTCCCGCCACGCGCGGCTCGACATAGCTGCCGATTGCAAACTGGATGAGATTGAGGCAGGCAAAGACGAACAGTGCGGAATACAGGGATTCGAACTGCGCCAGCGCGTAGAAGGTCGGCAGCAATGTTGCGATGAACGGACCGACGAAGGGTATGAAATTCAAGGTGAAGGCGATGACGCCCCACTCCGTCGCAAGCTGCAGGCCGAGCGCCAGGGCAAACAGGTAGACCATGCCGCCCGTTGCGATGCTCATGATCGTCCTGATCATCAGATAGCGGCGCAACTTGGCCGCGGTTTGTTCGCCGCCCACGACCAGGATGCGCGCCGCTTCGCTGCTGACGATACCGGGAATTTTACGCGCCAGCGGGCCAACCTCGAGCAGGCCGAGCAGCACATAGATCAGCACCACGATCCAGAACGAGATCATCGTATTCAGCCGGGCCGAAACACCCTGCATCGCTCCCACGACCCAGCGCATGTTGAAATGCTCGGCCCACAGGCCGGCGACCGCGATCCCATGCGTCTCCAGCCAGGCGGTCGCCTGTTCGTAGAGCATCTGGAGCCGCGGCGTCTCCGCGATGAGCGACCGGCCGATCCGGCCGAAGCCCCAGGCCACGACGGAGGCGAACACGATGAAGACCAGCACGACCAGTGCCACGACAATGGCGAGCGCCAGAAGCTGGGGCAGCCGCGTTTGCAGCCACTTCTGCAGCGGCCAGACGACCGCGATGATGAAAAGCGCACAGGCAACGGGCGCTATGATCGCGTCCGCGAAATAGAGCGCAGCCAGCAGGAGAATTGCGCAGATGATGCCCAGCAGTACCGGAACCCAGCGGGCATTCATGGCAATTCAGAATCTCCAGATCATCGGCACTATGAACACAGCCACGACAAAGAACCAGAGCAATAGCGGCAGGCCGAGCTTCCAGTAGTCACCGAAAGCGTAGCCGCCCGGACCCATGACCATGAGGTTCGTGGGGGTTGCAATCGGTGTCAGGAACGCCGCGGCCGCCGCCACGGCCGTGCTCATGAGCACCGGACGGGGCGAAATGCCCATGGTTGCCGCGGCAGCCACCCCAATCGGAATGACGATCAGCGCGGTCGCGGTGTTGCTGATGAGCTGGCCCATTATGGCAGTCAGCACGAACAAGCCGGCAAGCAAGGCGATAGGGCCGGCATCGCCGACGACCGACACCAGATACTCCGCCATCAGTTTCGCCGCCCCTGTCTCGACCATGGCGGTGGACAGCGGCATCATCGCGCCGACAAGGATCACTGTCGTCCAATCGATAGCCCGGTATGACTGCTCGACGCTCATGATCCCCGACAGGACGATGGCCCCGGCCGCAAGCAGGCCGGCCACCGCCGGCGGCATGATGCCGGTTGCAAGGAGCACGACCATCGCGGCCAGAATGACAACGGCCTGGCGAGCGCCCGGCCCCATCGGAACAGCCTGTCGACGCACCAGCTCGGGTGAATTGACGACCAGGACATCCGGATCCTTGAGCCGGTGATCGAGCGCTTTCCATGTTCCCTGAAGCAGCATCGTATCGCCCGCCTGCAACACGATCCCTCCAGCATCACGTGTAGCGTTGGTGGCGGCAACCTCCGCTCCCGCCCGCTGCACTGCAAGGATGATCAGGTCGCCACTCTCGGTGACCATGCCGGGGAAGACGTTCTGGCCGATAAGGCCGGAGCGCGGCGGGATCACCACCTCGGCGAGGCCCGAACTGCGATTGAACAGCGTCTCCTCCCCCTGCCCTGGCGCCGCCGACTCACTGAATGCGAGGTGCTTGTCGGCGGCGAATGCGGCAGCCGACTGGGCGTCGCCTCGCAGCAGCACATGATCGCCCTCGGCAATGACAGGCCTGCGCAGCGGACTGGCCGTTTCACCTTCCTGAACGGCAACGAGTTGCAGTTCGGGGTAGGCTGCCAACTCGATCGCAGACGCGGACATCCCGATGACCGGCGAACTTGCCCGCACGCGCATCTGGTAGACGCCGCTGGCAAGGCCGTATTGCTCGACGAGCGTCTTCGCATGGCGGCTGAAGTCGGCCGGCATCGTCGCGCCGTTGCGTTCGGGCAGCAGCCGCTTTCCGAACAATATGATGATCGCCATCGTTCCCGCCAGCAGCGGCAGGCCGACCAGCGCGAATTCGAAGAAGCCGAAACCGCCCACTCCGGCGTCGCTTGCCGCGTTCGAGGCCAGGACGTTTACCGGCGACCCGGTCAGTGCCAGCTTCGAGCCGGCATGCGCGGAAAAAACGAGCGGCATCAGCAACTGCGCCGAACTTCGCTTCAGGCGCACTGCAATGACGACCACGACCGGCAAGAGTGCGGCAACGGCGCCGTTGACGCTGATCAGTGCCGTCAGCAGCGCGACCATGCTCATCGTCAGCAGAAGCAGGCGCGTGCGGCTCTCTTCGCCCGCACCACGGATCAGAAGCTGCCCGGCCCATGCGGTGACGCCCGTCACGTCCAGCCCTGCACTGACGATGAAAAGAGAGGCGATGAAGATCACCGCCGGATCGCCGAAGCCTCCCAGGGCCTGATCGATCGTCAGCACGCCGGTTGCCCACAGCGCCATCGCAGTCGCCATTGCGACGACGACGACAGGCAGCTTGTTCCAGACGAAAAGGACAACGACGACCGCGATGATGGTGGCCGTGTAAGCTATTGGGCTCAATCGCTTGGTTCCTCACCCGGCCTTGCAGCCGCGCCGCGGCATGACTGCTACTCTTCCAGCGTCGCCAAAAGTATGCCGAGGCGGCAGCCTTTCTCATATTCGTGAAGGTTCACGTATTCCTTGAGCGTATGGATCTCTGCCTGGCCCGCGCCGATGGTGATGGTGGGGATGCCGTGTTTGTCGAGCCAGTTTGCATCCAGCCCGCCATTGGAAAAGAGACAGTTGGCCTCGATGCCCAGCATCTTCAGCGCCTTGATGGCGCGCTTCACGGCCGGGCTGTCCTCTTCGAGCTTGAAAGGTGGGTAGGCAGTCTGGTGGCTGAACGTCACTTCCGCCGTGTGGCCCTCATGGTCCTTGACCTGTCCCTTCGCTTTCGCGAAGGCATCGCCGTATCCCTTCGCAATTCTTGTCGCGAAGGATGCGTCGGGGCTGCGCGCCTCGCCCTTGATGAAGGCGTAGTCGGTCACGACATTGGTTGCATCGCCTGCCGGCTTTCCATCCTTTCCGCCGAAAATCCCGACATTGCTCGTTCCGCGCCCGTCGGGCTTGACGACTTTGCCGAACCAGCCCGTGTCCTTCGCCTCGACCAGGGCAATGGCTCCGACCAGGGTTGCCGATATGCCTTTTTCCGGCGCCACGCCGGCATGGGAGGCACGGCCCACAATCTCGACTTCCCAGTTCTCCTGCCCGACGGCACCGATGATCAGGTCGGAAGCGAGTTGCCCGTCGACATTGACGCACATGACCGGACCGCCGAGATCGCCGGGGTCCAATTCGCGGGCGCCATGCAGCCCGCTTTCCTCGCGTACCGTGAACAGCAAGGTGATCGGCGGGTGCGGCAGCTTGTGCTTGATGAGTGTTTCGGCCAGCACGACGAGAAGCGCGACGCCGGTTCTCGCATCGCCGCCGAGCGCGGTCGTTCCGTCGGAGACGATACGATCGCCTTCCCGCCGAGGCTTGGCGCCTGCGCAGAGCGGCACGGTGTCGAGGTGCGTGGAAAAAAGCAGCCGCGCCCCGGTCCGGGTTCCGGGCAGATCCACGATGAGATTGCCGGTCTGCGTTGGCAGGGGAATGCGTGTGTTGGCATCGTCGAAGCGGATTGCCGAGGCCGGCACGCCGGCAGCCTTCAGTGCATCGCTGACCGCAGCCGCGATATTGGCCTCGTATCCGGTCACGCCTTCGACCGAGAGGAAGCGCATCAGGTGCTCTTCGGCGCTGGCGACATCGAGGGGAACCGAAACCTTGTTCATCTTACCCACCCGGGGTTTGAGTGCTGCTTTGCATCATGCCGGCCTGGGGCCCTACAGCCCCCATGGGAGACCAAACGCCTGCCAGATCGCGAAGAGCGCCGTCCACAGGACGAAGATCCACAGGACGTAGGGGAGCATTAGCGACACAATCGTGCCGACGCCGGCGGATTTGTCGTATTTCTGGGCAAATCCGACCACGAGCGCAAAATAGGCGTTGAGCGGTGTGATCGCGTTCATCGGGGAGTCGCCGACACGATAGGCCGCCAGAACAGCTTCCGGGTCGACGCCGAGTTTCATCAGCAAAGGCACGAAGACGGGCGCGAAGATTGCCCATTTGGCGATTGCCCCGGTCAAAAGAAGATCGATGATCGCGACGACGAGGATAAAACCAAGCAGCAATGGCAATACGCCTATATTGGCGGATTGAAGGACGCCGGACAGGCTCAGCGCCATGACCGTGCCCATGTTGGTATAGGTGAAATAGGCGACAAACTGGCTCAGGACGAAGAACAGAAAGATCGTTCCGCCGAGATTTTTGATCGACGTTTCGATTGCGCCGATGACTTCTGTCAAGCTCCGCAGCGTGCCTGCTCCGATACCATACGACCAGCCTGTCACCAGGAATACCAGCATGATCAGCGCTATCAGGCCATTCATGAAGGGCGAATTGCCGACAAGCTCGCCGGTCTCGGGGTTTCGAAGCGGGGCTCCTGTGGGCAAGGTCAAAAGACAGAAGACAACGATCAGCCCGATCAAGCCGAACAACGCGAAACGTAATCCGCGCGATTCCGTCTCCGACAGTTCCGCGCGCTGATCCGATCCGTCGTCACCGGCGGCCTGATCCGGTTTGTACTTCCCGAGCCGCGGTTCGATCATACGGTCGGAAATCAATGCGATGACCACCGTCAGAAACAGTACGGACGCAATCGAGAACCACATATTCGAGGCCAGGCCGATGGATCTGTTGGGATCGACGAGATGGGCCGCGTCGTTGGTGAACTCGACAAGGACCGCATCGAGCGGCTTGATCAGCATGTTGACTGTGAAGGCGCCTGCCACCGAGGCGAAGCCCAGCGCAAGTCCGGCAAGCGGGTGGCGTCCGACCGCGAGGTAGGCGATGCCGGCCAGGGGAATCAGAACCAGATAGCCGGCATCGGCTGCGACGCTGGCCAGAATGCCAACGAAGGCAAGGATGTAAGTCAGGGCCTGCGGTGGCGACACGGCGACGAGCTTTCGGATCAGCGCGGTGACCAGGCCCGATTCCTCGGCCACGCCAGCGCCGATCATCGCCGCTATCATCAGTCCGACCGCGGTAAAACTCATGAAGTTGGGAACGAGCGACGCATACATGAAGCGTATGCCGTCGATATTCAGCAGGCTGCGGATCTCCGTGGTCGCCGTCTCGATCTCATGTGTATCCGCATTGATCCGCTCGAAGCTCACCGCAGCGCCGAAAGCACTCAGCAATGCCGACAGAACAACAACGATCGCAATGAGGATCAGGAAGATGACGACCGGATGGGGAACCATGTTCCCCACCCTTTCGACGCCGTCGAGAAATCTTTGCATCACGGTTTTCGGCACCGCATTCGCAGTCGACATTTCTAGCCTTCCTCCCGGTGAGACCGGCTGCAGCGGACGACGGCACCGGGATCGCCCCCGAGCAATGCCGAGATCCCGTGAATTTCGAGCTTAGCTCTCTGCCGCAGCGAGTCATGAGCGCAGAATCCAAAGCCTTTGCCGTCTGTCCCGAAATCATTGTTGACGATCTCATCCCGGCGATTGCCTTGCGAATGAAAGTCGAGATTGGGACGACTGGCGCTGACCGGACTTTGAGCCGACGCGTAGGCCGTTCCCGACAACGATGGCGGTCGCCCTGAGGCAGGATCGAATATCCGGTCCATCCGGGGCCACATGATCTGGTCCGGCGATAACAGGCGGAGGCTGCCGTAAGTCGCCGGCACGTTCTGCCGCACCTGCCCGAACACGGCTTGCCAGACACAGACGCCTCCGGGCTCGTCGGTGTTCGAGGCGCGACTTCGTCAGCATCTCGCCGTCATGGACGGGAGCGAGCATGAGGACGAAGAAGCGGCGCTCGATGTAATCCAGCGTCGCCTGTTCATGTCATGAACGTACTTGGTATCCGAATTCCGCGAGTGGAGAATTTCGGCGACGATGAGCGATGAGGCGTGAGCGAGCCGAGTGGCGGAGGGAGTGACCGCCATCGCCATTGTAGCGCACCATAGCATTAAGAATAAATAAGTAAGCTATTTCAGTGGCTTGATGCCAGTGTCGGCGTTGGCTGTAGCATTCCGTTGCAATTTGTCGCTTCCAATGCCAATATTTTTGGCGGGTAGGATGATGGGTTGCAGATGCCGAAGATCGCAAAAGAGCTAAACGCGTTGGCCGTGAGACGGCTTACCGAACCGGGCGTTCACGCGGTCGGCGGTGTGAGCGGCCTCATGCTGCAAATCACGCCAACCGGCGCGCGATCGTGGCTATTACGCACCACCATTTACGATCCGCAACCGCGACGGTGCGAAATCGGGCTTGGCTCATATCCCGAAACGTCACTTGAAGCGGCGCGCGACCATGCCCGAAAGGCAAAGCAGGAAATCAGCGACGGCGGCAATCCTATTTATCGCAAGCGCCTAAGACGGCAACAGGCGCGACAGCGGATCACGTTCGACGCGGCGACGGAACAATATCTCGCGTCGAAACTGGACGAATTCCGCAACGAAAAGCACAAGGCGCAATGGAAATCGACGTTGGACACGTATGCGAAGCCGGTCCTAGGCAGCAGGATCGTTGGAGATATCGACGTTCACGATGTCGAACGCATGCTAAAACCAATCTGGCTGACAAAGACGGAAACGGCCACTCGCGTACGCCAGCGATACGAAGCTGTGATCGGATACGCCATCGCAAAGGGCTTTCGCAATGACGCCAATCCCGCCCGCTGGAAAGGCAACCTAGATGCGATCATGCCGCAAGCGACGAAGGTGGCGACGAAGGACAACCAGCCGGCAATTCAATTGAAAGACGCGGCTACATGGTTCGCAGCGTTGCGCAACCGCGACGGCGTATCGGCCCGCGCGCTGGAATTCTTGACGCTTACGGCGGCGCGATCGGGCGAAGTGCGCGGCATGCAGTGGGATGAAATTGATTTTGACGCCAATCTGTGGACTGTGCCGGCGTCGAGAATGAAGGCTAAGCGCGAACACCGCGTGCCGCTCACAGTGCCAGCCGTCGCGATCCTCAAAGCAATACAGGAAGACGCGACCGATACCGATAGCCCGTATGTGTTTGCCGCAGCGCGTGGCGGCATGCTGTCCGATATGAGCATATCGGCGGTTATGCGACGCATGCATGAAAGCAGCATTGAAGCGGGCGGCAAAGGCTGGCTTGACGGCAAATCGAAGCGTCCAGCCGTTCCGCATGGCTTGCGATCGACGTTCCGAGATTGGGCCGGCGATCATTCCGAGTACCCGCAAGAAATGGCCGAAATGGCGCTCTCTCACACTGTTGGCAACAAAGTGGAAGCAGCCTATCGACGTTCGGACATGTTTGAAAAACGGCGTGCCATGATGGCCGATTGGGCGGGCTTTATCGGCGCAACGTCATGAACGCCAAACATACCCATGACGGCAATTTTGGCGTTGCAGTTCACAACGCGGCGAACGGCAATGCCGAACAGCTTGTCGCTTTGCTTCGCGACGGTGCGGCGATCGGGCCAGGCGAACGCGAGTTGCTCGCCGACCTTGTGAACGAACTTGCCGCGCGACCGTCAATCAAGCCACCCGGACGGCCACAGAACGCAAGCAAATACCGCGAAACCGAACAACGGCGTTTCGTTGCGCGCTATGACGAATTGATTGCAGCCGGGCAAACGGCGAAACAAGCCGTTCACGCGGTCGCAACGGAAGCGGATGTTTCGCAATCTTTGTTGCAATCATGGATAACGGACGTTCGCGATGTTGAACGTCGGATGAAAGCGCTAGGTGTCATTTCCAAGGACGTTGTCCTTGATCAATCTAGCTATGGGTGGTTTTCCGCCGAGGGCGGCGTGAGGTCTGCGGTTGTTGTAATCGCCGAGCCATGCAGGCATTGCGGCGGTTCGCTGTGCGGA
>NZ_JBIRCY010000040.1:0-71088 GCF_044326205.1 Mesorhizobium sp. IMUNJ 23232
GCGCTGAGGCCAGCGCATCCAGCCTGAGCGTCAGTTTTGCCGCATTGATCGGATCGTCGCGCGACGGCGGCGGCGGCAGGGGGATGCGTGGCGCGTCGTCGTCGAGCGACCGGATGCGCGGCACGGCGTGCGCCGGCACATATTTGCGGCGGATGCGGAACGGATATTTCAGTGCATCGAGCAGCGAAAGGTTTTGTCCACGCGGCCTGGCGGCGCGCCGTTCGGCGACTTTCCGTTCGGCTTCATAGCGGGCAAAGTCTGCCTTCGACAGGTTGACGGCAAGGCCGAGGCGGCGCATGGCGGCCACCGTGTCGGCAATCTTCGGCTTGAGCTTTCGCGGGCGAAACGGCGGCAGCGTCACCACGATGCCTTGCGCCGTTGCGATGATCAGCCGCCGGGCGGCGGATTCGGCCGGGCGCAGCAGCAGAAGAATGGCGCGGTAGAGGTGGCGGGGCAGGCAGAGCGCCGCCGGTGGCTTGTTTCTCCCTGGCTTTCCGGCCCGTCCCAATCTCGGAGCGACAGCGGCTTCGCCAAGCACCAGCGACAGCGGCCTGCCGAAACCCATCTCGGCCATGCCGACAAGCATCAACAGAATGTGCTTCAGCGCCTGCCGGTATCGCTCGATTGTCGTACTCGCGTCTCCAAACTCCAATGCCGCCTCCTCCGGACAAGGCCGGCATCCAATATGGAACATATAGGGAACAAACGCAAGTATCCTAAGAAAATAATCCTCACAACAGCGGAAAGGCGAAGCGGCCATCACGTTCTCAGCGCAACACATTGAAAAGGTTTGATTTCCGAGAAGTGGCAGCCCGCTTCCCGGGCCGGGCGCGAGGCCGTTCGAAAACAATGTCATGCTTGTAAAACCGAGCGGAAACAGAGAGTTGGCCGCTACCTTCGTCGATTCCTGCGCAACAAGCATGACCACAGGGGCGACAAGGTCGACAAAACGGCGAGCGGCCACCTGCTTGACTTGCACCTGTCAGCATGGATGCTCGTCGCTTCCAGAAAGCCACCGTCCCGAGCAGACCGCCTGCCTATGCTGAAGAATTCCGAAGCAATCGATTCCGCCGACGCGCACTTCCATCCGGGCGACGAGGCAATGCTGTCCTCGTTGCAGCGCGACACTTTTGATTATTTCGTCAAGGAGACCAATCCGGAAAACGGGCTCGTCGCCGACCGCGACCACGAAGGCGCGCCCGCCAGCATCGCTGCTGTCGGCATGGCGCTGACGGCCTATCCCGTCGGTGTAGCCCGCGGCTACCTCAGCCGCGCCGAAGCGCGCGCCCGCACGCTGACGACGCTGCGTTTCTTCTGGCAACTGCCGCAAGGCACGCGCGAGGATTGCAGCGGCCATCGCGGTTTCTTCTACCATTTCCTCGACATGCATACCGCCCGGCGGGTCTGGAACTGCGAGTTGTCGACCATTGATACGGCGATCCTGATCGCCGGCGCGCTGACCGCCGCTTGCTATTTCGACGAGCCCGACGGGGAGGAGACGGAGATACGCGAGCTTGCCGACGCGCTCTACCGGCGTGTCGACTGGCGTTGGGCGGAAAATGGCGGCGAGACCGTCGCGCTCGGCTGGAAACCGCGCAGCCGCTTCCTGAAATATCGCTGGCACGGCTATGACGAGTCCATCATCATGCATGTGCTGGGCCTGGCCTCGCCCACGCATCCGCTGTCGCTTCACGCCTACCATGCCTATCTCAGAAGTTTTCGCTGGCGCACGGTCGAGGACCAGCAGTATCTGCACGCCGATCCCCTGTTCATCCATCAGCTCTCGCATATCTGGATCGACTTTCGCGGCATCCAGGACGATTTCATGCGCGGGCACGGCATCGATTATTTCGAGAACAGCCGCCGCGCCACCTATGCGCAGCGCGCCTATGCCATCCGCAATCCCAACGGTTTTGTCGGCTACGGCGAGAACTGCTGGGGCATAACGGCGAGCGACGGTCCCGGACCGGCGCAAAGGCGCATCCACGGGGTCCGGCGGCGCTTCTACGATTATCTGGCGCGCGGCATTCCGGACGGACCCGACGACGGCACGCTGTCGCCCTGGGCGGCCGCCACCTCGCTGCCCTTCGCGCCAGAGATCGTGCTTCCGGCGCTGCGCCATTTCCACGATATCGGCCTGCGCGCCGCATGCCCCTATGGTTTCACCTCCAGCTTCAATCCCACCTTCGGCGTCGGCTGCGGCCATCGGGCGGGATGGATCGCGCCGGAAACCATCGCCATCAACCAGGGGCCGATGGCGCTGATGATCGAGAATTATCGCTCCGACTTCCTGTGGACGCTGATGCGGCGCTGCAAGCCGATCGTCGACGGTCTTCGAATCGCCGGTTTTTCTGGCGGCTGGCTGGATGACGGGAGCGGTAGCTGAAGGAGACCGGCGCGGGGCCAGGTCTATGGCTGGCATTCGGCGACGAGCGCCTTCGCACGGCAACGCGCCGTCACTTGCCTCCGATCAGCCGCGACGGATTGCCGGCGACCGTCGCGCCGTCGGGTACGTCGCGGGTGACGACCGAGCCGGCGCCGACGATGGCGTTTGCGCCGATGCGCACGCCGCCGAGGATGATCGCGCCGCCACCGATCCAGGCATTCTCGCCGATCTCCACCGGCCGGGCGATCTCCAGCCCGGCGCGCCGCTCGGCAGCGCCCTTGTGGTGTTCGGCGCAGTAGATCTGCACCGAAGGGCCGATCAGCGTGCCGGAGCCGATGCTGACGGGCGCGGTGTCGAGGATGACGCAGCCGGCATTGAGGAAGACGCCGTCGCCGAGTGTAATGTTGAAGCCATAGGCGCAGTGGAACGGCGCCTCGATGCGGGCGCCCTCGCCTGCTTTCAGCAGCCTTGCCAGCGCCGGGCCGATGTCGCCGCGACCGCGCGGCGGCAGGCAATTGTGCTCGAACACGGCGTCGCGGGCGATCACCCGCAACGCCTCCAGTTCGGGATCGAGGCAGACATACCACGCGCCCGCCGCCATTTTTTCGCGTTCGCTCGGCGCCATGCGCGTCATCCGATGGCGATTGCCGGCGCTTACGGCATCAACTGCCCGCCATTGACCTCGATCACCTGGCCGCTGACGTAGCCGCTGAGCAGGGCTGACGACAGGAAGAGATAAGCGCCGACGCAGTCCTCCGCTGTGCCGGCGCGACCCTGCGGAATGCCGGCGATGCCGGCCTTGATCTGTTCGGCCGTCGAATAGCGCTCGTGGAACGGCGTCAGGATCAGGCCGGGCGCCACGGCGTTGACGCGGATGTCGTGGCCGATAAGCTCCTTGGCCATGCCGCGGGTGACGTTCGACACGAAGGCCTTTGCCGAGCCGTAGATGCCGGCGCCGGGGCCGGCGCCGTTGCGGGCGGCGACCGACGAGGTGTTGACGATGAAGCCACCCCGTTTCTTCAGCCACGGGATCGCCGCGCGCGTCGCGGTGACCACCGAGCGGGCGTTGAGGTCCATGACCTTATCGTATTGCTCGTCCGTCATCTCGGAAAAAGGCACGCGGCCGAGCATGCCGCCAGCATTGTTGACCAGTCCGTCGAGCTGGCCGAACTGCGCCGCCGTGTCCTCGACCACCCGGATGACGTCGGCGGAGACGGAAAAGTCGCCCCGCACCGGAAAGACGTTGCCGCCGCCATCGTTGAACCGCGCGGCGAGCGCCAGCGCGACGTCGTGGCTGGCATTGTAGTGCAGGCCGACGCGGCAGCCCTGCGCGACATAGGCCTCGACCAGCGCCGCGCCGATGCCGGTCGAGCCGCCGGTGACGAGCACGACCTTGCCGGCGAGATCGGGTATCATGAGGCGGGAGGGGGAAGCGGCCATTGGAAAAATCCTGTGCTGGTGAGGAGCCGGTTTCGCCGGAAAGACCGTGCGGAAAACCTGTCTATTTCGCGTCGATGAAATCGCGCACGGCCTTGTTGTAACCCTCCGGGTCCTGGAGCATGGCGAAATGGCTGGCGTTTTCGAGGATCACCAGCTTGGCGCCGGGGATCATCGACGCGATGTCTTCCGAGTGCCCGCGCACGATTGCCTCGTCATGGTCGCCGATGACACTCGTGGTCGGCACCTTGATTCTGGCGAGTTGTTGCCTGGTCCATGATGGCTGCGTTGCCCACATGTGACCCATCTGTTCGACAAAAGCCTCGTATTCGTCAGGCGTCTTCGACAGCCGTCTGTAGTCATCGCCGCTGCGCACGATATAGGCGGCGAAGGTCCGGTTCTGGTCGACGCACGGGCTGATCCCGTCCGTGGTCACATTGGCGGCATGCGCGAACAGTTTGGTAAGCCGTTCCGGATGGTTGATGGCGATGTCGATGCCGATGATGCCGCCATCGCTCCAGCCAACCAGCGCGGTCTTGTCGACCTTGAGATGGTCGAGCAACGCAAGATAATCGGACATCATGAGGTCGTAGCCGAACGGCTCGGCGTTGCGCGTCGAGCGGCCGTGCCCGCGGCTGTCCGGAACGATCACCTTGTGGTCTCTGGCGAGATCGACGATCTGCGCCGACCAGATGTCGCCGTGCCCCAGGCCGCCATGGATGAGCAGGACCGGCTCGCCGGAGCCGAACACCTGGTAAAACATCTGAATGCCGTTGACGTCAGCATAGCCGCTCTCCGCTGGCTTCGGCATGGGCGCGGGTTCGGGCAGGGTCTGCCAGCGCTCCTCGGCGAGCGCGGGACCAGCAAAGACCAAAATCATGGCAAGGGCGAGCGCTTTCAGAGCGGCGTACATTGCTGTCCTCCTGGGCAGGAGCCGATCAACCGACTTTCCGGCAACTTTGTCAACGCGAGACCGCCGCCGCCCTGTCCTTCGAATGCAGACCTAGCCGGAGATCGCCTGCCGCGCCTGCTCCTCCAGCCAGGCCACCATCTTGCGATACGGCACCGGCCCGTGGCTGATACGCGCCACGCCGAGTTCCGCCAGCCGCTGGCGCGGCGGCACATGCGCGAGCGCGATGATGTTCACCGGCAGCGCGACCTCCTTGCACAATTTTTCGATCAGGCGCTCGTCGCCAAGGCCGGGTGCGAAGAACCCGCTGGCGCCCGCCTGCTCATAGGCGCGGGCGCGCTCGATCGCCCGGTCCAGCAGTTCGGTACTATGCTCGTCAGGCTTGGCCTTCAGGAAAATATCGGTGCGGGCATTGATGAAAGCCGGAGTGCCGGCCGCCTCGATCGCCTGCCTGATCGCGGCGATCCGCTTCACCTGGACGCCTATGTCGTGGAGGCCGCTGCCGCCGACGATCTGGTCCTCGAAGTTGAAGCCGATCGCACCGGCCTCCAGCGCCCGCACCGCCGTCGCCGCGACGGCCGCGGGCTCGACGCCGTAGCCGCCTTCCAGATCCATGGTGACCGGCAGGTCGACGGCAGCAGCGATGCGCCGAATATTGTCGAGCGCGAGATCCAGCGGAATTTTTTCGCCGTCGGCAAAGCCGAAGGCGGCGGCCACCGGCCAGCTTCCTGTGGCAATGGCTTTCGCGCCGGCCTTGGCTACCGCCTGCGCGCTGCCCGGGTCCCAGGCGTTGTAGAGCACGACCGGGTCGCCTTTGACATGCAGGGATTGGAAGGTGCGGGCGTGCTGAGTTTGATCGGTCATGGCGGGTCTCGGGTTGATTGGACGGAGCGTCGCGAGATTTTCGAGGGACACGATCAATCGACGTTCCGGCTCCCTTGTCAACGCACTGGAAGCCTCGCGGAACTGGGCCAGATCAGCGAGACATCACAGGTGCAGGGAAGCGTCATCAAACCGTCATCGATCCTTCATCCCGCTGCAACACGCGTTGCGCAAAGCAGGCATGGATTTCAGATGAAGGAGAGGGTCCCATGTCCAGAAAATCGCGCCTGCTTGCGCTGACCGCAACGCTGCTTGCTTCCGCCGCTCTGCCCGCTCACGCCGACATGATGTTCAACCGCGTCGCCACCTTCGCGGTCGCCGAAAACCTGCCGGAGGCGGAGCGCGCCTCGCCGACGTCGTCCGAGATCATCTCGGCAAGCGAGGACGGCAACACGCTGGTCTATTCCGACAGCCCGCATGGCGGCGTTGGCATCATCGACATCACCGACCCGAAGGCGCCGAAGGCCGGCGGGTATGTCAAGGTCGAGGGCGAGCCGACCTCCGTCTTGATCGAAAACGGCAAGATCCTGGCCGCGGTCAACACCTCCAAGTCGAAGGCGGATCCCTCCGGCAACCTGTCGGTCATCGATCTCGCCGGCAAGACGGTCGAGGCTACCTGCGACCTCGGCGGCCAGCCGGATTCGGTCGCCGTCAGCAAGGACAAGGCCTGGCTCGCCATCGCCATCGAGAATGAGCGCGACGAGGACGTCAACGACGGCGCGATCCCGCAGATGCCCGCCGGCAATCTGAAGATCCTGTCGCTGAAGGACGGCGTGCCGGATTGCGCTGGTATGAAGACGGTCGACCTGACCGGCATCGCCGAAGTCGCGCCGGAAGATCCGGAGCCGGAGTTCGTCGCCTTCAACGAGGCCGGCGAGATCGCGGTGACGCTGCAGGAGAACAACCACATCGCCATCGTCGACGCGGCGACCGGCAAGATTCTCAAGCATTTCTCGGCCGGCTCGGTCGAACTCGACAAGGTCGACACCAAAAAGGACGGCGCCTTCTCCTTCGACGGCAAGGTCAAGTCGACGCCGCGCGAGCCCGATGCGGTGAAGTGGCTGGACAACGACCGCTTCGTCGTCGCCAACGAGGGCGACTACAAGGGCGGCACGCGCGGCTTCACCATCTTCAACAAGGGCGGCGAGGTCGTCTACGAATCCGGCCCGGCTTTCGAATACGAAGTGGCCAGGGTCGGCCACTATCCCGAACATCGCAACAAGAAGGGCAACGAGCCGGAAGGTCTTGAGGCGGCAAGCTTCGGCAATGAAAAACTGTTCTTCGTCGCCTCCGAGCGCGGCTCGCTGGTCGGCGTCTACAAGGACACCGGCGCGGTGCCGGAATTCGTGCAGGTGCTGCCGTCCGGCATCGGTCCGGAGGGCCTAGTCGCCATCCCCGCGCGCAACCTTCTGGTCACCGCCAACGAAACCGATCTCGGCGAGGATGGGCTGGCCCGATCGCACGTCATGATCTACGAGCGCACTGAGGCTCCCGCCGCCTATCCGATGATTGCCGCGGCACCGAAGGAAGACGGCACGCCGCTCGGCTGGGGCGCGCTCTCCGGCCTTGCCGCCGATCCGACCGCCGCCGGCAAACTCTACGCGGTGTCGGATTCGGTCTACACCGGCGCGCCGACCATCTTCACCATCGACACCACGCAGACGCCGGCGCTGATCACCGGCAAGACCATCGTGACGCGCGCCGGCCATCCGGCCCAGAAGCTGGACCTCGAAGGCCTCGTCGCCGACGGTGCAGGCGGCTTCTGGCTGGCCAATGAGGGCGACGCTGCCAAGCTGACGCCGCATGCCGTACTGCATGTCGACGAAAAGGGCGCGATCGACAAGGAGATCGCTTTCCCGGCAGCACTTCTCGCCGGCGAGACCCGCTTCGGCCTCGAAGGCATCACTACGATCGGTTCCGGCGACGACCTGACGCTGGTCATGGCCGTGCAGCGCGAGTGGAAGGACGACCCGAAGGGCCAGACAAAACTGCTGGCCTACAAGCCAAAGGCCAAGGAATGGTCCGCCGTGCGTTATCCGCTCGACGCCACCGAAGCCGGCTGGATGGGCCTGTCCGAGATCACCGCCTACGACGGAAAACTCTACTTGATCGAGCGCGACAATCTGATCGGCGGCGCGGCGAAGGCCAAGAACCTCTATTCGGTCTCGCTCGACGCGTTCAAGCCGGTTGCGCTCGACGGCACGCTGCCGGTGGTCGAGAAGACCAAGGTGCGCGACCTGATCCCCGACCTGAAGGTCGCGACCAACGGCTATGTCGTCGACAAGGTCGAGGGTTTCACCATCGACGCGGCCGGCAACGCCTTCGTCGTCACCGACAATGACGGCGTCGACGATTCTTCAGGCGAGACGCTGTTCCTGCGCCTCGGCAACATCGCCGCGGTGAACTGATCGCGTTTGGAGGGCGGCGGTTTTGGCCGCCGCCCTCCCCTTCACTATTACCGGCTGGCCCAGCCGATCGCGAGGCGCTGCCGTTGCGAGCCTCCGCCGGACCAGCCATTGTCACCCAACTTCATCGGGTGACATCATGCAAAAGACCATCGAAACCATCGCCGGTGACACCGAGGGCGCCACCTACAGCTTTCCCGTCTTTCGTTTCGAAGGTACGGACCCTCATGCGCCGAAAGCCTACCTGCAAGCCGCCCTGCATGCCGGCGAACTGCCGGGAACCGTCGCCATCGACGCGCTGATGCCGAAGCTGCGGCAGGCGGAAGCCGAGGGCCGCATCCGCGGTCCGATCACGCTCGTGCCGCACGCCAATCCGGTCGGCCGGGCGCAATATCACTTCGGCGCCGTTCAGGGCCGCTTCCACCTCGGCACGCGTACCAATTTCAACCGCGATTTTCCGCTGCTGGAAAGGCCGGATGCCTCGACACTGCGGGACGAGGGCGTGACCGTCGACCAGCGCCTGAAACATCGCCTGCTGAACCTGTCGATGGGCCACGAGATCGTGCTCGACCTGCACTGCGACGACGAGGGCGTCGCCTATCTCTACTTGCCGAAGGCGCTGTGGCCGGGCATGGAAGATTGCGCGGCGGCGATGGGCGTGGCCGCCGTGATCCTGTGGGAAGGATCGTCCGGAGCGTCCTTTGACGAGGCCTCGCTGCATCCTTATCTCCAGATGCCGGCGGATGAAGCCGGATTGACGCGGCGCGCGGTGACAACAGTCGAATATCGTGGCCTGCTGGATGTCGACCGCTCCCTGGCGCACTCCGACGCCGACGGGCTCTACCGCCTGCTGGTGGCGCGCGGCGTGATCGAGGACGAGGCACTGCCGCGCGTCGATTCTTTCGCCGGCCTCGTCGCGCCGATCGAGAACATCGAGATGGTCTCCGCGCCGCGCGCAGGGGCGATTCTGTTCGACGTCAAGCCTGGTGACCACGTCAACAGAGGCGACCGGCTGGCGACCATCGTACATGCGGCAGGCGAGGAAGGCGGCTCGACCGACGTTTTCGCCCCGCAGGCGGGCTATATCCTGACCCGCGTCTTTCGCCGCTCGACCTATGCCGGCGACGATCTGGTGAAACTTGTCGGCGACGCGCCAAGCGCTAGCGCCCGGCAAGGCGCGCTGGAGGATTGAGGATGCGTGGTCGACGGGGGCTCAAAGCGCCGCCGCATATTGCATGTGGCGGCCCTTGCCTGAGCGCTTGACCACGTAAAGCGCGTGGTCGGAGTGGGCCAGCAAGGCGTCCGGCGTCATGCCGTCCTGCGGCGCAAAGGCGCTGCCGACGCTGGTGCCGACCTCAGCCAGGTCCCCGGATCTGAGTTGGAACGGCAGCGACAGTTTCTCGATCAGCCGTCGTGCAACATAGTCCGCCTCCTCGAACGAGGCCTCGGGCATGACCACCACAAACTCGTCGCCTCCCGGACGGAACACCTGGTCGCGCGGGCGGATGCCGCGCTGCAGCCGGTCGGCGACCATGGTCAGCAGCGAATCCCCCATCGCATGCCCGTGCTGGTCGTTGACTGCCTTGAACCCGTCAAGGTCGATGCTCAGCACCGCGAAATTTTGCTGCCTGTGCAGGCCCGTCGCCGAAAGCGCCGCGCAATGTGCGCCCAGGGCCTCGTTCAGAGCCGCGCGGTTTGGCAGGCCGGTGAGCGGGTCCGTGCGGGCAAGCTGGCGATTGCGCAATTCGGCACGCACCAGGCGGACATGGCTCTCGTAGTTGCGCACGATGATGATGACGATGCCGGCAATGTGCAGCGGAAACTGCAGGCCGGCCAGGAAGGCGCCGGGAACCGGCGAGAAGATGGTTGAGACGGCAAACGGCAAGCTGACCAAGGCTATCGCCAGCACCGCATAGCGCGGCGTCGCCGCGTTGCGCGAGGAAATAGCGCCGATAACGGCCGCCACATTGACACCGGCCAGCAGCAACAGGCCGGCATGCCCGCTCATGACACAGGCGGCGCAGCCGGCTCCAAGCAGCAGACACCAGGCGGCACCTCCCAGCATAAGACCGCGAACCGGCGGCGGCAGGCGGGCGGCCTTCGCCTTCTCACACAGGTCGATGGTGCGTAGCCGGAACACCAGCAGCAACAAATCGGCAACAAGCCAGAACCATGGCCACATCTTGCCGGTGAGCACGGCTGCCGACACGGTGAGCATCACGACGCTCAGCGTGCCGAACAGGATGAAGGCCTTGCGGTCGCAGAGAGTATCGAGCAGGCGCGCGCGCACCTTCGCGCTTTCGCGCGTCGGCGCAGAGGACAGCCAGTCGAAAGCCGCGGGTACGAGTTGCGCCACGCGCGGCTGGAAGTCACGAATGCTCATCGGCCGTATCCGACCCCAAGCCCCCGCCTCACCTAGTGTGACCGAACCGTTAAGTTTGCTTTAGCTGCATCACGAAATATCGATGCAAACCGGCGATTTGGCCAGTCACACTGGGGTCGAACGGCCCGAACGGGCGGCTTGGGCGCGGCTGCTTCCGCCGACCGGAATCCGCTTGCCCCGTCCCCCATTCGCCGCTATGGAGTCGCTCATGTGCATGGTTTCGATCAAGACCATTTGGTGGTGGGCTAGCTGACAGCGGCCTGCCGAGACGCGTGCGCGTGAAAGAGGGAGTGGCCGCAGGAGAAGTCCGGGCGGCCATTTGTTTTTGATGCCTATCCGGACCTCGGCGCGGCGAACGGATGGAGAAGAAAATGTCGGTCGAGATCCTCGACAACGGTGCCGAGAAATTCGTGACGTCGGGCGGGATAACCATCGTCCGGCAACGCCATGATACGCCCTACAAGGGCGCGATAGAAGCTTACGTCGACGGCCTGAACAGCCGGCGCGGCGCGGTGTTCTCGTCGAACTACGAATATCCGGGCCGCTACACGCGCTGGGACACGGCGGTGATCGATCCGCCGCTGGTTATCTCGGCGCGCGGCCGCTCGATGCGCATCGAGGCGCTGAACAGCCGCGGCGAGGTGTTGCTGCCCATCATTGCGCGCACGCTGCTGCCGCTGAAGGACGTGACGCTGACCCAGACGACGGAGCGCCGCCTGGCGTTGAAGATCGCCGAGCCCGGACGCGTCTTCACCGAGGAGGAGCGTTCGCGCGTGCCCTCGGTGTTCACGGTGCTGCGCGCCGTCACCGCTTTGTTCCACACCGATCAGGACTCCAACCTCGGCCTCTACGGCGCCTTCGGCTACGACCTTGCCTTCCAGTTCGACCCGGTCGATCTCTCCCTGAAAAGAGCGGAGAGCCAGCGCGACCTCGTGCTCTATCTCCCCGACGAAATCCTCGTCGTCGACCATCACTCGGCCAAGGCGTGGCACGACCGCTATGACTATTCCGGCAGCGGTTTCGATACCGTCGGCCTGCCGCGCGACAGCGAGGCCGAGCCGTTCAGGACGGCCGACCGTATCCCGCCCCGCGCCGATCACGAGCCCGGCGAATATGCCGAGTTGGTGAAGAAAGCGATGGAGAGTTTTAGGCGTGGCGACCTGTTCGAGGTCGTGCCCGGCCAGATGTTCTACGAACGCTGCGAATCCCTGCCATCCGACATTTCGCGGCGGCTGAAGCTGATCAACCCCTCGCCCTATTCCTTCTTCATCAACCTCGGCGAGAACGAGTTTCTGATCGGCGCCTCGCCGGAAATGTTCGTGCGGGTCAACGGCCGGCGCGTCGAGACCTGCCCGATCTCCGGCACGATCAAGCGCGGCGAGGACGCCATCTCGGATAGCGAGCAGATTTTGAAACTGCTCAATTCCAAGAAGGACGAATCCGAGCTGACCATGTGCTCGGACGTCGACCGCAACGACAAGAGCCGCGTCTGCGAGCCGGGCTCGGTGCGCGTCATCGGCCGGCGCCAGATCGAGATGTATTCGCGCCTCATCCACACGGTCGACCACATCGAGGGCCGGCTGCGCGAAGGCATGGACGCCTTCGACGCCTTTTTGAGCCACGCCTGGGCCGTCACCGTCACCGGCGCGCCGAAATTGTGGGCGATGCGTTTCATCGAGAAGCACGAAAAAAGCCCGCGCGCCTGGTATGGCGGGGCGATCGGCATGGTGCATTTCAACGGCGACATGAACACCGGCCTGACGCTCAGGACCATCCGCATCAAGGACGGCATCGCCGAGGTGCGCGCCGGCGCCACATTGCTGTTCGACAGCGTTCCCGAGGAAGAAGAAGCCGAAACCGAACTGAAGGCCTCCGCCATGATTTCCGCCATCAGAGACGCCAAGGCCGGCAACGCCGCCGCCGGCGACCGTAGCGCCGCCCGCGTCGGCGACGGCGTGAACATATTGCTGGTCGACCACGAGGATTCCTTCGTGCACACGCTGGCGAATTATTTCCGGCAGACCGGCGCCAATGTCTCGACCGTGCGCACACCGGTGGTGGAAGAACTGTTCGACCGGCTGAAGCCCGACCTCGTCGTGCTTTCGCCCGGCCCCGGCACGCCGAAGGATTTCGACTGCGCCGCCACCATCAAGAAGGCGCGCCAGCGCGACCTGCCGATCTTCGGCGTCTGCCTGGGGTTGCAGGCGCTGGCCGAGGCCTATGGCGGCGAACTTCGCCAGCTTCACATCCCCATGCATGGAAAACCGTCGCGCATCCGCGTGTCGAAGCCGGGCGTCATCTTCTCCGGACTGCCCAAGGAAGTGACGGTCGGCCGCTACCACTCGATCTTCGCCGATCCGGTGCGGCTGCCTGATGACTTCATCGTCACCGCCGAGACCGAGGACGGCGTCATCATGGCCTTCGAACACCGCAAGGAACCGATCGCCGCGGTGCAGTTCCATCCGGAATCGATCATGACGCTCGGCCAGAACGCCGGCATGCGCATGATCGAGAATGTCGTCGCGCACCTGCCCCGCAAGGCAAAGGAAAAGGCGGCCTAATTGCCCTCCAAGCAGCGCGTCGCCACCCTCGCCTTCTGGTCGATCATCGTCGCTTTCGGCGTGCTCGGCCTGAAGGCGTTCGCCTTTTTGATCACCGGCTCGGTCGCGCTCTATTCGGACGCGCTGGAATCGATCGTCAACGTGATTGCCTCGGCCGCCGCCTATTGGGCGATCCAGGTGAGCCACAAGCCTGCCGACAGCGACCACCAGCACGGCCACCACAAGGCTGAGTATTTTTCGGCGGTGCTGGAAGGCGTGCTGATCGTGCTTGCCGCGCTGATGATTGTTGCGGCCGCCTGGGAGGCGCTGCTGCGTCCGCAGCCGCTGCAACAGCCGTGGGAGGGCCTTGCCATCAACGGCTTTGCCGCGCTGATCAACGCCGGCTGGGCATGGATTCTGATCCGCACGGGCCGGCAGGACAAGAGCCCGGCGCTCGTCGCGGACGGCCGGCACATCATGACCGACGTCGTGACCTCGCTCGGCGTGATTGCCGGCCTCGTCGGCGTCGTGCTGACCGGCTACAGCATCCTCGACCCGCTGCTGGCGATCCTCGTCGCTCTCAACATCCTCTACCAGGGCTGGCATGTGATCAGCGGCTCGATGAGCGGCCTGATGGACAAGGCGGTGCCGCTGGAAGACAACATGCACATCCGCGACATCATCTCGGCGAATTCCAAGGGAGCGCTGGAGGTCCATGACCTCAAGACACGTACCGCCGGCCGCGCAACCTTCATCGAGTTCCACCTGATCGTCGACGGTGAAATGGCAGTGCGCGAGAGCCACGTCATCTGCGACCGCATCGAGGAAGCGCTGAAGGCAGAAATCCCGTCGGTGCGCGTGCTGATCCATGTCGAGCCGGACGATGAGGCGAAACTACCGCTTGGCACTGCCGCGGTGCCGTTCGCCTGACGGCTTTCGGCGCCAATGCGCCGGATCGAAAAAAGCGCTAAACTTTGACAAGGCGATGTCGGCTCTGAACGCCGTCCTTCGTCCTCGCTCTGTACGAGCGAGGCAATGGCCATCGCTTTCGCGGCCCGACTGGAGACGACGGCCGCTGTCATCGCGCGGAGGAAGTCGACGTGACACAGAAAACCCTTGTGCTGTTGGGAACCAAGAAAGGCGCCTTCATCGCCGAGAGCGACGCGGCGCGGAAGGATTGGATGCTGAGCGGGCCGTTCTGCGAGACCTGGCCGATGAACCATGTCGTCGCCGATCCGCGCACCGGCACGATCTATGCTGGCGGCGGCAATGAATGGTTCGGCCCGGCCGTGTGGAAATCCACCGATTTCGGCAAGAGCTGGACGCATTCCAGCGAAGGGCTCGCCTATGAGGAAGGCAAGGAACCGGTAAAAGCGGTGTGGAGCCTCGCCGCCCACAATGGCAGCCTCTATGCCGGCGTGCAGCCGGCCGGCCTGTTCCGCAGCGAAGACGGCGGTCAGACATGGTCGCATATCGAGGGGCTGCAAAAACATCCGACGCGCGAGCATTGGCAGCCGGGCGGTGCAGGGCTGATCCTGCATTCGCTGGTGGTTCATCCGGAGGACGAGGACAAGATCTGGATCGGCGTGTCGGCGGCGGGCGTCTTCCATACCGCCGACGGCGGCAAGACCTGGGAACCGCGCAACCGCGGCACCCGCGCCGACTTCAACCCCGATGACCAGAGATACCCTGAATTCGGCCAGTGCGTGCACTGCGTGGTGATGGCTCCCGGCGGCGGTGAGCGCTTTTACCAGCAGAACCATTGCGGCATGTATGTCAGCGAGGACGGCGGCAAGGAATGGCAGAGCATCGAGGCCGGCCTTCCCTCGACCTTCGGCTTCCCGGCAGCCGCCCATCCGCGCGATCCCGACACGCTGTTCCTGCTGCCGCTCAACGGCGATTCCGCCGGCCGCTACGTGCCGGACGCCAAGGCGGCGGTGTGGCGCACTCGCGACGCCGGCAAGAGCTGGCAGGACATGCGCGATGGCCTGCCGCAGCACAATGCCTATTTCGGCGTCCTGCGCCAGGCGATGGCGACGGACCGGCACGAGCGGGCCGGCGTCTATTTCGGCACCAGTTCGGGCTCGGTCTATGCCAGCGCCGACGAGGGCGAGAGCTGGATGCCGATCGCCGAGCACCTGCCGACGGTGCTCTCGGTCGAGACGCTGGTCGTCGACCGGTAGGCGGCCTGGGGTAGCGAGATGGACCGCATACGGGAAAGCGCCTGCGTCAGGGTGCGGCTGCCGGGGCCGCTGGTCGACCTGTTTCCCGGCTCGCTGCGGCGCGTCGAGGTCGAGGCGCGCACCGTCCGCGAGATGATCGACGCGCTGAACGAGCGCTGGCCGGGCATGCGCGACCGGCTGTGCGACACCACGCCGGCGATCCGAAAACACATCAACGTCTTTGTCGATGGGGAGCGGGTGAAGCTGGAGACCAAGCTGGAACCGGGCACGGAAGTTTTTGTGCTGACGGCGATCAGCGGGGGGTAGAGAGCCGCAACAAACTTCCGTTGCGGGGCTGACAGCGACGGAAGCGCGGCGCTAGAAGGAAGCCATGGCCTCCCCGCCCGCGCCGTCTCCAGGACCCTTAGCAACACTGCCATCACTGGCGCAGTGGCTGGTGCTGATCATCTTTGCGGCGGCGCTCGGCGGCGCGCTGGATGCGATCGACTTTCCGGCGGCGCTACTGATCGGGCCAATGCTCATTGCCATTGTGGCCGGCACCGGGGGCGCGACCATTCGCGTGCCGCGCCCGGTCTTCGGACTTGGCCAGGCGGTCGTCGGCTGCCTGGTCGCCTCTTCCATCCAGGTCGAAGTCTTTTCCTCCTTCGCCAGCGACTGGCCGATCATCCTGATCTCGGTGCTGTCCACATTGCTGGCCTCCAGCTTCCTCGGCTGGTCGATCAGCCGGCTGCGCATCCTGCCGGGGTCGACCGCCGTCTGGGGCTCGGCGCCTGGCGGCGCTACGGCCATGGTGCTGATGGCCGAAGCTTTCGGCGCCGACGCAAGGCTCGTCGCCTTCATGCAGTATCTCAGGGTGGTGATGGTGACGCTGGCCGCCGCCTTCGTGGCGCGGCTCTGGGTCGACCCGTCGGCGATGGTCGCGCCCGAACGCGCCTGGTTCCCGCCGCTGGACTGGCCGGCGCTGGCCGCAACCCTGCTGGTGGCGGCAGTCGCCGGCAGGATCGGAAAACTGCTGCGCCTGCCCTCGCCCTATTTCATCGGCGCGGCGCTGATCGCGCTCGCGCTGCATCTCGGCGCAGATGTTCCCTTCCAGATTCCCGAATGGCTGAAGGCCGCGAGTTACATCGTGGTGGGCTGTTCCATCGGGCTGAATTTTACGCGGGCCGTCGTATGGAACGCGCTGCGCGTGCTACCGCAGGTCATGCTGTCCATCCTCTTGCTGATGGGTTTTTGCGGGGCCATCGCCTGGCTGCTCAGCCATGAACTCGGCATCGACCCGCTGACCGCCTACCTCGCCACCAGCCCGGGTGGCCTGGATTCGGTCGCCATCATCGCCACCGCCGCAAGCAATGTGAACCTGTCGCTGGTAATGGCCCTGCAATCGGCGCGGCTGATCTTCGTGTTGCTGTTCGGACCGGCGCTGGTGCGCTTCGTCGCCCGCGGCATAAAACCTTAGAACGCCTTGCTGAGCCTGAGGATAGCCAGCATCTGGAAGGGCGAGAGGCGGCGAAAGGCGATATAGACCGGCTCCTCGTCGCCATGGAAACGCCGCTTGAACGCCGCCTGGCCCTCGACGTTGAAGATGCGGCGGTTGATCCAGGGCGAGCGGTAAAAACGCTGCATGGATGAAAGCATGAGGCGGCTTTCCGGAAAACCGCTCTCCTTCATGCCGGCGAGCGGCGACAGGCCGAGCGTGACGAATTTGCGGCCCTCGTCGTGCAGTCGGTCGGCGGCGAATTTGGTCAGGCCGATCTCGGCATGCGAGGTAATGCCCGGCAGCTTGCGCTTGAACGAGGTGGTGTAGCCGGCGAGTTCGCCGTCTTCGACGATCGGATCGAAATCCAGGATGGCGACCGGCTGCTTTTGCGGGTCGAGCAGCATGAAGCGGCGCATGCCCTTTCCGAGCTGCGAGCGGAACGGCCGGTTCAAAAACCGCATCTCGCGGTGGCTGACGATGCGCTGCGCCCGCCATGCATCGGAAAGCTGCTTGATCTCGGCGGCATGGGCGCCGCTGCCGTCGTCCTCGACGATCGAAAAACCGTTCTTGAGCAACCAGCGCTCGGAATAGCGCACCGTCTCGTTGCGGCTGCCGGCGAAAGTTTTGGGCGTCAGCGTCAACCGCGTGTCGATGCCCATGCGGTTGACCTTGTAGCCGAGCCCAGACAGCACGCGGGCGCTGGCTTCGCCAATCTGCACGAAACAGGGATCGCGCGCCTGTTCGACGAACCGTCGGATGAGGTCCGTCCGCTCGGCGGGCGCCGCGACCGGGTCGGCGAGCGCCACCGCGCTGCCCATCTTGCGGCCGAAGGCGATGTAGCCGGAGGCATCGCCGAAATAGGACAGGTCGTCCTGCACCGCCGTCGAGTAGGCGAGCGAAAAATCGCCATGCCGGCCGGCCAGCGCCAGCCGCTCGTCCAACGCCAGCGCGACGGTCGGGATCGACGCCGTGCGGCGCTCCACCAGGGCATCAAAACTTCTTCGCAAAGAGGGCAAGGCTGGGCTCGAACTTTTTCGGAGGCGGCCATGCCGCGCGTGCCGCAGATAGTCCGATAGCGGGCGGACATCAAGCGTCGGTCGGCGGATGCGCTTGTATCACAGTGGGAACATAGTTATCCTGTATTACAAAAGAAAGGAAAAACGATGTCAAATCAAAGAGAGCTTTCCGATCCTGTAACCCTTCGTCTCCCGCGCGACCTGTTGGCGGAGATCGAGGCGATTGCAGAAATCACCGAACGCAGCCGCAGTTGGGTGATGGTTCGCGCCATGAAAGCCTATATGGCATCGGAAGGCAGAGACATCCTGCACGCCGCCGAGGGACAACGACAGATTGCCGAGGGCGATTCTTACGATCTGAACGACGTCCTCGACGAATTGGATTCCGAAGCAAGAAGCAATGCGGCCTGATGAAAGTCGTCATCTCTCGGAGAGTCAGAGACTTTCTGGTGACCGAGAAGGCATATTTACGGCGGCATAGCAACTCGGCCGCAAAGCGCTTAATACTCAGAATGCGGGATGCAGCAAGACTGCTGGCTGATTTTCCGATGGCAGGCGCCGAGCGGTTCCTACCGATCAGAGACCTTCGCCGCCTCGTCGTGGACGACTATGTCCTCGACTATGAGATCAGAGGCACGGAGGTGCATGTCCTGAACATGCGGCACGGCCGCCAAAAAGATCCATATCTGGAGATTGAGCGGGACTTTGATTTCGAGGAGGAGTGATGCGACGCCATAATCGGCAATCTTCATCCCCTTGCCTCCGCCGCCTCGCTCCTGTATCAACCCGCCGATGAACTCGCCCGTGAACAGCGCAGCCAATCGCCGAGACGCCTTTGCGTCGGCGACCTTGCGCGCGCTGTCTTCCGCGATCCTGCTTCTCGGCCTTATCGGCGACCGCCGGGCTCGCTAGAGGAGCGCCCGGCGGTCGTTCGACCGCCGAAGGCGGCGCCTGCTCCTTGCCAGTCGCACTCCAGTCAGCAAACTGTTTTAGACGCTTCGCCGAGCATTGCGCCCGCGCCTGAAGCGGCAGAGAGAAGCAAGATGAACCAGACCACCCGCATCCGCCCCGCGCACGGCATGCCGCAATCGGCGGTGAAATACGAACCCTATCCGCTGGTCGACATGCCCGACCGCACCTGGCCGTCGAAACGCATCGACAAGGCGCCGATCTGGTGCTCCGTCGATCTCCGCGACGGCAACCAGGCGCTGATCGACCCGATGGGCCAGGAGCGCAAGGCGCGCATGTTCCAACTCCTGCTCGACATGGGTTTCAAGGAGATCGAGATCGGTTTCCCCTCCGCCTCGCAGACCGATTTCGACTTCGCCCGCTGGTGCATCGAGGAAGGCAATGTACCGGACGACGTGTCGCTCCAGGTGCTGGTGCAGTGCCGCCCGGAACTGATCACTCGCACCTTCGAAGCCTTGCAGGGCGCAAAGAACCCGATCGTGCACTTCTACAATTCGACCAGCGAGCTGCAGCGCCGCGTCGTCTTCCAGAAGGACGTCGCCGGCATCAAGCAGATCGCCACCGACGCGGCAAAGATGATCACCGACATGGCGGCCAAGGCCGGCGGCGGTTTTCGCTTCCAGTATTCGCCGGAGAGTTTTACGGGCACGGAACTCGAGGTGGCGCTGGAGATCTGCAACGAGGTCACTGAGATCGTCAGGCCGACGGCCGGTAACAAGCTGATCCACAACCTGCCGTCGACCGTCGAGATGTCGACGCCCAACATCTATGCCGACCGCATCGAATGGATGTGCCGCAACCTCGACAACCGCGAAAATATCATCGTCTCGCTGCATCCGCATAACGACCGCGGCACCGGCATCGCCACCACCGAGCTCGGCCTGATGGCCGGAGCCGACCGCGTCGAGGGCACGCTGTTCGGCAATGGCGAGCGCACCGGCAATGTCGACATCGTCACGCTGGCGCTCAACATGTACACGCAGGGCGTGGATCCCGAGCTCGACTGTTCCGACATCACCCGGATGAGGGACGTCTACGAATATTCCAACCAATTGAAGATCGGAGAACGCCACCCCTATGTCGGCGAACTGGTCTACACGGCCTTCTCCGGCTCGCACCAGGACGCCATCAACAAGGGCATGAAGGCGCTGAAGACCGCCAACAAGCCGCTGTGGGAGGTGCCGTACCTGCCGATCGACCCGCAGGACGTCGGCCGCACCTACGAGGCGATCATCCGCATCAACTCGCAGTCGGGCAAGGGCGGCATCGCCTATGTGCTGCAGGCGGACTACGGCCTCAACCTGCCGCGCAACTTGCAGGTCGAGTTCTCGAAGGACATCCAGGCGATCACCGACGCCGAGGGCAAGGAGCTTTCGTCGAAACGCATCTACGAGCGTTTTCGCGAGGTCTATATCGACCAGCCGAGGGGCCGCCTGAAATTCCTCGACCACCAGACCTTTCCGGATACGGCGGCAAAAGGCCGGCGCATCGTCGAGGCGACTATCCTCGACCACGGCAAGGAAATCACGATCAAGGGCAGCGGCAACGGGCCGGTCGACGGTTTTGTCGACGCGCTGTCGCGCCATGTCGGCGTGGAGGTCTCGGTGCGCGACTATTCCGAGCATTCGATCCAGCACGGCTCGAACGCTGCGGCGATCAGCTACGTCGAGATGGAATATCCGGGCGGCGTCATTTTCGGCGCGGGCATCAACACCAACATCGTTGCCGCTTCGCTCGAAGCGGTGGTATCGGCGGTCAACCGTATCGTCGGCGGGAAATAGCGCCCCGCGGCGGGCGGCAAACGCCGCCCACCCGGAAAAAATTGTTCACCGTTCATTTGCCGGCATGACACGCCTCAATGCTGGGCCTTGCCCATGGTTTATGTTAACAACGGGTTAACGGGCCGGAGTCGAACGATGAGTGAAATGGCCGAGAAACAGGCCTCGCTCGCCCAGCAGCGCAAGCTGGCGGAGGCGATCAGCGCGGCCAAGAACGCGGCGGCGGACCGCGAGGACGTGGTGGTCGAACTGCGCGAGGCCACCCTCACCCGGCTGCAACTGCTTGCGGCCGAGCTTGCCCCTGTGTTCGACGAAGTGCCGGCCGACATCGACATTTTTGATTTCGCCATCTCGTCCGGCCTGCAGCCGCGCCTGTGGATCGACGCGGTCAGCCACGTCGCGATGGGGCGCGACCGCCGCACCTACCGCTTCGTCAAGGACACGCGCAACGGCCGCGTCGTGCTGGCCGAATCGGCAAAGCCGGCCGAGGTCGCCGACCGGGTGACGCGCTATGTCGCCGAGCGGATCGTCGAGCGCGAGCATTTGATGGAAGGCGATGTCGCGCCGGCCGTCGAAACCGCCAGAACGCCCGCGCCCGAACCGGCTGCCCGGCCAGTTACCGAGCCTGCGCGTCAACCGGTCGCCAGGCCCATTGCAGGGCCTGCACCCAGGCCGGCGGCCAAACCCGCGCCCAGGCCAGCACCAAGACTTCCGGCCTCCCTGCTGGACGCTCCGGCTCCGGGAAAGATCGCTCCCCCGCGAATAAGCATCTGGCGGCGCCTGCTGTCCGAGCTGTGGATCGTGTTCGCCGGGCTGCTGTTCGGGCTGGTCGCCGCGGTCGTGCTGTTCTGGGACCGGCTGGTCAACCCGATGCAGTAGTTTCCGGCGGCATCGCCTTCTCGAAAGGCGCCGGCGCCTTGCGCGGCGAGCCGAGATCGAGGGTCTCGATGTCGGAAATCATGCCCGGCGCCGTCAGGCCGCGCCTGATCAGGCCGATATGCCAATGGCCGGGCTCGCCGGAAATCTCGAACAGATTGTACTGCGCCGCCGGATGGTGGCCGCCCAGCCCCTGCCCCGCCGCCGCCACGCCGACCACCGGCACCGGCTTTTTGCGCTCGCCGATCCAGAAAAGCGTCGGCAGGTGCGAATGGCCGTGCAGCACGAGGTCCGCGCCGTGCCGGATCACCGTCTGGTGGAAATTGGCGATGCCGAACAGGCGCTTGTGCTGCGGCACGGCGGCGCGCACCGGTGGATGATGGATCATGATCAGCCGGAACAGGTTGCGCCGCCCGGTCTCGTCCAGGATCTTTGCCAGCCGCGCCGCCTGCTCCTCGCGGAAAAACCCGTTGGCCATGAACGGCGCCGTCGCCCGCGCGGTGGAAACGCCGATTAGCGCCACGTTGCCGCGCACCCTGAGATAGGGAAAGCTGAGCCGGCCGAGCGGCCCGTGAAAATTGTCGCCGCGCATCCATGGCGCCCACAGCGCGCAGACCTTGTTGAAAGCGCCCGGCACATAGGCGTCGTGGTTGCCGGGCACGACCGAGACATCCTCCGGCCTGCCCAGCGTCTCCAGCCACAGCCGCGCCAGCTCCAGTTCGGCGTCGAGTGCCAGATTGACGAGGTCGCCGGTGACGGCGAGGTGATCGGCCTTTTCCGCACGAATAGCCTCGACGATCGCGCCCAGCGCGCCCTGGATCAGCAGCTTTCGCCGGTTGCGCCGCCAGTTGACATAGCCCAGCACCCGCTTGGAAGCGAGTTCCCGGTAGGATACAGCGGGCAGCGGCCCCAGATGGACATCGGAAATATGCGCGAGCCTGAGCATCGATCCTACTTACGGTACGGCCACCGCGCTTTCCAGCCTCGGGAATGCCGATGACGCCCGACCGCGACAAAAGGTTCCGCCAGACCGGCTGGCCGGGTTTTCGCGCCATCCTCTTCCACAAATATTTCCTGCTGCGCCGGGCGATGACGGTGGGCGTGCGCGGCATGGTCTTCGACCGCGAGGCCAACGCCATCTTCCTCATCCGCCACACCTATGTGCCCGGCTGGCAGCTTCCGGGCGGCGGCGTCGAACTCGGCGAGACCTGCGAGCAGGCGCTGGGGCGGGAATTTTCCGAGGAAGGCAATATCGTTTTCACCGCCCCGCCGCTGCTGAAATCCATCCACCTGAACCGCGTCAACACCCGCCGCGACCACGTCGCCTTCTACCTGATCGAGAATTTTGCGCAGGATCGCCCGAAACAACCCGACCGCGAGATCGCCGAGGCCGGCTTCTTCGCGCTCGACGCCCTGCCGGAGGCGACCACGCCGGCGACGAAAAGGCGGATTGGCGAGGTGTTTGGAGGGGAGGTGGCGTCGGGGTATTGGTAGGCAGATCGAGGCGCATCCGATGTCGGTGCAAAACGTTTTATTGGTGAAAAGTTCGATCTCAAGCTACTGCACGATGGTTCGAGTAGCTAGAAATTTGTATGTTCGCGGGAACCTATTGGGGGATTAGATGAATTATAGTTTTCGGGATACGGGGCTATGGCTTAGATCCCTCGGCCAGCACTCGCCGAACGACCGTTCAGATCAACTGCCTCTATTGTTAGTAAACTACCAGAGCTTTCGCGACCGAGCTGCAATTCTCACTGCGCGAATCGCCCATTCCCTTCCAAACCTGACCGTTCACGATATAACACATTTAGACGCATTGTGGGAAACTGCCGACCTAATTGCTGGAGAAAGCTATCCGCTGAATCCTATGGAGGGCTTTGTTTTAGGGGGCGCGATTCTTTTACATGACGCCGCCCTTTGCTTCGAGGCGTTCGAAAAAGGCCTAGAGGGTCTCCGCGAAACGCTGGAATGGCGCGACGCATTTGCAACGGAAAAAGATAGGGCTGAGGAATCCATTCCCCTTTCAAGCATTGAAGCAAATGCTGACTTCACCGCTCTAAGAGCGCTTCATGCTCGACAAGCATCCCAATTAGCGATGCGGAAATGGTCTGGACAAGATGGTAGTGAATTCTACCTGATCGACAATGCAGAACTTCGTTCACGTTACGGCAATATTATTGGATTGATCGCCGCGAGTCATCATTGGCCCATCGAAGATGTTGTGTCGAAGCTGTCAGGACAAGTAAACGCTCCTGGAACCTTCCCACTTGAATGGCGAATTGACCCAGTGAAGATTGCTTGCCTTCTCAGATGCGCCGACGCTGCGCATATAGACAATCGACGTGCGCCAGACTTTCTTATGGCGTTGACCAGACGATATGGGATATCTCTGAACCATTGGAAAGCGCAGAATTGGCTGGCAAGAATTGACAAAGATGCATCCGACCCAACAGGATCTTCAGCAGTTTTCACATCAAATCGAGATTTTAACTCCGAGTCGGTAGAAGCTTGGTGGGTTGCCTTTGATGCCATTACCTTGGTTGATCGAGAGATACAATCGGTCAACCAACTGCTTGCGTCTCGACCGCAAAAGGAAATAAGCCCAGCGTTCAGGATAAGAAGAATTGCCGGAGCAACATCTCCAGAAAGTTTAGGTGAGTATATTCGCGCTTCTGGTTGGAAACCATGCTCCGCTAAACTACACGTTGGAAATGTCGAACGTTTGGTCGAAGGCCTGGGAGGAACAAAGCTATATGGAGAAAGCAATCAGCTAGAAATAGCTCTTCGTGAGTTAATCCAGAATGCCAGAGATGCAGTCCAGGCCAGACAAGCTATGGAGTCAGAATACGCAGGGCGCATTCGAGTTCAACTTAAGATCGAGCCATACGGTATAAATACTATTGTTGTCGAGGACGACGGCATTGGAATGTCTGAGCGGGTGCTTACAGGTCCGTTCTTAGACTTTGGGACTTCATTTTGGCTATCCGACTTGGTTCAAGAGGAGTTTCCGGGATTGCGCTCCTCGGGCTTCCGATCAGTCGGACGTTTCGGTATTGGCTTCTATGCCACCTTTATGGTTGCCAAAGCAGTGCGTGTATCCACCCGACGATGGGATGCTGGGCTAAACGACGTCCGCACCCTTGATTTTCCGAACGGGCTTACTCTTCGCCCAACTTTATCTTCAACTAGACCAGCCTCGTTCGGATCAATTTCCACGCGCGTTCAGGTATCACTGAAAGATGCCTTCACTGACATCAATACGATCCGTATCAAACGCCATCGAATAGATGGGCAAGACTTTAGCGTAACATTTAATGATTTTGTCGCCGCGTTGGTTGCCGGCCTCGACGTAACAGTCGAATGTCGCGCTGGTGAGCAAAATCATTTTGAGATAATTCATGACCCCATAGATCATCTAACAAGTCCGATTGCCCAGCGAAATTGGTTAGAAAAAATATCCTTTTCGACGTATCAGGCTGATTCCACCGTTAAGAATCTTATTGATCAAAGCGCCCATAGGCTTCGCTTCATTGAAAACGACTCGGGCGAGAAGGTTGGATTGGCAGCACTATCAAATTTTCGCTCTGAGGCACCAAATTTTTTAAGCGTTAATTGTATTGGCGGTCTAGCAACTTCGGTACACGGTCGCGATTCTACACGTTTCATTGGATATTTGGACCACCATCCACAGACAGCTAAACGTGATGCTGGAAAGAGATTGGCTTCAAATACCGCAATGAAGAAGTGGGCGGATGAGCAAATTGCCCTTTTGCAGGAAGCTTCAATAACTGACATGGAGTGGTGTTACGTCACGAATAGCCTGTGCGATTTGGATGTTGACCCATTGGCGATTGCTCGTGTAGTTATTTCTTCTGACAATCAATTGCATGTTTTGACCATTTCGCAACTCGTTTCACTAGCCTCCAAACACGGAATAGCTATGTACAAGTCTCCTTTTATGGATCATATTGAAACATACCATAAACATACTTCCTTTCGTGATTATCCGACAATTATACCTGTGCGAAACAGCGCTTTTCTCTCGCTCAAACGTACGGATGGCATTCCGGAAAGCGGAATTTCGTTAATCGGTTGCATGCATCGGGAATCTGAACAAGTCGGACGAAAGCTGAGATTTGAACTCATTTCTGATGCTGGGTTCGGTATATTAGGTAAGCTGGAGGCCCTGGTATTAACGATTGAGTGACTGACACAGTTAGCTACCTAGTCCAAATTGCGGCGGTCGCCAGCCTGCTAGCCGCCGGTCAGGACTGTGGGGACCGTGCAGCCGTCGCAGGATGTGCCGCACGCACACTGCCGACCGCCCCGCCTCAACGGCGGAGCGAACATTTTGGTCACTCGACACGTTGCACGAACAAGCAATCTTGGTGCGAAACACCCCGGCGGCGGCCTCGCTCGGCCCTGACCCGCCAAGCGCTCAATAATCCCACCAGGCTGGCACCCAGCGATAGAGGTCGCCTGCGGCTGCCACTCGGCCGACGGACGGGAAAGGCATGTGCGTGGACAGCAGCCACGAGCCGGTGTCCGCCAGCTCCCGCATCAGGCGGAGCCGCACGCGAGTCGCCTCCTCGGGGTCGTGTTCGAAACCGTTGTGCCATTCGGGGTGGTCGAACGAGACCGGAAAAATTGCGTCACCGCCGAACATCAGCCGGTCGCCGCCGGACGTGATGCGGACCACGCTGTGCCCGGGGGTGTGCCCGCCGGTGCGGGTGACGACCACTCCCGGCGCGACCTGCTGCTCCTCCTCGAAGGTGCGCAGTTGGTCACGGTATTCCTGCAGGAACCGCTTGGAGGCACTGCGGGCTACCTCCGCCAGCGCCGGCGGCATGCCTGTGCGGGAGAAATCGGGCGCTTCCCAGAATTTTGCCTCCGCGGCCGACGCATGGACCCGCAGGTCCGGGCGGAGTTGTGCCTTCACCCCGTCGACGAGCAGCCCGCCGACGTGATCAAAGTGCATGTGGGTCAGCACCACGTCGGTCACGGTCGCGAGATCGACGCCGGCGGCCGCCAGCCGATGGCCGAACTGCCCGGCCCGCCGGAAGTCCGGAACCTCTCCCCCTATCCCGGTGTCGATGAGGATGGTCTGGTCGCCGGAGCGCACCACGACCGCGTTCAGCGCCCAATCGAACGCGTCCCGCGACAGGAATCTTTCGTCCAGCCAGGCTCCCCGGACGGCGGGGTCGGCGTTGGTGGCCATCGACTCGGCCGGAGGCGTCAGCACGCCATCGCTGATCACCAGCACCTCGATGTCGCCGACCTGTACCGCGTAGCGCGACGGAACCAACTCGTCGCCCCCCGGTCGACCGAGGTGCGAGCCGTTGTCCAAGGTCATGACTGCCTGCCGCCGACCATTCGGCCGGGGTCTTGTTCCTACCTGTGACATGATGCGTTCCTCCTTGATGCGATCGAGTGGTCTTGAATCAAGTCGCGGACGCCCCCGCCCCATTAACCGGTCAATAATCCCAGACGGCCGGCACGCACCGAAACACATCACCGTCGACCGCCACGTGGCAGATGGACGGGAACGGCAGGTGGGTGGCCACCAGCGCCTCGCGGGTTGCCGCGAGTTCCCGCAGGAGATTGACGCGGACGCGGGCCGCCTCCTCGGGGTCGTGCTCGAAACCGTTGTGCCATTCGGGCTGCTCGAACCCGACCTGGAACACGGCGTCGCCGGCGAAGGTCAGGCGGTCGCCGCCGGAGGCCAGGCGCACCACGCTGTGCCCGGGCGTGTGGCCGCCGGTGCGCTGGACGAGCACGCCCGGCGCCACCTCGTGCTCCTCGTCGAATAGCCGCAGATTGGCGCGGTAGTCGCTGACGAACTTCCTGGCTGCCCGTCGCAGCGCATCCGGAAATCCCTGCGGCATGACGGCATGGGAGAAATCGGGGTCTTCCCAGAATTTCAGCTCGGCGGCGGCCACATGGATGCGCAGGTCCGGACGCAGCCGCTCCTTCACCCCGTCGACGATCAGCCCGCCGATATGGTCCATATGCATATGGGTCAGCACCACGTCGGTCACGGATGCGAGATCGATGCCGGCGGCCTCCAGCCGCGAGACCACCCGCCCGGCCTGCGGCAGGTTCAGGTCCGGGTCCGCGCCCAGCCCGGCGTCGACGAGGATGGTCTTGCCGCCGCTGCGCACCACCACCACGTTCAGCGGCCAGTCGAGCATGTCCGGCGACAGGAACATGTCCTCCAGCCAGGCCGACCGCACGGCCGCGTCGATATTGTGCGCCAGGGTCCGCGACGGTATCGGCAGCACGCCGTCGCTGACGATCAGCACCTCGATGTCGCCGATCTTCAGCGCGTAGCGCGACGGAACCAGCTCGTCCAACCCCGGTCGAGTGGCGTGTGAAAAGTTTTCCACGTTCATGTCTGTCTCCTGCTGGCCGCCTTGGCGGCGGCGTGGCTTCTGTTGATCCGCTAGTGCCGAGCTATGATCGCGCGCCGGCCCGGCCTCCGATACCGTGCGGCCTGCTAGCTTCCGCTATCCGGGGAGCAGATAAACCTGCACTTCGGGATAGCGCGGATTGGCCGACCGCCGGCTCGATGCGGGCGACGCGCGCCTGTATTTGGAAAATTCCTGCCGCCCATGTCACATCGGCGCATGCCGTCTCGTCATGGTGTCGTAACCCAGGAAAGGAACGACCGATGACTGCCAAACTCGACCCCTTCGCCGCCGCTCCCGCGCTGATGAAAAGCTGGATGGGCACCTCGCTCACCATCCATTCCAGCCTCGAAGCCGGCCTCATCCATTTGGTGGAAATACGCGCCTCGCAGATCAACGGCTGCGCCAACTGCCTCAACATGCACACGGCCGCCGCCCGCGAGAAGGGCGAGACCGAGCAGCGCATCTACCTGCTCTCGGCCTGGCGCGATGCGCCGTGCTACACCGACCGCGAGCGCGCCGCGCTCGGCTGGACCGAGGCGCTGACAAAACTCTCGGAAGGCCACACGCATGAAGTCGCCTACGCGGCGCTGAAGGCCGAGTTTTCCGAGGAGGAACAGGTGAAGCTGACGCTGATGATCAACATCATCAACGGCTGGAACCGGCTCGCCATCGGCTTCGGCCTGTTCGTCGACCCGCAGGCCGCCAAGGCCATCCAGGCGAAAGTTGCCGCCTGATGGAAGAGGCGGCGCATATCGACGCGGCGGCAAGTTTCGATCCGCTGCGGCCAAAACTCATGCGCGTCGCCTACCGCATGCTGGGCTCGGTGGCCGACGCCGAGGATATCGTGCAGGAGGCCTTCATCCGCTGGATGGGGGCCGACCGCTTGGGCGTGCGCGAGCCCGAGGCTTTTTTGCGCCGCACGGTGACGCGGCTCTGCCTCGACCAGCTCAAATCGGCGCGGCGCCGGCGCGAGACCTATGTCGGCCCCTGGTTGCCCGATCCGGTCGTCGAGGAGGACGAGGAGGAGGACGTCACCCTGCCGCTGATGCTGGCGCTGGAGCGCCTGTCGCCGCTGGAACGGGCGGCGTTCCTGCTGCACGACGTGTTCGGTCTGGAATTCGAGGAGGTGGCGAAAACCATCGGGCGTGACGCTGCCGCCTGCCGCCAGCTCGCGGCGCGGGCCCGCACCCATGTGCGCGAGGCGCGGCCGCGCTACCAGCTCGACAGGAAGCACGGCATCGCGCTTGCCGAGGCGTTTTTCGCCGCCTCGCGCAGCGGCGACATGAAGGCGCTAGGCGCCATGCTGGCGGCCGATGTCAGCATGCACGCCGATGGCGGCGGCAAGCGCTCGGCAGCCACAAAGCCGTTCGTCGGTTTCGACGCGGTCATGAAGGTCCACGAATATCTGGCGACGCTGTTCCGGGAAAAGGGTTCGACGCTGGTGCGCGCCGGCTTCGTCAACGGCTTGCCCGGCTTCGTCACGCTGGAGGCCGACGGCGAATTGCAGACCACCGCGCTGGAGATCGAGGACGGAAAAATCGCGGCGATCTATGTGGTGAGGAATCCGGACAAGCTGCGGCATTTGCATTAAAGATTTCGCGGGTCAGTTGCACGGCCGGCACTCCTTCGCACCCCCCTCTGTCCTGTCGGACATCTCCCCCGCAAGGGGGAGATTGGCAGCTTCATCGCTGCCGCTCTTCCTGCAACGTCGGCGATTGGCGAAAGCCAAGCGGCCGGCGCAATCTCCCCCCTTGCGGGGGAAATGTCCGACAGGACACAGGGGGGGTGCGAAGGAGTGCCGGCCGTAGCTGGTCGCATTACCTCATCCAAACCGCCCCCGATCGTGCGGCGCGGTATAATCGATCGCCGGCCCGACCGGCACGATGCGCGTCGGGTTGATGGTGGTGTGGCTGCCGTAATAATGCGACTTGATGTGGTGCATGTTGACCGTTTCTGCCACGCCCAGCACCTGGTAGAGGTCGCGCAGATAGTTGGAAAGATTGGGATAGTCAGCGATGCGGCGCAGGTTGCATTTGAAGTGGCCGACATAGACCGGGTCGAAGCGCGCCAGCGTCGTGAACAGCCGCCAATCCGCCTCGGTGATTTTTCCGCCCACGAGGTAGCACTGCCGCGACAGTCTTTCCTCCAGCGTATCCAGCGCCGAGAAGAGTTCGCCGAATGCCTCCTCATAGGCTTCCTGCGTAGTGGCGAAACCGGCGCGGTAGACGCCGTTGTTGATCGCTGGATAGACCAGCGCATTGATTTCATCGATCTCGGTGCGCAGCGCCTCCGGATAGAAATCGACCGACTTGTCGCCCCATTCGTCGAAGGCCGCGTTCAGCATCCGGATAATTTCCGGCGACTCGTTGGAGACGATGGTCTGCTCCTTGCGGTCCCACAGAACCGGAACCGTCACCCGGCCGGAATAGCGCGGATCGGCTTTCGTATAGATCTGGTGCAGGAAATCGAGACCGTAGAGGTCGTCGCCCGTCGCCCCGTCCTCGGCCAAAAAGGTCCAACCATCCTTGCCCATGAAATGATGGACGACCGAAACCGAAATCACGTCCTCAAGCTTCTTCACCACACGAAAAATCAGCGTCCGGTGCGCCCAGGGGCAGGCGTAGGAGACATAGAGGTGATAGCGCCCCGGCTCGGCCGTGAAACCGCGCGTGCGGCCCGGCGCGGGCTTGCCGTCGGCGGAGACCCAGTCGCGCCAGGGTGCCTCCGAACGCACAAAACGCCCGCCGGTCTCCCTGGTCGAATACCAGACGTCCTGCCATTTGCCGTCGACGAGTTGTCCCATGTGGTTCTCCCGGCTGCATGATCGGGATTTCCCCCGACGATCTCCCCGACATTTAGGACGGTCCGGCCGAAAGCAAAACCGCCACGGCTTGAACACAGCGTCGCCGATATCAGGCATTTGCCCGCAAATGCACCATAGGCGGATGGACGCCGTGCCAATTTGATGATAGCGGCGTTTCCTATGGTCAGATGCACGCATATCCGGTTCGACCGACGACGAAAGAGCGCCAGCGCTTGAAGCGCTGACTGGCGACGCTGCCCTGCGCAGCAACTCTTCCTCGCACCCGACCGGACGCTGCTCACCATGATCCCCGCTGACGTAATCTTCATGCCGGAAACCCCGGCGCACGACGCTGAAATCGACCATATCAACGAAGAAGCCTTCGGGCCGGGGCGCTTCGCGCGCGCCGCCTACAAGATCCGCGAGGGCGGGCCGCACGAGCGGCTTCTGTCTTTCGTCGCGCTGCATGAGGGCGAGGTGATCGCTTCCTGCCGGCTGACGCGTATCGCGGCAGGCGAAGGCCGCGCGCTGCTGCTCGGGCCGCTGGCGGTCCGGCCGGCCCACAAGAATCTCGGCATCGGCAGAAAACTGGTGGCGATCTCGGTCGAGGCTGCGCGCAAGGCCGGCGCCGAAGCCGTGCTTCTGGTCGGCGACGAGCCCTATTACGGCCCGCTAGGTTTCAAGCGTATTCCGCGCGGCCAGCTCTCCATGCCGCGCCCGGTCGATCTCGACCGCATCCTGGTCCACGAACTGTCGCCCGGTGCGGCCGAGCGCCTCAAGGGCGAGGTTTGCCACGAGGACCAGTCACGCATGCCGGCCTGGCGCGAAACCCAAGAGCCCATCCGCAAGGCAGGCTGAGCGCGACACCGCACACCGTTGCCGGGTCGCCGGCCGTTGCGTCATCGGGCCGGCCTCCGTAGGCTGGCTGCAAACGCAAGGAGACGACCATGGACATCAGCGGACAGACGGCGCTCGTCACAGGCGGCGGCTCCGGGCTGGGCGAGGCGACTGCCCGCGCGCTGGCCGCCAAAGGTGCCTGGGTGGCTGTACTCGACATCGATCTGGAGCGCGCCGATACGGTTGCCCATGAGATCGGCGGCTTCGCCGTCAGTTGCGACGTCAGGAGCGCCGAACACGCCGAGGCCGCCATCGCCGGCGCGTCACGGGCGCTTGGCCCTGCCCGTATCCTCGTCAATTGCGCCGGCATCGCCACCGGTATGAAGACCATCGGCAAGGACGGCCCGCACCCGCTCGACCTCTATCGGAAAGTGATCGAGGTCAACCTCATCGGCACCTTCAACATGATCCGCCTCTTCGCCGACCGCGCGGCTAAACTCGACCCGCTGGCCGGCGGCGAGCGCGGCGTCATCGTCAACACCGCTTCTGTCGCCGCCTTCGACGGCCAGATCGGCCAGGCCGCCTATTCCGCGTCCAAGGGCGGCGTGGTCGGCATGACCCTGCCGGTGGCGCGCGACCTCGCCCGTTCCGGCATCCGCGTGATGACCATCGCGCCCGGCATCTTCAAGACACCGATGATGGCCGGCATGCCGCAGGAGGTGCAGGATTCGCTGGGCGCCGCCGTCCCCTTCCCATCGCGGCTCGGCGAACCCTCGGAATATGCCGCGCTCGCCGTCCACATCGCCGAGAACCAGATGCTGAACGGCGAGACCATCCGCCTCGACGGCGCGATCCGAATGGCGCCCCGATAATCCCGGCGGCCACTTGCAGCGCTGGCCTCGCGCGCCGATAAGTGGATGACAAAATTCAGGGTTGAGGCTGCCATGGACGAGAAACGCGACGTCATCCGCCCGACCGACGACGAGGCCGTCAGGCTGGCGAAAACCTTGTTGCGCGCGGCGCGCTACGGCGCGTTCGCCGTGCTCGACCCGGCAAGCGGCGGGCCGCTCGCCAGCCGCGTCGGCGTCGCGACCGATGTGGACGGCGCGCCGCTCATCCTCGTGTCGATGCTGTCGGCCCACACAAAAGCGATAACAGTCGATCCGCGCTGCTCGCTGCTGCTCGGCGAACCGGGCAAGGGCGATCCCCTTGCCCATCCGCGCGTCACGCTGATCTGCCGGGCCACCAAGCTGGAAAGGGGTTCGCCGGAGCAGGCGCGGGCCGAGCGCCGCTATCTCAACAAGAATCCCAAGGCAAAGCTCTATGTCAGCCTCGGCGATTTCCACATGTTTCGCCTGGAGATCGAAGGCGCCAGCCTCAACGGCGGTTTCGGCAAGGCTTACGCCCTGACGCGAGAAGATATCCTGACCGCGAGCCCGGCGCTCGAGACACTCGCCGCATCTGAACAAGGCGCCATCGATCATATGAATTCGGATCATGGCGACGCCATCGCTCTCTACGCTGCGCATTTTGCCCGCGCCGCTGGCGGGGGATGGACGATGACCGGCATCGACCCGGACGGATTCGACCTCGCCTCGGGCGACGAGATTCGTCGCGTGTTTTTCCCGACTCCTTTGCAGGCATCTTCTGAACTTCGGGCCGTTCTCGTCGAAATGGCCCGGACAGCCCGCGCCAGTGCGGGATAACTCGTAGGACCAACCGCAAATTGCAAGAAAGCCCCTTGAGATCGCCAATAAGCGCGCTAGGTTGTATTGGAGATATGCGGAGGCCTTGCGGTGTCCCTGGGCGGACAGTGCAGAAACGACAGGAAAGCAATCGAAACATCCCGTCCGCCCCGTCGAGGAGGCGACGCGTCAAGATGAAGTCCGAGCACGCCCAGGCGATGGCCGCCGACGCGGCAAATCTGCTTACAATGCTCGGGAACGAAAAGCGCCTGGCAATCCTTTGCAGTATCCTCGACAATGAGATGTCGGTCGGGGCCTTGGCCGACAAGGTCGAACTGAGCCAGTCGGCTCTGTCCCAGCATCTTGCGAAATTGCGCAAGGCGCGGCTGGTCGAAACCCGGCGGGACCGCCAGACCATCTTCTACACGTGCCGCTCGGAAAAGGTGCGTGCCATCATGCAAGCTCTTCAGGACCTCTACGCATTCGCTTGACGGCGGCAATCCTTCACAGCCGACGCCGGCTTGGATAGACCTGCCTGATGAATCCCATCCGAATCGTCGATGCGGACGATCCGCGCGTCGCGGCCTTTCGCGACATCCGCGAGCGCGACCTCGTCGGCCGGCAAGGCCTGTTTGTTGCTGAAGGCAAGGTGGTGCTCGACGTATTGTTGTCGTCACCCGACTATGAGGCGCTATCCGTCCTTGTCCTCGATAGCCGGCTGGCCGGCCTCGAAGCCGTGCTTGGCAAGGCGCCGGCGACCGTTCCTGTCTACATGGCCGGCGCCGCGGTGATGGATACGATCGCCGGGTTCCACATCCACCGCGGCATCCTGGCGATCGGCCACCGGCGCGCGGCGCCCACCGCCACAGAACTGCTCCAGGCCGCGCCCGGACGCGCGCTGACGCTGGTCCTGGTCGGCATCTCCAACCATGACAATATCGGCTCGATCTTCCGCAACGCCGCCGCCTTCGGCGCGGCCGCGATCTTCCTCGACCCGACCTGCTGCGATCCGCTCTACCGGAAATCGATTCGCGTTTCGGTTGGCGGCGTTTTCCGCGTTCCCTTTGCCCGCTTCGACGGCACGGCCGGCTTTGCGCAAAATCTGCTGGACCACGGCTTCCATCCCATCGCGCTGTCGCCGCGCGGAACAACCGACATCAGGGACATCGCCAGCAAGGATCGCATGGCGCTGTTCCTCGGCACCGAGGGCGACGGCCTGCCCGAAACGCTGCTGTCGGCGATGCAGACGGTGCGCATCGTCATCGCGCCGGATTTCGACAGCCTGAACGTCGCCGCGACCTCGGCGATCGCGCTTCACCGGCTCTCGGAACGGGAGGATTTCAGCTCAAGGGCAGCGGCGCGATCTTCTTCAGCGCCTTGACCCGGTCGGCCAGGCTGATCACGCCCGACCCCGCGCGGCCGCCCTGCTCCGCGCCGGGGATCGGCATCTCCAGCGCCTTGCGGATCGGCGAGTCCGGCCCGTCGAGCATGGCGGTGAGCGAAATCACCTCGGCAGCGAGATCGTTCATCTGCTCGCGCAGCAGCGCGCTTTCGCGGCGCTCGACCTCCCATTCCTCCGCCTTGGCGCGTTCACGGCCCGCGAGGTCCGCCCGTAGCTTCTGGTTCTCGCGCGTCATCACCACCAGGCGCTCGTCGAGGCGGCGACGTTCAGCGGTGAGTTTGGCGACGGCCGCCTGCATGTCGCCCCCGCCGGCGCTGGAGAGCAGGCTGGACATCTGCAAAGTCTGGTCGGCGGCCTGCGCTTCCAGCCTGAGCTTCTCTTCCAGGGTCTTGGCGAGCTTGCCGTTGAGGTCGTTTTCCGTCGCCGTTGCCGTCTTCAGGCGTTCGCGGAACTGCGAAAGATCCTTCTCGCGCCGCTCGATCGTCTCCTCGCGATCGGCGACGGTGGCGACCATGCGCTCAAGCTTCTTTTCCAGCTCCGTGGCCTTCCGCTTCTCGACACGGGCCGTCTCCTGCGCCGCACGCAATTCAACCGAAATATCCTGAAGCCGACGGTCGACCTCGCGCCGCTCGCCTTTCAGCGTCCCGAGATCGTCTGTCAGTCTCTCGACCTCGCTTTCCCTGGCAAGCAGTTCGACCTGGCGATTGGTCGACGACAGGCTGGCGCTCTCGTACAGCCCATTCAGCTTCTCCAGTTCCGCCGCCCGCTGCTCCAGCGCGCGGTCCGCCTCTTCCAGATTGTTGGAATACTGCCGCAATTCCTCCTCGCGCTGGCGAAGCTCGGCGCGAAGCGCGGCGCCCTTGGCCTCGAGGTCGGAAAGCACGCGGTTCTGGTCATCGCGCTCGGCGGCAAGCTGCCGCAGTTCCTCCCGCCCCCGGCCGATTTCGACGATCTGGGCGGATGCCCTCTCGCGGAATTCCTTCACGCTTATTTCGAGGCGGCGGGTGGACATCGCGAACTCCGCCCGCAACCGGTCCTTGTCGGCCTGGATTTCGTCCAGCGACAGCGGCACCGATGCCTCGATGCGCTTGCGTGTCAGCCTTACCGCCCGCCGCCAGATCGCCGGCGCGACCATCAGCGCGAGGAAGCCCGCGCACAGGAAACCGAGGGCGAAGAAGAGCACGGACTGGATCACGGCAGGCCTTACAAGCGATACGCGAAAGTCGCTGACTTTCGCGTATCACTAATGCCGGATTTCAGCGGAAGCGCAAGGACGCCAGCCGTGGTGAAGACCTGGGGTCTGTTGAGGTTCAGGCCAGGGCGCGCCGAAAATGCCATTTGCAGGCCGCCATGGCCTGAATATCGACAGACCCTAGAACGGGTTCCAGGTCGCCTTCCGTGTCAGCTTCAGGTAGCCGACGTTGACGCCGAGCCGCGCGCCGACGCCGGTGCGCACGGGCACCAGCAGCACATCACCCTGCTTCAGCACATTGAAGCCGACACCGGCCACGACATAGGCCGAACCGGCGACGCCGACGAAGCGGTCGTAGAGCGCGTCGACCTGATCGAGGTTGTAGACCAGCATCATGATGCGCGAGCCTTCGCCGCCGAAATCGAAGCCCACCGACGGGCCTTGCCAGAACACTTTGTGATCGCCGGCATTCTTGGTGAACAGCTTGCCTTCGCCATAGGTGAGGCCGCCGACGAAGGCGCCGGAACCCTCCTCGCCGAGCACGTAGCCGTTCGGCAGTCCGTAGGAAGAGAAGATGGTCTCGATGGCCGTCGCCAGCCCGCCGGAGGTCGCGCCGAAGAAGCGGTGTCCCGAATCGACGATTTCCCGCGCCGTATATTCCTGTGCCTTGAGCGGCGTCGCCGCCAGGCTCATCGCGCCGATCAGCGTCGCAACGATCATCACAAGCCGGAACGCGAACCGGCCAAAAATTCGGGAATTCATGCTTCTGATCTCCGTCCGCGAGCGCTTCGCCGACGTCCCTGCCTTCGGCGGCTCTTGATGGCCGCTCGAGAAGTTCACCATGGCACCCTATGCCGTAATCCTTTTTCAACCATTAAGCTCTCACATGAAGATGGCGGTTCGAAGACCTGCTGGAACCGCCTTTTGCCTGCAAGCATCGTGTTTCCGGACGGCCGCATCCCGATCTGCCGGCCGGCCGGATTTGCCGATGGGTCAGGATGCCTTATAGCCAGACAGCCGCGAAACAGGCATGATTCGGGCAGGCCGGCACGGCGAGCGTGGCCTGCTCCGACATGAGGGGATCGCCGGGGAATGAACAATCGATGGCCGACATTCTGACGCTTTCCGCAGCCGATCTCGCAGCACTTCTCTGCAGCAGGGTTTGCCACGACATCATCTCGCCGGTCGGCGCGATCAACAACGGGCTCGAACTGCTGGATGAGGGCGGCGCCGACGAAGACGCCATGAACCTGATCCGCGCCAGCGCGCGCAACGCCTCGGCCAGGCTGCAATTCGCCCGCATCGCTTTCGGCGCCGCCGGATCGGCGGGAATGGTCATCGACACCGGCGACGCGGAATCGGTCGCCACCGCCTTCCTGCGCAACGAAAAACCCGAATTCGAATGGAACGGCCCGCGCTGGCTCTTGCCCAAGAACGTCGTCAAGCTGCTGCTCAACCTCGTGCTCATCGCCAATGCGGCGATCCCGCGCGGCGGCAGGATTTCCGTGAAGCTGGACGGCACCGACGGCAATCCGAAATTCACCGTCTCGGCGCGCGGGCCGATGCTGCGCGTGCCGCCGAAATTTCTGGAACTGCACTCCGGCAACCGGCCCGAGGAAGCGATCGACGCGCACGCCGTGCAGCCCTACTACACGCTGCTTCTGTCGCGGGAATCCGGCATGCCGATTTCGATCCATGCCACGGCCGACGAGATCGTCTTCTCCGCGTCGCGGCCCGAATGACGCGAAAGGATCGCGCGGCGGTTGAGATTCCGCAAATTTAGCGGAAACTTTACCTAAGACGTTCTCTCGATTTTTACCGGCTCTGTCCTAACGTCAGCGAGACCACGCCACGGCTTGTCGCTGGGCCGCGGATATGAGGGCTGAGGATGAAGCGCTGTATGTTCGTCGACGACTCGAGCGTCATCCGCAAGGTCGCCAAGCGCATCCTCAACGGTCCGGACATGGTGATGGTCGAGGCCGGCAGCGGGCTGGAAGCAATCGAGATGTGCCAGGCCGACATGCCGGATATCGTGATCGTCGATTCGGCGCTGCCGGATCTGCCGACGGTCGATGTCATCCGCCGCATCCGCGCCATCCCCAGCGCCATCGTCCCGCATATCGCCATCTGCCTGACCGAGATGGACGTGGCCGCCATCATGCGGGCGAAGCGCGCCGGCGCGCAGAGCTATATTCTGAAGCCCTTCAACCGCGCCCAGTTGCTGGAGCGGTTCCGCGCGATGAGCGAAGCGAAATCGGCGGCGGCATCGGCGGCTTGACTAGGACCGCCTGAAAACGGCCGCTCGCCCGCAAGGCGGGCGACGCTATTCGACGGGTTCGTTGGAATTGGCAGGCTCAGGCGGGGCGATCTTCGGGCCGGCCGCCTTTTCCGTTCAGGCGCTTTCGCGGATGTCTTCCGGCTCGCGCAGCACGTAGCCGCGGCCCCACACGGTCTCAATGAAATTCTGGCCGCCGGAGGCCGCGTCGAGCTTCTTGCGCAGCTTGCAGATGAAGACGTCGATGATCTTCAGTTCCGGCTCGTCCATGCCGCCATAGAGGTGGTTGAGGAACATTTCCTTGGTGAGCGTGGTCCCCTTGCGCAGCGAGAGCAGCTCCAGCATCTGGTATTCCTTGCCGGTCAGATGCACCCGCTGGCCGCCGACTTCCACCGTCTTGGCGTCGAGGTTGACGATCAAGTCGCCGGTGGCGATGACCGACTGGGCGTGGCCCTTCGAACGGCGGACGATGGCGTGGATGCGTGCCACGAGTTCGTCCTTGTGGAAGGGTTTGGTCATGTAGTCGTCGGCGCCGAAGCCCAGGCCGCGCACCTTGTCTTCGATGCCGGCCATGCCGGAAAGGATCAAGATCGGCGTCTTCACCTTAGAGAGCCGCAGCGTCCGCAGCACTTCGTAGCCGGACATGTCGGGCAGGTTAAGATCGAGAAGAATGATATCGTAGTCGTAGAGCTTGCCGAGATCGACGCCCTCCTCTCCGAGGTCCGTCGTGTAGACGTTGAAGCTCTCCGACTTCAGCATCAATTCGATGCTCTGGGCCGTCGCACTGTCGTCTTCAATCAGCAGAACGCGCATCTGATTCCCCTTTTCTGCTGCCGCACCGGCTTTCGCCCAGCCATGCGGTGCCGAAGCAGTGATTGCCTGGCCCAAAGCTGCCACCGAATGGTTAACAAAACCTGATTCCGGTTGGCAAGTCGCAAGTTCGCCTATCAGCCTTGGGGTATACACCATTGATTCAATTCGTGAATCATTCCTCGAAATGGCTTTCGCCGAACGTTAACAAACCGACCCAAGTGACTCATTCGACTCATCAACTCGGCTTCAACCGGAAACAACCGGATTTTTTTTACCGCGCCTTAAGCCCTGACGCGTATGATTAACAATGCGCGTAAATGAATGGTTACCACGCGCGAGATTTCTTAGGGTTTCGTTTCATTTCGTTAAGGAGCATCCCGGCGGAGCGAAACGAGCGGTTTTCTGACGAAGCGTTTAGGGTCTGTGTTGCGTTTCCGGAGTGTGGACATGAAGTCACGTGAGAACCTCGTTCGGCTGAAGCAGTTTCAGGTGAACGAAAAGCGCCGGCAGCTTGCGCAACTGGACATGATGATCGCCGAGTTCGAGCGCATGGCGAACGATCTCGAGGTGCAGATCGGCAGCGAGGAGAAGAAGGCGGGCATCACCGACGTCAATCATTTCGCCTATCCGACCTTCGCCAAGGCCGCGCGGCAGCGCCGCGACAACCTGAAAAACTCGCAAGGCGACCTCGCCGACCAGCGGACCACCGCGCTTGCCCTGCTGCGCGAGGCCGAAGCGGAGCTTTCCAAGGCGCAGATGCTGGAATCGCGCGACGGCAAGATGCGCGAGGCGGAGAGCCATCACGGCCGCAGCGCCATGATCGGCTGAACGGCGCAGACTCTCCCGCCGGAGCGACGAACTCCGGTCCAAAGCAAATGACCTTGCCGACGACGCTTCCCCGGTGCCAGCCTATCGGCTAAAGCGGCTCATATGCCGCTGCTTCTTCCGCTCATCCTGTTCGCCGCGACTTTCTGCTTCGCGCTCGGCATCATCCTTCCGCTCATCCAGGTCGACAGGCTGTTCGTCTTCACCGACGAGCCGTCGCTGATCGGCATCGTCAGCGGCCTGTGGAACGAGGGCGATATCCTGCTCGCCGCCGTCATCGGGCTCTTCTCGCTGGTCTTCCCGGCCTTCAAGCTGGTACTCCTGCACTGCGCCGCCTATGCGGAAAAGCACTCGCCGCGCATTCCCGCCTGGTTCAAAGCGCTCGCCAACTGGTCGATGCTGGATGTGGTGCTGGTGGCGCTGGTGGTGTTCGCGGCCAAGACCAGCGGCGTCGCCACGGCATTCAGCAAGCCCGGACTTTGGTTCTTCGCCGCCTCGGCGGTGCTGACCGCAACGGCCTCGACACTGGCGAAGCGCGGGGCTGCGGGACACTGAGGCCGCATGGCAGCCGGCGCATGTTCCAAGCGTTGAAGGTGAGGTTTTATACTTCTTCCAAAATACCTTCGCGCGCCCGCGCTTCCCGGATCTCGGGGGCATAAAGCTCCGCCCATGCCCGGATCTGGTTAAGCAGCGCGGCAAGGTTCTGCCCGAGCTCGGTCAGTTCGTATTCGACATGCGGCGGTATCACCGGGAACACTTCCCGCCGCACCAGCCCGTCGCGCTCCAGAACGCGCAGCGTCTGCGTCAGCATTTTTGGCGTGATGCCCTCCACCTTGCGGGCGATCTCGCCATAGCGCCGCCGGCCGGGCCTGAGCGAGCCGACCACCAGATAGACCCATTTGCTGGCCAGCATTTCCAGCACGGTGTGGGACATGCAGTCACGCCGGTAGGCGTCGTAGCCGAACGGCCTGTCGCAATCTTCACTATCCATAAGGTGCATATATATCGAAATAGTGCATACTGGACAAGCCGATATTACTTTCCAATTGATAGTGTCATCATCAGCCCAAGGAGATCATGATGCGTGCCATTGTCCAGACCACCGTCGGCGGACCGGAAGTCCTTACTGTATCGGAAGTCCCTACGCCTCGGCCTGTCGCCGGCCAGGTGCTGGTCAAGGTGAAGGCCGCTGGCGTCAACCCGGTCGATGTCGCGGTGCGCGCCGGCTACTATCCGCTGCTCGGCGAGCCGCCGTTCACCATCGGCTGGGATGTCGCCGGCACGGTCGAGGCGGTCGGCGACGGCGTCACGGCCTTCAAGGCGGGCGACGACGTTTTCGGCATGCCGTATTTTCCAAAACAGGCCGCCGCCTATGCCGAATATGCCGTCGCACCCGCCGACCAGCTTGCGACCAAGCCGAAGGCACTCGACTTCGACCAGGCCGGCGGCCTGCCGCTTGCCGGCCTGACCGCCTGGCAGGCGCTGGTCGACGCCGCCGATATCAAGGCGGGCCACCGGGTGCTGATCCATGCCGCCGCCGGCGGCGTTGGCCATCTGGCCGTGCAGATCGCCAAGGCGCAAAGTGCCTACGTGATCGCCACCGCAAGCACGGAAAAACTGGATTTCGTCCGCTCGCTCGGCGCCGACGAGGTGATCGACTACACCACCACCGATTTTACGACGGCCGTTCGCGACATCGACATCGTGCTTGAGCCAATTGGCGGCGACCATGCGGCGCTGTCGCTGAAGACGCTACGGCCTGGCGGCATCATCGCAGCGCTGCTGACACCGAGCGACGCCGCCAAGGCGGAGATCGACCGGAGCGGAGCACGGTTCGCGCGGGTCGGCGTGCGTCCCGATGGAACAGCGCTCGGGGAACTCGCGAAACTTGCCAACGCCGGCAAGCTCAAGGTGCACGTGGCAAAAGCTTTTCCGCTGGAACAGGCCGGCGCAGCCCACACCTTCCTCGGCACGAAGCCGATCGGCAAGGTGGTGCTGACCGCCTGAGCGCTACACTGGCGTCAGGCTTCGCAGAACGGAACAGTAGGTCGGCGGCTTATTGGTCCGGATCGCCCGGTCAGGCGCTCAGTTCTTGGCGCGCTCCACATACGCCCCGTCGGCGGTCATCACCACGATACGCGTGCCGACGCCGATATGCGGCGGCACGGCGGTGCGCACGCCGTTGGACAGCACCGCCGGTTTGTAGGACGACGACGCCGTCTGACCCTTGGTGACCGGCTCCGTCTCGACGACCTCGAAGGTCGCGCGCTGCGGCAGCACCATTGCGATCGCCACGCCATTGTGCAGCGAAAGCTGCACCGCCATGCCCTCCGACAGATAGGGCGCCTGGTCGGCGATATCGTCGGCCGGCACCGCCACCTGCTCATAGGTCTCGGGGTTCATGAAATGATACCCCTCGCCGTCGCCATAGAGGAAAGTGTGCTCACGGTCCTCCACATGGGCGCGCTCCACCTGCTCGGTGGTGCGGTAGCGCTCGGAGACTTTCACCCCGTCGGAAATGCGGCGCATGTCGAGCTGGGTCACAGGGGTGCCCTTGCCGGGGTGAATGTTCTCGGCGAACAGGATGACATAAAGCTTGCCGTCCTTGTCGACGACATTGCCTTTACGCAGGGAACTGGCGATCACCTTCACGGGCTCAATCCTAATCAAGACAGGTCGGAGCGAACCGACCGAAGAAGCGTTTGCGTGCGGCCTACAACATCTTTATGGCCGCCGCCAGTCACCTTAGCGACGGAGACCGCCCTTCCATGACCGAAGCCTCGCCCTGGTGGACGCCGCACGTCCATGCCGATCGCCGTCCAAGGCTGCTTGCGCGCAACGCCATTGCCGCCGCCATGCGCGACTGGTTCGCGCGCCGCGACTTCGTCGAGGTCGAGACCACGTCGCTACAGATCTCGCCCGGCAACGAGACGCATCTGTCGGCCTTCGCCACCGAGGCGGTCCGCCCCGACACGACGCGCCAGCCGCTCTATCTGCACACCTCGCCGGAGTTCGCCTGCAAGAAGCTGCTCGCCGCCGGCGAGAAACGCATCTTCAGTTTTGGCCCGGTCTGGCGCAACCGCGAGCGCGGCCCCCTGCACCATCCCGAATTCACGATGATCGAGTGGTACAGGGTTGGCGAGACCTATGAGACATTGATGGACGATTGCGCGGCGCTGCTGGCGCTCGCCGCCGAGCGGGCCGGAGCGAAACATTTCGCCTTCCGCGACCGCGAGGCCGATCCCTTCGCCGAGCCGGAACGGCTGACGGTGAACGACGCTTTTCTGCGTCACGCGGGCATCGACCTCCTGGCCACGGTAGCGTCCGATGGCAAAACCGACCGCGATGCTCTGCATGCCGCCGTCGCGCAAGCCGGCATGCGCACCGCGCCCGACGATACCTGGTCCGACCTGGTCAGCCGCGTGATGGTCGAAAGCGTCGAGCCCGCGCTGGGCCAGGGCCGCGCCACCATCCTCTACGAATACCCGATCCCGGAAGCCGCACTTGCCCGCCCAAGTCCCCGCGATCCGCGTGTCGCCGAACGCTTCGAGCTCTATTGCTGCGGCGTCGAACTCGCCAATGCCTTCGGCGAGCTCACCGACCCCGACGAGCAGCGCCGGCGGTTTTCGGCCGACATGGACGAGAAGGAAAAAATCTACGGCGAGCGCTATCCGATCGACGAGGATTTTCTGAACGCACTGACGTTCATGCCGGAATCCAGCGGCATCGCGCTGGGTTTCGACCGGCTGGTCATGCTGGCGACCGGCGCGCGCCGCATCGAGGACGTGATCTGGACGCCGGTGGCTGATTAGTTAAGGAGCAGGCAAGCGGTGCCGGCCGATCAATGCCGGTATTGCTGGATCCGCGTGGTGCGCAGGCCGGCCAAGCCGTATTCGTCGATCGACGCCTGCCAGGACAAAAATTCCTCGGTGGTCAGCTTGTAGCGCTGGCAGGCCTCCTCGAGGCTGAGCAGCCCGCCCCGAACGGCGGCAACAACCTCGGCCTTGCGGCGAATGACCCACCGGCGCGTATTCGATGGCGGCAAATCGGCAATTGTCAGAGGGCTGCCGTCCGGCCCAATGACATACTTAACACGCGGCCTTACCAGATCGGTCATCGTACTCTCTACAATATTCACAGACCTAATCGTGCCCAGACTAGCGCCACAGCTTTAAAAATTGCCTAAGCACCTCAGACAAGCGTAGGGACACCTGCCTCAACAGTTCCTTTCACTCGGTGAGAAAATTTTAACGATTTCGTCGGGCGCGCAAACATGCAAGCAGGTTCAATGACTTGCGAAAGATTGCGCCTCGATCTTTTTGGGTTGCGAAGGTCGCTTGCAGCAACCTGGGGTCCTAGCCCTGCACCACTGCTTTTGCATTTAGCCGTCAAAAGGTGTCATCTTCAAAGAAGTCGCCCCGCGTGAAACGGCTGAGGAGGAGATCGGAATTGTCGCCCCGCCGCACTTCCGTCATCTCAAGGCGAAGCAGGCCGAAGGCCGTCGCGGAGACCCTGGGATGCACGCCATACCGCTGACAATATGTTCCGGCGGCGCCGAAAGGGGCCATGAACCGCCAAAACGGGGATGAAAAATGCGCCGCCAGAAAGAAATTTTTTATCGAGGCGATTTTTAACCTCGCCAACCCATTGAAATCGCTCAAAGGCGATTCTTCGGTGCGGGCGCCTTCTGAAAAATTTACGCAGATCTCATCCCCGCCCCCAAAACCTGCCGCATAATCCTCCGCAGTTTCTCCCGCCGGGAACGCTTCCGGAGTCGTTCGAAAGCGGGGAGAGACCGGCGCCTCCGTCATGTTGCCGACGAAGCGGCATGGCCGGGGAGGTTTTGTCCGAAGGTTCCTCCCCCGACACTACGGTCGGGGCGCACTGGACGAGTGCTTAAGACCGGGCCAGCCGAGGCGAAAATGCCGGAGCCGGAGCAAGGCGAAGCGGAACGGGACGAGGCCAAAAATCGCCGGCGGGCGCAGGAAGCTGCGCCGTATCCAATTCTAGTGAGGCAAGGCTTTTTGCGCCCGCTTCCCGACTTCTCCCTCCGCGGCAGGAGCGTTCTTTGAAAATGGCCAGGGCCGAAGGGCAGCGTGGCAGTGAAAAGTGTTGGCCGAAGGCCAGGAAAAGCCAATGGCGAGCTTGCGAACGCTCTTCTAACGACGAACGGTGAAATGCCGGTTCGCCCATCGGGCGAATTGAAAGGATCCAGTGGACCTTTCAAAGGCTTTGAATGCCCAAAGGGCAGGAAGCGATAGCGGAGGGCAGGAGGTTGCACGCAGGGCGCTCCAGCGGAAAAGGCAGGTCGCCCGATGGTTGCACAGGAGTGGCGGCGAAGCTTTGCTTGACCTATATTCGCGTCCTTGGCATGAAACGCCGGTCCAAAACCTTGGAAAACGCCTCATGAACAGCCTCGATCTGCCGGGAAGGCCCGAGGACACCCGCATCGTCGTGGCGATGTCGGGTGGCGTCGACTCGTCGGTGGTCGCCGGCATCCTGAAGCGCGAAGGCTACGACGTCGTCGGCGTGACGCTGCAGCTTTACGATCACGGCGCCGCCACACACCGCGCCGGCTCCTGCTGCGCCGGCCGCGACATCGACGACGCACGCCGCGTCTCCGAGACGCTTCAAATCCCGCATTACGTGCTCGACTATGAGGAGCGATTCCGCAAGGCGGTCATCGACCCCTTCGCCGAAAGCTACGTCGCCGGCGAGACGCCGATCCCCTGCGTGTCGTGCAACCAGACGGTCAAGTTTGCCGACCTTCTCGAGACCGCGCGCGACCTCGGCGCCGCCGCTCTCGCCACCGGCCACTATATCCGCAGCCGTGCGAACGGCGCGCACCGGGCGCTTTTTCGTCCGGTCGACGCCGACCGCGACCAGAGCTATTTCCTGTTCGCCACCACGCAGGAGCAGATCGACTATCTGCGCTTTCCGCTCGGCGGCCTGTCCAAGCCGGAGGTGCGCGCCATCGCCGCCGGCCTCGGCCTGACTGTCGCCGACAAGCAGGACAGCCAGGACATCTGCTTCGTGCCGCAGGGAAAATATTCCGACATCATCTCGAAGCTGAAGCCCGCCGCCGCCAATCCCGGCGAGATCGTCCACATCGACGGCCGCGTGCTCGGCCGCCACGAAGGCATATTGCGCTACACGATCGGCCAGCGCCGCGGCATCGGCATCGCATCCGGCGAGCCGCTCTATGTCGTGCATCTCGACGCCGAGCGCGCCCGCGTCATCGTCGGCCCGCGCGAGGCGCTGGAGACCAGAAAAGTCTATCTGCGCGCCATGAACTGGCTGGGAGACGAGGACCTCGACGCGGCCGGCGCCCGGGGCATCGAACTCTTCGCAAAGGTCCGCTCGACCCGGCCGCCCCGCCCGGCGATGCTCTACCGCCGCAACGGCGTCACCTGGGTTGAACTTGCCGAAGGCGAGTCCGGCATCGCGCCCGGCCAGGCCTGCGTGCTTTATGGCGACGATTCCAACGAGGCCCGCGTGCTCGGCGGCGGTTTTATCGAGCGCTCCGAGCGCGGCGCCCAGGCCGAGGCCATGCTGGCGAAGCTCGCCGCTCCCGCGCATATCGCCGCGGAGTAGGCCGCCCTGCCGCTGAAGCCAGCCTCGACGGTCTGCCGATCGTTGCGTCAGGTATGCGCGATCGTCCCGGCGGTCAGGATGCGCAGCACCTCGATGCCTTCCTCGCCGCTGGTGCGCGGCGGCTCACGGGTCTGGATGCAGTGGATGAAATGCTCCAGCTCGCGCGTCAGCGGCATGCCGTCCTCGACCGGCACATAGGTGGGCTCGTTGGTGGTGGCGAGCCATTGCCCGCTGTCCTGCCAGACCTCGTGGCGATAAACGGCGAGTTTTCGCTCCCATGGCTCGACATCGTCGAACACCGCCATCGCCTTGGTGCCGACCACCGTCAGCCGACGCTCGCGGTATGGGTTGAGCCGCGAGGTGAAAAGGTGGCCGCGCAGGCCGCCCGGAAAATGCATGTGCAGATGGGCGAAGTCGCTGAGCCGATCGAGAAGTGCTGCGCCCTCGCCGCGCACATCCGTCGGCGCCTGGCCGGTAATGGCGAGAATCATCGACAGATCGTGCGGCGCCAGATCCCACAGCGCATCGTTTTCCGTATGGAATTTGCCGAGGCCGAGCCGGTGCGAATGGATGTATTTTACGACACCCAGCTCGCCGTCGTCGATCAGCGCCTTCAGCTTTTCGAAGGCCGGATGGAAACGCAGCACATGGCCGGTCATGAAGATGCGGTCGTTCCGTTCGGCTGCCGCCACCGCGCGCTCGGCGTCGGGAACGGTGAGCGCGATCGGTTTTTCGACCAGCACGTCCTTCCCAGCCTCGACGGCGCGCACCGCCTGCTCGGCATGGAACTGCGGCGGCAGCGCCATCACCACGGCGTCGACATCGTCACGCGAAAACAGTTCCGACGGTGCAATCGCCAGGCAATCGTGCTCGACGGCGAAACCTTCGGCGCGCGCGGCGTTGACGTCGGAGACGGCGGTGAGGACGCCCAGACCCTTCAGCGTACGGACATGGTTCGCCCCCCAGTATCCGCAACCCAGGACGGCGATGCTTGGCTTCATCAAATCGAAAACTCTGGGGCGGGCATCTGCTGGCGGACAATCTGGCCGGGCAGACATAGCCACGCGCGCATTTGAACTCAAGTCCATGCCATGCACGATTGATTTCAGCCGAAAACGTCGCTTCACCAACGGCAGCGACGCTCACCGGCAAGGGAAAGCCGGGACCGACTGCCCGCACAATCGCCTGATGCCGGGCAACTACCTCCGCCATCCGTTGAAGCCGGGAACTCGAAGTCCGTTGCCCCGAACAGACTCCGCTTGGGATGGCGTCCAAAGTCGATGGCGGTATCCGGCGGAAGCAAGCAGCGGAATTTTCGCGTGACTTGCTGGGGGAAGCAGCGTCTTCATCACGGCCCCGTCCCGCGAGATCCCGCCTCCGCGACTCGCATCCTGCCCGGCTCGCATCTTCGATGCCGCCGCGCGCTTGACAGGCGCTGCCCGCCGCCCCTATACCGCCGCTGCCTTTGCTTGCGGCGCAGTTTGCGCCCGCTGCGGCTTTGGCGGAGTAGCTCAGTTGGTTAGAGCACGGGAATCATAATCCTGGGGTCGGGGGTTCGAGTCCCTCCTCCGCTACCAAAAATTTCCTAGTAGATTCAATATCTTACCATCCAGTGATGGCTGCCGTAGCGGCCATTTCATGTCGCATCATGTTGCGACTAATTTCCCTGTGTTTTCAACGATTCCCCGAAATTCCCGGCGACTCCGTGCGACATGAACGCGACATGGATTCGGTCCGGATTCCCTTTGCTCACAACGGAAAAGGAACCTAAGAAATGCTCGGTCTATCGTGGTTTCAAATCCTCTGGCTCTGGCCGGTATGGTTCGTCCTGCTCCTCGGCTTGGTGCATGTGCTCCAATACATTTGCGAGGAGATTCAGTTCGGCAGCGATGCCGGATACATGCGGGACTACAATCGGTTCATGGATGACGCTCGTAATCGCGGATTGAATTATCGCGAGAGCATGGATGAACTGGAGGTGCGCACCTCCCTCGCGAAGCTTCGCCGGGTAGCCTCGGATGCCGTCGCGACGAACCCAATGCACTGGAAGGCGGAACTCGACGGCGCCGTTGAGATCGTGGGTAAGGAATTACAGGATAGCCGCCCCGATCTGGTCCCAGTGTTCGCTGCGACAATCCGCGGTCTCGATTACGGCAGCATTTTATACCCGCACGAAGCCAAGCTCGTGGACCGACAATATCGGAACTGGCGACCAAGCACTGATATGGATGATCAGGATATGCGTGCCGCACTTCGAATCGCGAGATAGCCCTATCGATCTCTATGGCCTTATGAGCCGGGGCGCGCCCCGGCTTTTTCTTTTTCAGATATTTTTTGTGCCGCGCACTGGCGTTACGCGCGATTGAGCCACTAGCACCAAGAGTCCCGGATCTCGAAAACGATACCCTACAGAAGATGGGGTGTCGCATGAACCTTCACTATCAATCCAGCCATGCCGGGGTGCACGTCGCCCTGGCCCACTATCTCGCCAAGGCAAACGGAAGCCCATCCGTTGCCGCCATCTTGGCCGAACAGAACCACGCCCCGACGCCCGTCGTTGAACTGCTGAAAGCCGCCGTTCCTGCCGGAACGATTGGCGATGCGGCATGGGCTGGTGGTCTCGCAGATCTGCCCGGCGCCACCACGACGTTTCTGCAACAGCTTGGGGGGCGCTCTGCATTCGCCGCTCTTGTCGATGCGGGCGTGCTCACACGGGCGCCCCTGCGTAGCCGTGTAGGCGCCACAGCAACCGGGATCGTAGCCGGCGCCATTGAGGAAGGACACGCTCGCCCTGTGGGGAAGATCACGCTCAATGGCGATTCGCTCACCCCGCGCAAGGTTGGCGCGCTTGTCGTGGTTAGTCGCGATATCGTTGAATCTCAGAGCGCGGCCAGTCAGGCGTTTTTGAGCCGCGTCCTCCGCCGCAGCATCGCTCAGGCGATTGATGTCGGCTTCTACGAGGCGCTGGTGACCAGTGGCACCACCCAGTTCCCTTCGTCAGGGCCGGGCCCCGACGATATCCGCGCCGACGTCCAAGCCTTGCTCAATGCGATCAACGATGGGCAGGGCCGACTTGCCTTCGTTGCCAGTGTCGACGTCGCCAATGCCGCCGTCATGGTTGACGATCACCATGGCGGGACTTCGCCGGAAGGTCTCAGCGAATTCTTCGGCCTGCCATTTGCGGTGTCGTCCGGGCTTCCTGCCGGCACTCTCGTGCTGTTGAACGGCGACAAGATCGCAGCCGATATCGAGTCCATCGTGCTTGATGTCAGCCGTCACGGCACCGTCGAGATGTCGGACACACCTACCAACAATGCCGTCACCGGGACCGGCGCTCAGCAGGTTTCATTGTGGCAGACGAATAGCGTGGGGATCGCGGTCACCGGGATCTATGGCGCCGCCGTAGGTGCGCCCGATGCCCTTGGCATCCTCACCGATATCGAGTGGGGGCAAGAGGCGTCGTCATGATCGATCAGCGCGTGGTAGAAACGATTTTGGAAGTCGTGGCCGACACCATGCGTGAGCAGGCCGCAGAGCAGCAGCGCTCCATCGCTGCGCTTGCTGCGCGCCTCAATGCGCTGGAGGCGCTGGCAGCGGCCCAGCCCAAGCCACGGCTCCGCGTCCCTGCCGGCAAGCAGGAGGCAGCACCGTGACACCGGAGCAGCAGGAAGAGTTTGAGCGGGATCTGTCGGCGGACGTCGCGGATTTGGTGAGCCGTTACGTCCTGCGTGTCGTGGAGCCTTTGCGCCTCCGCTTGGAGCGGTTGGAAGATCAGATGCGCGCGTTGCGGGATATCCATGAAAGGCAAGGAAATGACGCCTGAAGAATTGCAACTTGTCCACTCGGTCATTGGAGAAGCCGTCACAAAAATCGTCGCCGAAAGCGTCGGGCCGTTGGCCGGCGCCGTTGCCCGCTCCCGCGAACAGGCGGAGCGTAACCAACAACGGCTGCTTGAACTGCACCGTGTGGTTACTCGCCTCGTTGAAGCGCAGCACGGGACGATCAGACGCGAAGGGAACTGAGATCAGCCGGCATGCGTGAGCGTCCTTGATGCCGACTGGGTCGCGGCGGCTGCGGTGTGGACGACCGCCGTGGTCGCCGTGATCACCCTAGGGGGGTGGGTGCCATCCAATGGCGGCAAGAGAACTTTGACCACACGGCGGGCCATTCCGATTTATTTTAAACCGGGACGGAAATTTCCCAGAATCTTTAAGCGACCAATCCCATGACGACACCGGAAGCACCCCAGAACATCGATGTCTTGACCCCGCCGACAGGCATGACGCGGGCCGAGAAAAACCATTTCATAAGGCTTCTAGAGGCACAGAATGCAAGCGGGCGTCCGGTAAAAGCGCCGGATGTCGATATGCTGTGCGATTATATTTTCACACGCGGGAGGATTGTTGTTCTGCGTAAAATGCTTCGCGCGGAACTGCGCAAGAACAGCGATTTCGCAGCCTCGAAAGGTTTTATCTTGTCGCTCTCGCGCGAGATCGGCGCGGCCACGAAACTTTCGATTTCTCTGGCAGATCGCCTCGGTGTAAGTGCGGAGTCACGCGCCTGACGTGCGGGACAGTTCGTTTCGGGCGAGCGGGTGCAAACTTCAAGCGCAATTGGAGCACTACTCATATCTCGGACGTGTTCAAGGTGTTGATCCGCACTTGCTTCGGCACCACTATCGCCCCGGCTTCGCTCGTTAACATCTATATAAAAAATCGCGACACTCACTCGAATTGATGGTGATATATGCGTCCTACGTGGGGGGCCGACTCACTGAATGCTGGGCAACCACACCGGAAATCGAGGCAGAATGGCGACTGACGATACAACTAGCAGCGAAGACTCGCTCGTGCGCTGGCTACATCTGAGTGACCTTCATGTTGGCGTGCGCTATCAGAACCAACTATGGCCTCGCTTTAAAACGATTTTCCTAAAGGATCTCGACGACCTGCTGCGTAGGACAGGCAAGATCGATTTACTAATTTTTTCAGGTGATCTTGCTCAACAGGGAAAAAAGGAAGAATTCTCCCAATTTGATGAAGTTTTAGACGAAATTTTGGATCGAATTTCGAGATCGCAAGATGCACCGATGGTCATTACGGTGCCCGGCAATCATGACCTAGTGCGGCCCTCAAACTTAAAACCTGAATCTGTAGCTCTCAAACAGTTCTGGAGCAACCCCGAACTGCGGGCTGGCTTTTGGGACAATGAAGGAGACAGTTACCGATCTTTTCTGTCTGGCGTATTCGCAAACTATTCCGAATGGCGCGACCGAGCGATTGAAAAGAAGATTCATGTCCCTCCGACGAGAAATGGACTACTCCCCGGTGATAGCTCTTACCTAGTTACGACCAAGTCCGGTAAGATCGGCGTTGTCGGCCTCAACTCGACGTGGCTACAGCTAACGCAGGGCAACTACCAGGGAGAGCTTCATGTGGACGCGCGTCAAATTCTGAATGTGACCGAGGACCGGCCTGACGAATGGGTGGGGGCAAATCAAGTAAATCTGCTCGTCACGCACCAACCCGCAAATTGGCTTCATTCGAATCGGCCGTCGACATGGGAAAATGACGTTAATCCGCCGGGGCGGTTCGATGCTCACCTTTTCGGACACATGCATCAACCAGACACCCTTACCTTGAAGCATGCGGGCAGTCCAAACCGGCTGAGTATGCAAGCTGCCTCTCTGTTTGGCCTTGAAAGAACAGGTGATGGAGAGTTTGAGCGCATTCAAGGATACTCGGTAAATGAAATTAGGATGAAATTGTGTAAGCGGACGTTGATTAGTTGGCCGCGACGAAGGATTACCACTACCAGTGGCCGGGATAAATTAGATAGAGATGCCGAACAAGACCTCGACGAGGAAAGCGGCTCCTTCAGTGTAACGTATGAGATCGAGAAAACTGCCACCTTGGGGGTTACAGTCGAGTCTTATACCACTTCAACTTCGACAGATCTCGAACTCGGCCAGCTTCCACCTTTTGATCTTACCGCGACTCTTTTCGCAACCGGAGAGGCTCGCGCACATCGTAATGTTAGGCGAGTGGAACAAGAAACATGTCTCCATGCTCTATCCAAAGCGCGAATTGTTTGGATTTCCGCGGATTGGGGCATGGGTTTAGACGGCTTCGTTAGTTCGATCCGAGATAAAATTGGCGTTCAGGCCGAATGTGTTTTTAGCTTAGACTTCAGCGAATTTAGGGAACGAAAGTCATTCTTCGATGCGCTCCAAACACGTTTGAATGCCAGTTTTCAGCAGATCTGTGAGGCTATCGCCAATGTTGGACCCACGATCTTAATCCTCGATGACATCGATCTCGCCGCTCACCCGGAATTGCAGCCGGATATAGAGGCTCTAGCTTCCACCATTGCCGACTTCGCAAGCCAAACGCGCGTGATAATTCGTAGCAGGCGGCGACCTCGCGTGACCGCATACCAAATTGTCGAGCTGAGGGCCCTCGAAGAACCGGATGTGGCCACATACGCCAGCGAAAGCGAAATCGGCGGAAGTCGATACGGAAAGCCAGACGCAGCGTCGAAGCTGTTCCGCCATACAGATGGTGTACCAACCCGGATTGACGACGCGCTCAGAGACCTTGAAATCGTGTCGCTGGAGGATCTCATAGCCTCCAACCCTGACTTTGGCGCCACCGGGAATGCTCTGGCTGGAGCCCCACAGGCCCTTGTCACAAGCGTCCGGGAGTTGCAGCAGTCACAGGATAGAGCCGAACAGCGAGCCTACGAATTGTTATTGGCACTCGCCGCACTTCCCCAAGGTGAACAGCTGACCCGGCTTAAGCGCTTCCTTGGTGTCCATCCCCTCGGTCCGATTCATGCACGGGCGCTCCTCGAAAAATCGTTGATTGATACAGTCGGGCTTACCGCCCTCGATGTTAATACTGATTCCACTGATAAGGCCCTCGTAGTGCCGCGTCCCGTTCGCGACTTCGTACGCGAGACCATGAGCGACGAGGTAGCGTCGTCGACGGACCGCAAGGCGATCAATCTATATTTTGGCGAGGATTGGACTTCTGGATCGATACGAAACTCTCCGACTGGGAAGAGAGTTCGAGAGGCGTTCTGCCCCGGTTACGAAATCCAAAATTCTTGCACTCTCATCCTTCGCGTTACGAGACGAAGTTTGGATTCCGGGATTACCGCCGACATCGAAAGCGCGATCCGATTAGCGCTCGCATTCGTCGACGCCTTGGCAGACGGCGATCATTTTAGAGCAGTCGTAAGCCTCTGCGAAGATATGGTTCACCTGATCTCCGACCACAGTAAGTATGATAAGGAGCTTACGAAGTTTAACTACGAGTATGCACGTAGCCTTAGAATGACAGGCAGCGCTCAAGAAGCGCGCGATGTCCTTTTGAAGTTGGACGAGACTAAACTGGATAGATCTGATAGACAACAAGCCGCTCTTTCTCTGGCAATGTGTTACGACAGCCTAGGAGACGAGAAGAATGCCGTCGACGCAGCAAAGCACACAATCTCCATAAATCGGCATAGCAATGCAGCCCTGCATGGAAAGGTTATTATTGCTGAGCAAATCGAAGACGAGGCGGAACGAGAATCTGAATTGAGGAAGCTATTGCGGCAGTCTGTGCAAAAGAAAGCTCACACACTGACGAATAACATTCGTTTGGAATTGGCTCGGAATGGAGCCCTGCGGGGAGAGAACACTTATGAGGCATTGAAGGAAATCACTAAAGATGCACGAACGAGTGGAGATTACTACAACTCTGCTCGTGCAATTATCGATCTGGCGAATCTTTCTGGCGCCGAGTCCACTCTGACCGGGGAGGAAAAGACGCGCCTCATCGAGGCTTACCACTTTCTGTACAATGAACGCCTGTTTGATCTCTTCGACAAATGTCACGAGGCCCTATGGCGTGTATTTGAGAGGGCTGGAGACCGCGCCAATCTCCTTAATCTGTTCCGACGAAGTTCATTTATCTGGCGGCTGAATGGCCGCGAGCACAAAGAAATGAAGTATCTTGCGTCGTTGCGGAAAGTGGTGCGCGATCTAATCGCAGCAGGAATTACACAGGCCAATCGTGATGGAGCATATTTTATCGTCAGGGTTACGGTTGTGACTGGCACTGCGCTCAACGATTTGCTACTGGATAAATCAAGTTCGGTAGCAAAATAGAATGGTTGATGGTTCACAGGTGTTATGGGCGCATGCCCAGTATCTGTTCATCGAACTGATAACCGTTATCAGATCGGCGCCTAGCGTCCCCCCATTACGAGATCCATGCGGGGCCTGCTCAGCTTCCAGTGTTTCGCACTGCGGCCAAACCCCAACGGCATCTGTGCCACCCACAGCCGGTGTTCCTTGGCGATGACGCGAATACGGCTTTTCGATAGTCCGTAGCGCTTGGCGGCGCCACCGGTCGACATCACGTTCCTTGCAGAGAACGCCCATTCGTCATCGAAAACACGCGTATCGATCTCGGCGTCGCCGCGCTTTTCCTTTAAGGCTGCCTCGATCTTAGCGAGCGCGCTGTGCGCTTCGGCGACGCGCGCCTTCTGGAGCACGACGAGCCTTTCGAGGGTGACGACGTCGAGAGTGTCCCACATGGTATCAAACTCTACTTAGGCGGCGTCATTTCCACCGGGGCGCGGGGTGGCATGGCGCCGGGCGTCACGGCGGCGGATTTCCGCGTTGACCGCGTCGGTGAAGGCGCCGACTTCGGCTTCAATAACCGTTTCGGGGAAGCCGATTTCTTCCAGTTTGCGCTCCAATTCGAACAGGGTGCCGCCCCAGTAGTTGTGACGCTGTTTCTCGCTCTGGTTTTCCAGCTTGCCGACGACATGGCGCACCTTGCCGATACGCTTTGCCTGGGGGAAAGCGATTATTTGGCACGGCGGCGGCGTCCATGCGAAAAGGGGGAGATCGGTTTCGTCTTTCATGGCATCACCTTAACACCAATCATCTTTGCGCCTCAGAAGCTCGGCGCGTAGCCACTTCTTTTCGGCTGGATCCATGGCCTTGTAGTCGGCCTCGATATCTTGGTTCGGTACGTACGGGTCGCGAACCCAGTGCTCTTTGATCCACCTCGCCATAGCCATGTTTTCGGCCGCCTTGCGGTTGTGGCCCTGCACTTCGATATTCGAGATATCGGAATCCATGAAGGGGTGTTCAAAGAGCCGGGTGTCAAAGGCTTCCTGAAGCAACTCAGAATCAAAACCGCCGCTAGGCGTCCTTTCCTTTTCAGGGGTTTTAAGAGCAGGGGTTTTAGATTCAGGGGTTATTCTTTCAGGGGTATACTCGTCCTGCTGTGCATTCGCCGATGCACAGTTTGCATTCTCGGATGCACAGTTTGCGTCGGGCGATGCACCGTTTGCATCGACGGCTTCCGGCTTCGGCTTCGGCTTCGGCTTGAACGATGACGGACGGGCAAGTCTGATGCGGCGAAGCGATTTCACGTTGCCGTCATCGTCGGTGTATTTCGAAATCAGAATGATGATCCATCCCGCACGAGCCACCGTGGCGAGTCCACGGCCACAGACACTCTCGCTACGCCTGCAACGGCGGGAAAGTTCGGAGTTGGGAATTATGGTGTTGAGCCATTCCCAATTGAAGGTGCTGAAGATCGGCCAGAGAACACGGTAGGCTAGGTCATCCACAACCATGGCCTCGGTACAATCATCCATCCATTTATCGCGGGCATCGCGCTGTCCTGCGGCGTCCTTTGGCCACTTCACAGGCCGCGCGATATCGCTGGGGATCTTCGGTTTCTTTTTGCGGGGCGGGATAACCGGTTTCTTGCCGGCTTCCTTGCGAGCTTTCGGTTTGCTTTTAGGGCGGAGATCCGGTTCTGGCGCCGGGCTTGCCTGATCGCCGAAATGTGAGGTATTCTCGTGTTTCATATCGCTATTCGCTTAGGGATGTGGATCGATCGAATGAGCCAGCGCCGGGGCGTCACCCACAAAGGCGCTGGCTTTTTCATGTTGGTGTGCGCACGCCTTTGCGACGCGCCAGCGCGAGAAGCGCTGGAGAACGCTCGGCACGGGCCATGTCGAGAGCTTCCCCTAAGGCTGCATCGAGGATCCGGCGTATGGTCGTCATGGCGCGGTCGAGTTCTTCGCCCTTGAAACCGTCTTCGACCAGAGCGGCGCGATAGTTCGCGACATGGTTATCGATGGCACCCTGTCTGAGACGGGGCGGCAATTTTGCGACGCGGTCGCCACGGGCCGCGATGTCGCCACGCTGCATCCGGGAGTACATGAAGAGCGTAGAGGGCTGGGGCGCCTTCATTCAGCGCCCCCTTCAAGCGGAGGAAGCTGGGCGAGTTCGGCGAGCCGCTTTGTCATCGCGGCGATGTAGACCTCAAACATCAGGCCGCAGAGTTGAGGTGCTTCATCCATGAAGGCCGTCGGAATGCAGAGGTGAAGCATCTCCGACGCGGCGGCACTCATCGCGGCGAGTTGGATACCCGGGCGCGTCCAATGGCCGGGCCTGGCGGCAAAGGCGGTCTCAGCCATTGCGATGCCGGCGCGGGTGGCAAGCGCCTGAATGGAGGTGCGAGCGTTGGTCATAACGCCACCCCCGTCAGTGTAGAGCCGCGCGCGCATACTTTACCGGGAAGCATGCCATGGGCGTGACAACCATCACGATGGAAGCCTTGGCAATGCCGGCGCTTGCGGGCGGTGGTGGTGGCAACGGTGCTCACGGCGCCACCCATTCGTCAGGTACGTGGTGCCCGTTCTTTTTCACCTCGCGGATGCGCCTATCAAGCGGCATCTGGAGAATGTGCCGGGTGTAGGTCATATCCATCGCAACTACGGGAACATCGACCGCGATTGCGGCCTGTTTCAACTCGTGCTCAATCATCTCCATGGCGCGGGTTTTGTCGGCAACCGTGCAAACAATTTTTCGGATGCGCTCCGATAGCTGGTCCAGCGCGCTCATACCTGCGCCTCTTTGATATCCGACAGCACCACGAGTGCTTCCGCTGTGGTGACGCCCCACGCCGCGCGCGCCTCCCCAACGATTTGAGGCGGCGACAGGCGCACGCCCTCGCGGCGCGAAAACTCGGCGGCTACCTCAATGACGAAGGCCCATTGGTGATCGATGGCGGGAGTGCCGCCCAGCTTGGCGGGGATCTGACGAATATCCATTATTTGTCCTCGCCATTGTCGCCGGTGACATGCGCCAACAGCTTTTTGCGAGAGCCAACCCAGCGGCCTGCAACCTTACGCGCCGGCAGCCTTCCTGCTTCAAGCATGTGAAAGGTTTGGCGCTCATTACGATTGATAGCCACACCGATGGCCTTGGCACCCCAAACCAGATCAGGTTCCGATTCAACGCTCACGTTGTTACCCCAAAAAGAAAATTCGTCGTAACCATCCGTAGCAGGTTGCCAGCTTTTGGAGAACGCTGTAGCCTATGCCATACCACGACTGAGATTTTTAGCGTAACAGGCCCAGATGATTCCGATCTTACTGGAATGGAAGAAGCCGAAAGGTAAGGTCGTGCTGGAGCGGCGCCCATGGCCAGATGTGGAATCGGCCCAATACGAATGCGTTGTCGCCGAAGGCGGCGACGTGGACATCGCCTTGCGTTCAATCAATCTCGAAAACCCAATCGCCCTGAAGTACATCAACTGCCGAACCGACGACGATCTCCTAACTTTCGTCTCGCTGTACGGTGATCCATTCGGGTTCGGCGATCTGAAATATCGCCCCGTCTACAGGTATCTAACAGACACCGACTATCTGGAACTCGCGCTCTTTGCGTTGGCCGGTGAGCGGCAAAACAGAAACCGTTCTCATATCGAAGCCGTGCTTCATGACATCCGCTTGAAGCCCGTTTTTGAGTTCTTCGACAGCGGCAAAGCACGGGTGATCATGAGCGCCCCGTCGCTTTACGCGTTTATGGCAATGGAAGTTGCCGCAGCAGGTGAAGCTGGGGCCACACTCCGCAAGTGTGCGCATTGCCAGGAATTGTTCTTAATCGGCCCTATGACGAATAGGCGGGATACCGCCATCTATTGTCGAGATAGATGTCGTGTGTACGCCTCGCGGGCTAGGAAGGCTGGAAAGGGAGGACGAGATGTCGGTCCGGAAACGTGAATGGATAACGGCGAGCGGAGACAAGAAATCGGGCTGGGTGGCCGACTACCGAGACGTCAAAGGTACGCGCCGGCTGAAAACCTTCGACAAGAAAAAGGACGCCGATAGCTTCGCCGTCACAGCCGGTGTTGAAGTTCGCGAAGGCGTTCACGTTGCGGATAGCGCAAGCGTGACAGTCAGCACGGCTGCTTCATTCTGGGTTGTTACCGGCAAGGTCAGCGGTCTGGAACGCAGTACCATTGCACAGCGCCAGCGGCATATAGATCACCATATCGAGCCGCTGATCGGCCAGACTCTGCTTTCACATTTAAACGTTCCAGGCATACGCTCATTCGAAGACAGGTTGCGTAGCGAAGGCCGCTCCGCTGCGATGGTGAAGAAGGTTCTCGTTTCACTGGGTGGGATCCTCGCTGACGCGCAAGAGCGGGGACTGGCGACACGCAACCCTGTTAGGGATATGCGCAGGAACCGGAACGGCAAAGAACGGCAAGCCGAGAAGCGACAGAAGCGGAAGCTCCGCGTCGGCGTCGATATTCCGACGCGTGAAGAAGCCAAGGCCATGATTGCGGCCGCGAATGGCCGCTGGCGACCGTTCGTCATAACGTTGATTTTCACGGGCATGCGCTCTTCGGAACTGCGCGGCTTGCGTTGGGAAGACTTGAGTGTCGAAAAGCGCGAGATCAACGTCACTCAGCGCGCCGACGAGTTCAACGAGATCGGCCGGCCAAAATCAGAATCCGGTGAGCGGTCGATTCCCGTCCCGCCGATTGTAATTAACACGTTGAAGGAATGGCGGCTGGCATGTCCGCGACGCGCCACTCCTGAAATGGACGCCGACGGAAAGCCGGTGAAGGAATTGCACTATGTGTTCCCTAACGGAAAAGGCCATATCGAAAGCTACTCCAATATCGTGAAGCGCGGTCTGCAACCGCTGCAAATCGAGGCGGGAATCACCAAGCCGAAGCTGGATAAGGGTGGTACACCGATCCGCGACAAGGACGGGAATCAGGTTATGTCAGCGAAATATAACGGGCTTCATGCTTTCCGTCATTTCTTTGCTAGCTGGCTTATAAACAGTAAGTCTGACGGTGGTTTAGGGTTATTGCCGAAGACTGTCCAAGAAAGAATGGGGCATAGCTCCATTATCCAGACAATGGATACTTATGGGCATTTGTTCCCGCGCGGCGACGATGCGGACGAACTCGCCACGGCAGAAGCGGCCATGCTAAAATGAGTGCGACAAGGATGCGACATAGAGCGCCTGAAGCCTTGTGCTGCAAGGGTTTGACTAGGAATCATAATCCTGGGGTCGGGGGTTCGAGTCCCTCCTCCGCTACCATCGCCGATGGCAAAACATTCTCCCTGGTTTTTCAATAGCCCTCAAAAGCCCAGCATTTCCGGGCTTTTTGAGCAAAATCTTGTGCGGGCTTTGACCGTTACAGCAGCCGTTTTCGCTCTCTACAGGGGCACATTCTCCAAAGCTGGGGACTTGCCAAATCCGACACCAGGTTTTCGGCCGTTGATATTGCTAGGTTTTTCGCCGCACGCGCTCTAGGTAGTTTGACGTCAATATTGCTAGGCGCAGACGACTGGGATCGAACTCGCCGCCCAGCTTGAACCTCTGCGAGGCGCCATGAACAACCGCAAGATGATCCAACCTTCACCTCTCCGCGTAGATCAACCAAATACACCCTTGAAGGGGGCGCCTGGAGGAACCGCAGTGCAAGCGGATCAAAGGTCAAATACCGAAAAGTTGCGATATCTCCATGGAATGCTTCGCGAATTGAGGGATATCTCCGAGGCTGAGCGAATGCAGTTTCTCTGGCATTTGCTGGAAATGGCATACATCGATTCTGGCGATATTCTACGGGCGCACAATCAAACGCAGATTCTCAAAAACTAAACTCTGATAAGGGTTCGTTTACCCGTTCATTGCAGAATCACATGGCGGACATGTAGAGATTACCGCCTCAGGCAATACAGCCCGCTGTTCCGAGCCACCCCGCCGCCGGACCGGTGGGTTTTTTTTGTTTGCAATACGGAACTTTATTCCTTTCCCTATGTTCGGGTCGCTGATCGCAGCGCTGCCGCACCATCGCTGCGAGGGCGTGGGGGTTACCCTGCGTTGGAGCCCGACGCGTCTCCCTCGGCGCGGCGGGCTTTTTTGGCTTCACCTATTTGTTCGCACGTGCGAGATAGCATCGAGATATCTCAAGGGACGCTGACAAATGTGGCTCATACTGACCCGAAAGGACATGGCTGAGGTGCTGGTGAACATGGCGCGTGTCACAGAAGCAATCCCCGGCCCGAAAATCGGCACGGTGTTCAAGTTCGGGGCAACTGAGAGCGGAGAGGTTAGGCAACTTGCCGTCTTGGATGCGATTGGCGACATCGCGGATATGCTGGGTACGCCGAAGAAACCAACGAGGGCCAAACAAGACCCGCGGTTTCCGCCTTCTTCCTACGGCCTCCGCGCGACGAAGCTAAGTCCTCTTTAGTAGTGTCCAGCCAACCCGTCGCAGCGCCGCTCAGCGTATCGATGTGCTTTTCTTACCATGGCAGCAATAAATGCCCGCCATCTCAAACGCCACGAATGCTCTGATCGCAACCGCCACCACTAAGCCGGCGACGAGGAGTGTGATGAGGAAGGATGAGCCGTCCATCCCATTGTGACTTGCCAACCATCCTCAAAGTGAGCTTCACCTCGATAAATGATATCGTCGGTGTCGTCCCTTACCGCCACAGCAAAAGCCGACTCCACCGGTGCCTCTTCTAACAATTTTGTAAGCTTTCGAACGGCCTCCCGCACCGCTGCATCGGGATTCACATACTCGATACCAAAACGATCGAGGTGTGTAACACCATCACGGGTAACGTCGAAATGGAACTTTGGCACGGCTCTCTATCCGCTACTGAGTAGGATGCTACTTTTCAATGATCCGCTGTCGATGCCTCTTCGCTGTTCATGGACTGCTGGAGTTCCTCAAAGGCGACTGAAGCGACGACGTTGCCGTTTGAATCGCGTGCTCTCACCGCCCACCCAGTCGGTGTTTCCTCTCGACTCAACGCGTCAGTCCATAAATCCTTCGCCGAGCGCATGACTTCGCCTTGCACAGCCTCCACGCTCGGAAATTCAACCCCTGGCATCACACGGACCTCGCCCTTATCGAGGTATTCAAGGGCGAACCACTGGGGCTGCGGATGTTCGGTAAACCCCATGTTGGGCGCTTGGTGAACGGTGGCTGCCTGGATGAGAATGGCCTTTGCACGCGCTGTACACTCCTCACTGGTCTCAGGCGGCCGTGAAGTCAGAGTGACCTTGATGGACTCGCCGCCCTCTCCGCGAAGCTCCAAGCAACGATGATTTCCTTGGTCGACAACTATCGTCGCAAGGATTTCCATGGGCGCTCTATTTCTTCACATATGCGCCAGGCTGACGGCCTGCCTTCGGCGCTTTGGCGTCCTTCGAATGCTCGGCTATCGCTGGACCGGCGCCGGACACCTTCTCGGTTGCGGGGGACGGTGTCGGCTGCCGCGAAGGTTGCTGACCCTCGGAATGTTGGGTTTTCTCATCGACATCGTCGATGGGCTCGGTAAGGCCGTAGGGTTCCTTCGGCTCGTCGCCTCGATCGCCCGTGTGAATCGGGTTGGGTCGGATATTTACGCCCGGCTTGGGTTGGCGGGCACCGGTTTCGCGATTGTTATCGTCTTCCATGGGTTCCTCCTGAGATCGGTAGGAACTGCGGAAATGTTAGCCGGTTCCCCCTCTGCAAAATGAATCACGTGCGTTCACCTAGCCGAAACGATTCCCATGCCTGACTCCCCTTGTGCGTAAGCGTTTGGAGTCAGAAGCGTCGATGGAAAGAGGCTGGTGGGATGCACCGGTCCCGGTTCTGCTCGGTAGCGGCTTCACCGTGCACCACGTCAACAACAATCACCAGGCAGCCGACATCCTCCTGAACCGCTGGCCGGCACAGGGCGGCGCTAAGCACCGTGCGGCCCGCCAGGCGGTTCTCAGCGCATATGGAGCGGGCTCACGCTCGGATGCTGCTGGAGAAGGCACGCAAGGCGTTCTCTGAGGCCGCGAAAGAGGCGCATATCCTGTTCGGCTGACTGTCACCTCCTCATTCGCTCCGCCGTCGTGTGACTCGCCTCGCCCTTCGGAACATTTGCAGTGGAAGCCTGTTTAGTTTTTGGGCACCACCACGGAGGACATTGACATGAAATTGATCTCTTCAATCGTACTGGCAGCCTCGCTATCTCTCGCCAGCACAGCAGCATTTGCAGCATGCCCGGACACCTCAGCATCTGGCACCGATACGAACAAGACCGGCTCCATCTCGAAGGACGGCACCCACGCGCCGTTAGAGACGCCGGACACTCAGGCCAACGCTGCAGGAAACCCCGTCGCCAAAGACGGAAACACAATGCCGCTCGCCGACCAGGAGGGGGGTGGCAACAAGGACTTAGCAACGTCCCAACAGGACGTTGAAGCACAGCAGCATGGCGACAAAACCGCCGCAGCCACGGCTGACGAAAACTGCAAAGACTAAATCTCCGAGTCGGCCTGCCTAAATGTGGGGAGGCCGACGCTTCTTATTTCATCCCGTCCGACGCAACTGCCGTCATTGCGATAGGCGGACGGTAGCCGGTCACCACAGGACCGAGAGCAGCCAATTTAGATTCGTATTCAGGCCGATGCAGTGCTATAATTTTCCTGTCGCCCGCACCTTCATGGCAAACGGGCGCTTGAAAGAGTCGATCACGCTTTCGCCCGACCAAGGGAGAGGCGTGATGCCTTTTAGAAATATTGTAGACGCCGAGCAATTGGCGACACTAACAACAATCCTGGACGATTATTGCGAGCAGGCCGGCATCGAGGGCTCTCATCCCGCGCGCGAGCGTCTGGCCATTCGCCTTATCGCTCTGTTCACCGGTGGCATCGACAATCCCGATGACATCAGGATGGCGCTGGACGGCATCGCAAAAGATGCTCGGAGCAATATCGTCCACCTTTAGTAGGGCTTCCGCAGCCTCACGCCAGCGCCGCCGCCGTTCTCCGGGATGAACTCGACGCCGGCTTGTTCATGCCGGCCGCTCGAGGGCGTGAAGGGCGAAACGAACGGGGGCTCGGCATGACCTATATCGCGCTCACCGCCGCCATCGCTTCGCGTTCGGGTTCCTGCTGGGGATCGGCGCGGCGTGCAGCAGGCCAACCAAACCCTCGACGAGAACAACCGCGTGCTGCTCCAGGCGCTTGGGGACAGCGTGAAGGCGCGTGCCGACCGCGAGGAGGAGCAGCGGCCCGTCCTGCATTGAAGGAGGCGGCAAGTTGTCCACTGCTCAGCCCGGCTGCCGAAAGGTCGCCGGGCTTATCTCTTTAGGAACGATCAGCTGAGGCCGCCGTTGAGCGTTACCCAACCACAGGAGATTTGTCATGGGCAGCACGAGCGACAGGATCAAGGGCGCCGCAAATGAGGTAGCCGGAAAGGCAAAGCAAGCCGCCGGCGACGTGACCGACAACGACCGGCTGAAGGCCAAAGGCGCGGACCAGGAAGCGAAGGGGAAGGTTCAGCAGACGGTCGGAAAAGCAAAGGATGCCGTTAAGAAGACGGTCGACAAGCTATAGTCCAGACACTGCCCGGCTGCGGAGACGGACGTGGCCGGGCTAGTGCGTGCTTGGATCGCGCGCACCGCCTGCCGACAACTCGCCAATATATGCCGACGCATCTTTCGACGAGTCGAATTGACGGGCCAGGACCCTGCCATCGGGCAACAATGTAATCGCCAGATAGGGCAAGCCAGTAGGCGCGCATAGACGGCGTACAGCGTGCTTTTCATCCCGAGTGTCCTTCATGCAATACAGCCCCGCAAATTGAACGGCTTTGTCGCAAATCGCCGGGCAATCCGGCGAACGCAAAAGCTGGAGCTACAGGCTGCATCCAGGCTGTTTGGCAAGATTAGCCTCAGGAAGATCAGGGGGGCATGTTGCGGCCGCCCCACCGCTTTGCCCGCAGCCAGTCCGTGCGATCATTGTGACGGACGTAAAGTTACCGTCTAAAACATCGACATGGACACAGACACCCATTTCCGGGTTCCACCATGTGTTGTTTTTCATATTCTCATAGCCACGGTTCACCATCTCCGTTTCCGCACCCGCTGCGGGGGCGCCTATGAGATCTGCAACGTCCTTTGGTGGGTTCGCGAAGGCCAGGGTCGTCAGCGCGGCGAAGGTGACGGCAGCAAATGTTAGTCCAGCACGCATCTCGCTTCATTCCCAAGGACGGCAGTTGGTGGTGTAACCCTCGGCGCTTCAACCTTCGTGATGGTCGGTTGTTCCACGCCGGCGAAGAGATAGGCAACGAGTCCGGCTCGGCGGCGTTCACCGGAATAACGGAGAACCACAATGCCAAAACAAACAGCAGCCAACGATGAAACGGCATCCAAAGGCGACGAAGCGAAGGCGCTTCGCCTGGCCGAGACGACCGACCTCTCGCCCCAACAGGCCAAAGACCTCATCCGCAAGCACGGAGGGGACATGAAGAAGGTTCAAAGGGAAGCCGAGAACTTCAAGGCGGAGGGCTAGGCCACACAAATAGGTCGGCCCGGCGGCGGAGACGTGGCCGGGCTCTCACCAGCGGAACATAGCCTCCATAATCGTCGTTATTGGAACCAAATACATGGACGATTTCTGCGCAGCAGTCAGTTTCGATTTGACCGTCGCCGACACGACCGCACGAGCGGTTGCGCTCATCGACGACGACGTGCGCGAGGTAGCGCGGGCATCCAAAGCCAAGAACACGCTGCTCGCCTACCGTTCGAATTGGACCGCGTTTCAGGCATGGTGCGTCGATCGAGGCGTGACCAGCCTACCGGCCGAACCCGAAACGGTGTCCGCCTATCTCGTCGCTCGGATGAAGGAAGGGCTTAAGGCTTTCAGCCTGGCCGTCGCCGTGGCGGCGATCAGGCATTCACACAAGGCAGCCGGCCTGCCGACGCCGACGGAACACGAAGCCGTTTCCATGGTCATGAAGGGCATCCGCCGCACGATCGGCACAGCGCCGGTGCAGAAGCAACCCGCGACCGCAGACGAGTTTCAGCGATGCTGGCCCATTCGACTCACGCCATGCAAGGCAAGCGCGACCGCGCGCTGATCCTCTTAGGGATGGCCGGTGCGTTCCGTCGCTCCGAACTGGTCGCGCTCGACGTGTCCGACCTGGCATTCACCGACAAGGGGCTCGACGTGACCATCCGCCGATCCAAGACCGATCAAGAGGGCCAAGGCTACACGGTAGCAATCCCGACCGGCGAAAGCCTGCGGCCTGTCGCGGCTGTGAAGGCGTGGCTGGACGCGGCCGGGCTGACGGATGGACCGCTGTTCCGACCGGTCAACAAGGGCAGCGCGGTTTCCGCCGAGCGCCTGACAGGCTGGGCAGTCGCCAAAGTCATCAAGGGGTACGCAGAACGCGCCGGCCTCGATGCCGAAGAATTCTCAGGTCATTCCCTTCGCGCCGGCTTCGTGACCAGCGCAGCCGAGCGCGGGGCTGATCTGAATAGGATCATGGATCAAACCCGCCACGTCGACCCCCGCACAGTGCGGAAGTATATCCGCCGCAGCGAGCGCTACCGCGACCATGCCGGTGCCGGGTTCTTATGACAGCAGTGTAGAGCGCGATTTCCAGACGGTTACAGCGGCCTGTGAGCGCTTCTGCGTTCGCAATGGATGGTAAACAGACTGCCATATTTCTAGCAGCTACACCGCGAAATCTGCCCTTAAACCAGCAACCAGTTTAGGGGGCAACACGCGTTCATGCCGGGCATGACGAATGTTTAAACGTGAGAAGCGTGATCGCTCGCAAGCAGGCGGGCCATCGCATCTGTAATGGCGTGGTCGTCATATGGCTTTGGGAAAAACCTGCTCCCAAACGGCAGGCTACTTTCTTCGAGAATTGCATTGCCCGAAGCCACGAGCAATTTTATGGGCGGCCATCGTTCGCGGATGTAATGAGCTAGCTTAGCGCCGTCCATCGTCCCTGGCATCTGAACATCGGTGAACACTGAACACCAGATCGATGTCGGATCGCAGCTCTAATATGCGAATTGCTTCATCTGCATCCCAGGCCTCAAGCGCTTCATAGCCGGCAGACAGTACCAAATCGAGGGCACCCATCCGAATGAGCGTGTTGTCTTCGACAACCAGAACTACCGATTTTCCGTTATTCATCAATTACACAGACATGGTTGAGAACCTCGAACGCTCGGCGATGTAGCGTTTGAAAGGCAATTGAGTTCCTAGGCGGCTGTGGGAATTTCGGTTTGGAGGCTAGCCGGTTCCCGTTCCCGGTGGCTGATGGTGATCACAGTACCGGGATCTGCATCGGTCAGCTTGATTTCGCCCTGCAGGTTTTTCGCTAGCGCCTCGACAATGCCACTTCCTAGTCCTGCCTTGGGTGCATCGCCCCCCACCGGCATGCCGATGCCATTGTCGGTAACTGAAAGGGTCCAGTCATTATTCGTCGAGCGATAGTCTATTGCAATTGCGCCGGTTCGCTCATCGGGAAAGGCGTGTTTCAGAGCGTTGATGACGAGTTCGGTCACGATTAGGCCTAAGCTGACCGAAACGTCTGCTTCCACGGCGCTATTGTCCACCGTCACCTCGATCGAGAGCCGACCGGGGTCGGCGATCATCGACGCACCGAGGCTTTGGCAAAGCTGAGTGAGATAGGTACGTAACTCGACGCTGCCGCCTTTAGACGTAGAAAGTTGCCGTTGAAGGTCCGCAATCGACATGACCCGGTGATGGGCATTTCGAAGATGCCCGCGAGCTTCTTCCGATTGGACCCGGCGCGCGCTCTGCATGAGAATGCTGGCAATGATCTGGAGGCTATTTGCTACTCGGTGCTGGACTTCCTGCAGCAGGATTGCCTTATCGCGAACTAGATCATCTTTCAGACGGGCCTCGGCTCGGGCATCCGTGACGTCCGTTATGGCCAGAAGCAAGCGAATGTGATCAATGTCGCCATCGTTAAGCGTGCGAGCGTTGACGACCAAGTTTCTTGTTTTCTGGTTTGGCCGCTTCAAGTCAATTTCGTAGCCTTCGATCTGCGCGTTTCCGGAAGCGGTCGCCGTCAGCAGTGACGCCAGCGTGGGCATCGCCCATTCGCCGTTGCCAAGCTCGCTAAGGTGCTTACCGGGAACTGTCGCAGGGTCGATCTCAAAAGCACGACAGAAGGATGCGCTCGCTGCAATGACCTTCAGGTCGTCGGACAGAAATAACAACGGTTCGTTTGATGATACCACGATTGCAAGCGCGCTCGCGGCTTCGAAATGCACAGTCGGTGTCGTTGGCATAATGGGGCCCTTGGGGGGCCGAAGACTCGCGAAGCGAGCCATAACTCGGCAGGAACGCCGTCAAACACGGCCCTCGGGCCGACGCTCTGGGATACCCTATCATGATAATCTGAATCGGCACCATGGTTTATGCATGGTGCCCAAATTGCATTATTTCGCGACCCGAACCCCGGCAGCTCGCTCGGCGCAGCAGGCGGGCGCAATTGGTGGAGGCGCTGGCAATCTGAGACGTAGGAAGTCCTGGGCGATAACGCGGCTAGACCTTTGCGGGCCGCATTCGGGTGCGCTGCCACATCGACCGCTGGCGGGATTTCTGATCAATCTATCATTCGTGGTGCTGGCCTCGCCTATGCGCTTCAGCACTCGCCCGAATTTGCACTCCCGTCCTGCACGATAGAACACGTGGGTTGCTTCACGGTGGGCATAAAAATGGCAACCATGGCAATTAAAGTGAAGCACGATGCGGAAAGCAATGTGCATCCGATTGCGGCCTGCCATTCGCCGTTGCGCCCCCCTGCCCATGCTGCGCGTCCAAAAACATATGCGACGTAGCCGAGCATAATCACGCCAACCGCCATCAGAACGAATATCATAGTCTTCGCCTTGCTGTGGAGGTTCGCCTTCAGGCCCATTGATAGGCGCGCTCCGTTCGACTTCCGAAACTTCGGAGAAGAAAAGACGTTCCTACAAGTTAGAAAATAGCTGCACTAGTAAGAGCTGGCTCCCCGTGTGATTCCAGTGCTTGGTGAACGCCAGGAAGGGGGCGGAAGCGATAGCGCTGAGTTGCTTTCGGTCGAAGTTATCCACGCAACTTTGCGACGAGCACATAGATGGTCATTGGGACCGTCAAGAACGTCGAGGACGTGAGGCGCGCCTGCAAGGGGGCGCGCCGATGAGTTCAGGGGCGTGCCCAGTCAGGAACATCTAGGGCGGCCTTCACCAGCGCTAGCAGATATACCTTCACAGGATCCGGCAGGTTGGAGCGCGTAATTTCATCGATCGTCGGATATCGCTTGGCTTCGCCCGAGGCCCAGGCAGGATCATCGTATCCCTCCGGTGAATGCCGCCTTGTAGGCTGAGGGGGAACGTCGGAAGTCCTAGGGCTAATCCTAGGAGTAGGCCTATGACGATGCCGCGTGTGGAGGTGATCACGTCGTTAGAGAGACGCCGGCGCTGGTCGCACGTGGAGAAGGAGCGTCTGGTCGCGGCGTCGCTTGAGGCTGGCGTGTCGGTATCGGAAGTCGCGCGATCGGCGGGCATTCACGTCAGCCAGCTCTTCCGATGGCGCAAGGACCTGTGTGATCGGGTCGATGGCGGGTCATCGCAGTTGGTCCCGGTCGAGATCGCTCCTCCTGCTGTTGCGTCGCCTGCCGTCGAGGTGCCGGCATCATCGGCGTCTCCCGGCCGACGTCGCCGCAAGAGCGGCATCATCGAGATCGAGCTTGGCGGCGGGCACCGCGTCCGGGTGGATCGCGACGTTGATGCCGAGGCGCTGCGGCGTGTTCTGGACGTGCTCGGGCCGCGATGATCCCGGTTCCGAGCGGCGTGCGGGTATGGCTGGCGACAGGCCACACCGACATGCGGAAGGGCTTTCCGGGACTGGCGCTGGTGGTACAGGAGACGCTGAAGCGTGATCCACACAACGGTCATCTGTTCGTCTTCCGCGGCCGCTGCGGCGATCTGATCAAGGTTCTGTGGCACGACGGCCAGGGCGCCTGCCTGTTCTCGAAGAAGCTCGAGCGCGGCCGCTTCATCTGGCCGTCGCCGGCCGACGGCGCGGTCACGATCACGCCGGCGCAACTCGGCTATCTGCTCGAAGGCATTGACTGGCGCATGCCGCAAAAGACCTGGCGGCCGACGGCGACAGGCTGACCTTCGGCCTTGCATACGGCGGCGGATGTGATTCCATCGATCCCGTGTCCGCCGCTGAATCGCTCCCTTCCGACCTCGCCGCCGCCCACGCGATGATCCTCGCGGAGCGCGCCGCGCGCATCGAGGCGGAAGCGCTTGCCGCCCGCGCCGTGGCAGTCAGCTCCGGGACGGAGGCGCTGATTGCACGACTGAAGCTGGAGATCGAGAAGCTCAGGCGCGAACTCTATGGCAGCCGGTCTGAGCGCAAGGCGAGGCTGCTCGAGCAGATGGAGATGCAACTCGAAGATCTGGAGGCGGACGCAACCGAGGACGAATTGGCGGCGGAGAAGGCGGCGTCCCAAACACAGACGGTTCTCTCGTTCGAGCGTCGGCGTCCATCGCGCAAGTCCTTTCCTGAGCATCTACCGCGCGAGCGCGTCGTGATCACCCCACCCGAGAACTGTCCCTGCTGCGGCTCGACGAAGCTGTCGAAGCTGGGCGAGGACGTCACCGAAACGCTTGAGGTGATCCCGCGCCAGTGGAAGGTCATCCAGACAGTGCGCGAGAAGTTCTCGTGCCGGCAGTGCGAGGCGGTCACCCAGCCGCCGGCGCCCTTCCACGTTACGCCGCGCGGTTTTGCCGGTCCGAACCTGCTTGCCATGGTGTTGTTCGAGAAGTTCGGCCAACACCAGCCACTCAACAGGCAGAGCGAACGTTACGCCCGCGAAGGCGTCGAGCTGAGCCTGTCAACGCTGGCCGACCAGGTCGGCGCCTGCGCGGCGGTCCTGCGCCCGCTGCATTCGCTGATCGAGGAGCATGTACTCTCGGCAGGGCGTCTTCACGGCGACGATACCACAGTGCCAATCCTGGCGAAGGGCAAGACCGACACCGGCCGGGCCTGGGTCTATCTCCGCGACGACCGGCCCTTCGGCGGCATCGCGCCGTCGGCGGCGCTGTTCTACGCCTCGCGCGACCGATCCGGCGAGCATCCCGAGCGGCACCTGAAGCAGTTCACCGGCATTCTTCAGGCCGATGCCTATGCCGGCTACAACCGACTTTACCTCCCCGACCGGCAGCCCGGTCCGGTGACGGAGGCGCTCTGCTGGAGCCATGCCAGGCGCAAGTTCTTCGTGCTGGCCGACATCGCCGCCAATACCCGTCGAGGAAAGACCGCGCCGCCGATCTCGCCGATCGCCTTCGAGGCCGTCAAACGCATCGATCTCCTGTTCGACATAGAGCGCGACATCAATGGTCTTGCCACAGCCGAACGCATTGCCGTGCGTCAGGAGCGGAGCGCGCCGCTCGTCGCCGGACTGGAAGAATGGATGCGTGGCGAACGGGCCAAACTCTCGCGCCATGCGCCTGCCGCACAGGCGATAGACTACATGCTCAAGCGCTGGAATGGCTTCACACGCTTCCTCGAAGACGGGCGCATCTGCCTCACGAACAACGCGGCCGAACGGGCACTACGCGGCCTGGCTCTCGGCAGAAAGTCCTGGCTCTTCGCCGGCTCCCAGCGCGGCGCCGAGCGCGCGGCCATTATGTACACGCTCCTTGGCACAGCGAAGCTCAACGACGTCGACCCGCAGGCTTGGCTCGCCGATGTGCTCGCCCGTATCGCCGACACGCCACAGAACCGGCTGGCTGAACTTCTGCCGTGGAACTGGCGCCGATCCACCGCCACGGCGAAAGCAGCCTGACCGCGGCCCTCACCGCACGGTTAC